>PLZP01000041.1 GCA_003152215.1 Acidimicrobiaceae bacterium | reverse complement strand
TACTTCACGTCGTAGTAGGTCGCGTAGACCTCGTCGGTGCGCGCCAGCGCGTAGGCGCGACTGCGATAGTGCGGACCGAAGCGGCGCGAGTCCATCTCCCACGTGTCGAGTTCGGGCTGGCCGGCAACAATCCATTCGGCCATCAAGCGACCCATGCCGCCCGAGCCGGCGATCCCGTGCGCGCAGAATCCGGCGGCCACCCAGAATCCGCGCACGTCGCTCGGACCGAGGATGAATTCGCCGTCGGGCGTGAAGGCCTCGGGACCGTTGATCAACTGGACGATCTCGGCGTTGGCGAGGTCGGGCACGCGTTGGGTCGCGGCCTCAAAAATTGGCGCGAACCGCTCCCAGTCCTCGCTCAGCAGTTGGTTGTTGAACGTCGCGGGAATGCCGTCGAGCCCCCAGGGGGCCGGGTTGCGCTCGTAGCCTCCGCTCACCAGTCCCCCGCTTTCGCCGCGGTAGTAGACCAACAGCGAGGGGTCACGCATAGTCGCCATGTCGCGCGGCAGGCCGGCGTCCTTCGTGATGACGTACTGGTGGGCCATTGGAATTATCGGCACGTGCACGCCCACCATCTGGCCGATCTCGTAGGCGTAGATTCCCCCGGCGTTGACCACCACTTCGCACTCGATGGTGCCGCGACTCGTCTCGACGCCACTCACTCGACCGCCCTCGACGTTGATGGCCGTCACGCGGGTATCGGTGAAAATCGTCGCACCGCGTTGGCGGGCCCCTTTGGCCAGGGCCAGGGTCAGCTGACTCGGATCGACGTACCCGTCGGTCGGCAAGAAGGCCGCCCCGTAGACGCCGTCGGTCGTCATGACCGGGAATCGCTCCTGGGCTTCGTCGGCCGATATGAGGTGCAGGGGCAGGCCAAAGGTTTCGGCCCAGTCGGCTTGGCGCTGCAGTTCTTCCATCCGTTCACGCGACGAGGCGAGTCGCAGCGATCCCACTTCTCGCCAGCCCGTCTCGAGGTCGACCTCCTCACCGAGGGAACGGTAGAGCTCGACCGAGTTCATCATCATTCTCGTGAGCGTCAGTGATTGTCGTAGTTGACCCACCAGACCGGCCGAATGGAACGTCGACCCGCTGGTCAACTGCGAGCGTTCGACCAACACGGCGTCGCGCAGACCAAGCCGGGCCAACCAGTAAAGGATTGAGCAGCCGCCGATACCTCCCCCGATGACGACGACCTGAGCGCGCGATGGCATCGATCCGGGGGCCAGTTCGGGCATCATCTACTCCTTGGTCTTCGCAAGTGTCCAGTTACACCTGTGAAAATGGCTACCAAAAAGTAACATGCGCCACCGTTCGACCGTAGCCGCTTCGGTCTCGCCGTCACGGCGTGGCGTCACGCGAGTCGCCCGGCACCGGCGGCGGCGAACAGGTCCACCAGAACCAGTGTCCACGGTAAAGTTGGTCGTATCACGGTCAGTTCGCGACCGCCAAACGAAAGACGTCGACGTGTCCAGCTTCCAGCGTTTTGATACCGACGCGACCGTACCGCTTTCCGAGCGCGACCTGCGACTCCGTTGGTTCGTTTTTCATAAGGCCATTCGCGACATGTCGGGCAAGAAATGGCAGCGCGTCCTGGGACGGATGCTGGGCGTCAACACCGTGCGCTACAAGGTGGCGCGCTTTTTCGGACGCCCCCTCCTGCAGTTGGTGCGCCTGGTGCGCGGCAGCCCACGCGTCAAAAAGCGGATCGTGGCGCCACTCATCGCTCCCACGGTGTTCCCGCATAATTTTCGGCCACCGACCGCGTCGCCTCCAGTCGCGGTGGGCGCCAGCGAGGATTACTCATCGCTCGTCGAGGTCGTCGTCCTCGACGAATCCAATGACTCGGCGACGGCGGTCATCACGTCACTCAACGAGTTGGTGGCCAGCACCGACGCCCCGTGGCTGTTCCTCACTGATCGTTCGGTGAGCGACGCCGATCAACGTTCCGCGCTAGCGGCCCTGCTGGCGCGGGCCAACGACGGTGATGACGTGGTCTTCGCCGACGAGTTCGGCCCCACTCAGGACGCGCCGATCTTCAAGAGTCCGGCCGTCGCTCCTCATACGTTGTGGAGCTACAACACCGTGGGTCGTCCGGCACTGGTGCGCGTGACCGCGCTGCGCGACGCGGGCGGCGTCTCACTCGAGGCCGGGTGGGCCTTCGAACACGACCTCTACCTGCGACTGCGCGAACGCGATGCCCGTTTCCATCACGTGGCGGTACTGCTGCGCGCCGGGCGACCGGCCGTCGGGTTTTCTGCCTCGCACATCAGCGATGACAGTTGTCGAGTGGTGCGGGCCGCACTCGAACGACGAGGTCTTGTCGCCACGGTGGCACCCGGAGCGCTCGCAGGACTGGTGACGTGGAAACTGGCACCACCGTCACCGGCACCGTCGATCGACATCATCATTCCGACGCGTGACCGTCTCGACCTGTTGCGTCGATGTCTGCAGGCGGTGGAATCAAAGACGACGTACACGAACTACAACATCATCATTCTCGACAACGACTCCAAGGACGCCGCCACGCTCGAGTTCTTCGCCACGACGAAGTATCGGGTCGTTCCTTGCCCGGGCGTCTTTAACTACGCGCGCATCGTGAATCGCGGCGTCCGTCAATCGAGCGCCGACTTCATTGTCACACTCAACAACGACACCGTGCTCGACACGCCGGACTGGCTGGAACGGATGGTGAGCCTCGCCTCGCTGGCCGACGTCAGCTTCGTGGGGGCCTGCCTGCTCGATTCAGACGGGCGATTCGAACACGAGAGCATCGTGATCGCGCCCTACCCCCAGCACCTGCGCACCGATTCGAACTATATGCACGTCGACCATTTCGTCAGCGCGACGCGTGACGTGGCGGCCGTCACCGGCGCAGTGCAGATGGTGCGGCGCGAGCTCTGGGAGTCGATCGGCGGCATGGACGAAGAGTTAAGGGTCACCATGAACGACATCGATATCTGTCTGCGCAGTCAACTCGACGGCCACTTCGTCATCTACACACCCGACGTGCGCCTCTACCACCACGTCGGCTCTTCCCGGGGCAAGCTCGATCCACTGGAGGACCGCAACCGATTCATCCAGCGCTGGGACATCTTTGGTTCGTTCCGCGACCCCTTCTTCCCCGCCTCACTGCAACTCTTGGGCGAGACGATCTTTTACCTGCCTCGTTGAGTCGCCGCGAAGAACCGAACGAAACCACGCCAACTTGTAGCCTTGGTAGGTGAATTCTACGTGGGAGCGAGGCGTGGCCTTCTATCGGCGCCTGCCTCCTTCCCTCGTCCCCATCCTGCTCATAATTCTCGCGGTCTTCCTCGGTAATTTCATCTTCCTCTCGGGCTTGGAGATCGACAACCCCATTACCTGGACCGCGGGGATCTCGCACTTCTTGTGCCACGTGACCTGCGGGCGACCGATGATCGACCCGAACGTGGGCTACATCACCCAGGCGCTCGGCCACCGTTCCGCCGTCGACCTGCTGCACGGCCATCTACCTTGGTGGAACTACTTCGAGGGACTCGGCCAACCGCTCGCGGGCGAGATGCAGGCGGCGTCGCTCTTCCCGTTGACCCTGCTCTTCGCCCTGTCGAGCGGGCTGCTGTGGTTCCACATCTGCCTCGAGGTCATCGCCGGCGTCTCGACCTACTTCCTCGCTCGCCGTCTCTCGATCCCCGTCGTGTTCGCCACCGCCGCGGGAATGCTCTTCGCGCTCAACGGCACGTTCGCGTGGCTGGGTAACGCGGTACTCAACCCCATTGCCTTCCTGCCCATGTTGTTGCTCGGCATCGAGATGATCTACGACGGGGCGCGCACGCGCACCAACAAGGGCTGGTATGTGGCGGCGCTCGCCATCGCGCTCTCGTTGTACGCCGGTTTCCCCGAAGTGGCCTACCTCGACGGCATTTTCTGCGTTGCCTGGGCCGTCGTGCGTTTTTTCTCGCTGGAGCGTGACGTACGCCTGCTCGCGGCGAAGCGGGTCGGATTAGCCGGACTCGTCGGCGGGGTGCTCTCGTTGCCGGGCCTCATACCGTTCTACGACTTTTACAAGGTCGCCAACCTCGGCAGCCACGACACGGCCGGCCAGGCCATCGAGAGTCTGCCGGTGCACGCGCTGGCGATGTTCTTTGACCCGTACGTCTACGGCACAATTTTCTCCAACCCCAACTTGGGCACCGTCTGGGGCGGCATCGGCGGCTACTTCACCATCAGCGTCTGCGCACTCGCCTTCCTGGGACTCTTCGGAGCGTCCAACCGGCCGCTGCGCATCTTCCTCGCCGTGTGGACTTTCGTCGGCGTGCTCGGGGCGCTTAACACCTTCAAGGTCCGCCTCTTATGGAACGTGATCCCGCTGCTCAAGAACGCCGGCTTCGCCCGTTACATCATGCCCAGCTGCGAGATTTCCCTGATCCTGCTGGCGGCCTTCGGCATCATGGACTTCGCCACCAGCAAACGGGCCCAGCGCCTCTTCACCGCGACCACGCTGGTGGCCCTGCTCATCCTGATCTGGAGCGCGCTCGAAGCGCGGGCGCTCAACCGCGGCGTTCCCCTGAGCCACGCGGCCAGCATCATCCTCATAGGTCTGGACGTACTGCCCTTTTTGGCGGTGCTGTTCCTGCTCATCATCGGTCGCTTCGCCAAGTACAAAGTGGCGCCCTTCCTGGTGGCGCTCGTGCTGGTGGGCGAATCGCTGCTGATGTTCTTCGTGCCCACCGCCGAATCGCCCAAGAAGATCACCGTCGACCAGACCCCCATTTCCTACCTGCAACACAACGAAGGCCAGTACCGCTTCCTCGACTTTGCGGTGCTCTACCCCAACTGGGGTTCGCAGTACGGGCTGAACGAACTGAGCGCCGTCGACCTGCCGTTCCCCGAGGCCTTCACCAAGTTGCTCGAGTCCCAGCTCTACCCTGGACTGACCCCCGGCAACCAGTTCACGATTCACCACGGCCTCACCGGCATTGAGTTACTCGAGCGCCAACTGCTCAAGCACTTCAAGGCCTACGAGGGCGCGTCGGTTAAGTATCTGTTGATGCCCAGTTCGGTTGTGATACTGCCCCAACTGACCAAGCTGGGCGTGAAGCAGGTCTACAAGGACAACCTCGCCGAAATCTTCGAGCTGCCCAGTCCCCGTCCGTTCTTCTCCACCACGTCGAGCGCGTGCGCACTGGGCAGCAGCGGGGTCAACGTTGCCAAGGTCGTCTGTTCGGGCGCCGGCACCACCCTCATTCGCACCGAACTCGACATGGCCGGTTGGACGGCCTACGTCAACGGAAAGTCGGTCCCCATCACGGTGTCCGACGGCGTCTACCAAGCGGTCTCGTTGCCCGCCGGCACGTCGATCGTCACCTACAACTTCCTGCCGCCGCACGAAAAGTACGCGGTGATCGCGGGGCTGTTGGCCGCCCTCTTTCTGGCGGGCACGTGGCTCGACGAACGTCTGAGCCGGCGACGGCGCCGCGGTGGCGAACGGCCCACCACGCACCCGTGGATGCTCGACGATGAAGAGATCCCCGTTCCCGCGCTGCTGGTCGACGTGGCCGCCCCCGCGCACGAACCGGCCGAGACCTCACCATGACCAGTCGCCTCGACGCCTTCGATCTCTCCCCGTCGATCTCGCGCGAGGAGTCCGAGCGTCGCATCCTGGCGGCCCAGCGCCGACTGGTGCATTTGCGGCTCTTCACGGCCGGACTCGTCGATTCAAACAAAATCGGACCGGGATTGGTGGTGCTCTTCGAGGGCTTCGACGCGGCTGGCAAGGGCGGGGCCATCCGCAACCTGACCGGCGGACTGGACCCGCGTCACGTGCGCGTCGTGCCCATCGGCCCACCGACCGAAGAGGATCTGCGCCATCACTTTCTCTGGCGATTCCAGGAGACCATACCGGGCCGGGGGTCGATGACGGTCTACGACCGCTCGTGGTACGGGCGACTCTTAGTCGAGCGGGTGGAGGGCCTGATCGACACGGCGACGGCCAAGCGATCGGCCGAAGAGATCGTGGAGTTCGAGCGCGCCATCTCCGACGGCGGCGTCACCGTCGTTAAGTTCTGGCTGCAGATCTCGGACAAGGAACAACTGCGCCGCTTCACGGACCGTGAAAGCGATCCGCTCAAGAGTTGGAAGCTCACGCCCGACGACTGGCGAAACCGCGAGAAGCGTCCGCAGTACCTAAAGGCGCTCGAGTACATGATCACCACCACCGACCAGGCCCACGCGCACTGGGACCTCATCGCCGCCGAGGACAAGCGCTACGCCCGCGCGGCCGTGCTCGAGACGCTGGTCGATCGCTGGGTCCACGACCTCGAACGGCGCGACTACAAGGTCCCCAAAGCCCGGGGCAACGACTACCTCAAGTAACTGTTCGTCATGACGCCGATGAACAGGTGGCTTCGGTCGACGCCAATCTCTGAGACACTTACTTCGTGACTTCGCGCTACGGCATCACGATCCCCTTTGACGGCGTCACCTTGGGGGCGCACAAGGAGTGGTTCCACCGACTGGCCGACCTCGGCTACACCGACGTCTGGTCGGCCGAGGTGGACGGCGCCGACGGCTTCACGCCCCTGACGCTGGCGGCGATCTGGGAGTCGCGCCTAAACCTCGGCGTCGCCGTGACGCCGGTCTTCACGCGCGGACCGGGGCTGCTGGCCATGAGCATCGCGGCGCTGGCCGAAGTGGCCGACGGACGTTTCACCATGGGACTGGGCGCGTCGAGCGAACCGGTGGTGCAGCGTTGGAACGGCATCTCCTACGACAAGCCCTACGCGCGCACCCGCGACGTCCTCAACTTCGTCAAGCGTGCCCTCGACGGCGAGAAGATCGACGAGGTATTCGAGACCTTCGAGGTCCACGGCTTCAAACTCTCGCGGCCGGTCATTAACCGTCCGCCGATCCTGCTCGGCGCGCTGCGCCCGGGCATGCTGCGACTCGCCGGTCGCGAGGCCGACGGAGCGATCCTCAACTGGCTCGCGGCGACTGACGTGGCCCAATGTCGCAGCGAAGTCGGCGAGGGAAAGATAATCGCAGCGCGCCTCTTCGTCATCCCGACCGAGGACGCCGAAACCGCACGGGCGATCGGGCGGCGTATGATCACGTCCTACCTCACCGTTCCGGTCTACGCCGAGTTCCACCGCTGGCTCGGACGCGGCGAGCAATTCCAGCCGATGTGGGACGCTTGGGCCGAGGGCAATCGCAAACTGGCCAACGAGGTCATCCCTGATTCGCTCGTGGACGAACTCATCATCCACGGCTCTTACGACCAGTGCCGAGAACACGTGATGGCCTACGTCGAAGCCGGCGTGCAGATCCCCTCGATCGCGATAATCCCCTTCGGCATCGACCTGCAGGAAGCAGTCGAGGGACTCAGCCCGCGCTAAGCAAGATCGCACCGTCTCTAGACTGAGGGCAACGTCGAAGAGGAGTTGCGTGGTCCGAGGGGTGGAAAAAATCAAGATCGGAGTGGTCGACACCATGTTCGCGCGTTTCGACATGGGCGCGGCCGCGCGGGCGGAACTAGCCGACTGTCCCGGGTACAACGAGACCTTCGAGGTCGTATCCACGACCGTGCCGGGCTTTAAAGACCTGGCCGTAGCCGCCAAGAACCTGATCGAAAAGGACGGTTGCTCGATCGTGGTGGCCCTGGGCATGCCGGGCAAGGCGCCGATCGACAAGCAGTGCGCCCACGAGGCGGCCCTGGGAATAATGCAGGCCCAGCTCATGACCTCAACGCCCATCCTCGAGGTCTTCGTGCACGAGGACGAGTCCGACGATGCCGCGGTACTGGCGTCGGTGTTCGAGAATCGTTCGCGCAAGCACGCGCGCAACGCCTACTGGATGCTCTTTGAACCCGAGCAACTGAGCCGGCGCGCCGGTCAGGGCATCCGCCAGGGCTTTGACGACGAGGGTCCCCTCACCCTCGCGTAGGAATCGGGCGGACCGGGTCGGTCACTATGCTCGCCATGGTTACCCGCCCAAGGAGGACGCCATGCCCGAAGCCGTCATCGTCGCCACCGGTCGCACGCCGATCGGCCGCGCCTTCAAGGGATCGCTCGTCGACATGCGCGCCGACGACCTCACCGCCCTGGTGGTGCGCGAGGTACTGGCCAAGGTGCCCGAACTCGATCCCCAGAGCGTGGAGGACCTCATCGTGGGCTGCGGCCAGCCCGCCGGTGAGTCGGGCTTTAACGTCGCGCGCGTCGCCGCCCTCCTGGCCGGCCTCGACAACGTGCCCGGCGTGACGGTCAATCGTTACTGCTCCTCTTCGCTCCAGACCATCCGCATGGCGGCGCACGCCATTCGCTGCGGCGAGGGCGACGTCTTCATCGCCGCCGGTGTCGAGACGGTCTCGCGCTTCACCCACGGGGCGTCCGACAGTGCCAAGGCCGTCAATCCCCTCTTCGCCGAGGCCATGGCGCGCACGTTGAGCCGCACGGAGAAAGTGACCGAACCGTGGACACCGGCCCAGGGCCTGGCCGACATCTACATCGCCATGGGTCAGACGGCGGAGAATGTCGCCGAGTACGAGAAGGTGTCGCGACTCGAGATGGACGAGTTCGCGGTCCGTAGCCAGGAACTCGCGGTCGCCCATCAGGAGAACGGCTTCTTCGAACGCGAGATCATTCCAGTCACGCTGCCCGACGGCACGGTCATCTCCAAGGACGACGGACCGCGCGCGGGAACGACGCTCGAGCGTCTCTCGACGCTCCAACCCGTCTTTCGCGAGGGCGGCACGATCACTGCCGGCAACGCCTGCCCCTTGAATGACGGTGCGGCCGCGGTCGTCGTCATGAGCGACACGAAGGCGAAGGAACTTGGCATCAAGCCGCTGGCTCGCATCGTGGCGAGTGGCGTCAGCGGTCTCAATCCCGAGATCATGGGACTCGGTCCGATCGACGCCTGTCGCCAGGCCCTGAAGCGCGCGGGCATGACCATCGATGACATCGACCTCGTTGAGATCAACGAGGCGTTCGCGGCGCAGGTGATCCCGAGTGCCGAGCACCTCGGCATCACCCTCGACAAGCTCAACATCCGCGGCGGAGCGATTGCCCTCGGACACCCCTTTGGCATGACCGGTGCTCGCATCATGACCACGCTGATCAATTCACTCGAGGACGCCGGTGCCCGTTTCGGTCTGGAGTCAATGTGTGTCGGCGGCGGCCAAGGGATGGCCATGATCGTCGAACGCCTGGACTGATCGTCCAGGTGTTCTAACGCTCGTCTCGTCACGCGAAGTGACGAACTACTAGTGAATCAATACCTTGAGGGCGTCGTACTTGGCGGCGTCACCGAAGGTGTCGTACGCCTCGATCATCTGATCGAAGTGGAATTCGTGGGTGACGAATTTGTCGGCCGGCAACTTGTGCTCCGCAACGAGCTTGAGCAACATGCCCAGCGTGTTGGTGTTGACGAGACCCATCGAGATGTCGATGTTCTTGATCCACAGTTCGTTCAACTTGAGGTCCACTGCCTTGCCGTGCACGCCAATGTTGGCGACGTGGCCGCCGGGGCGAACAATCTCCGTTGCCATCGTGAACGTGCTCGGTATGCCCACGGCCTCAATCGCCACGTCGACGCCAGCGCCATCGGTCAGGGCGAGCACTTGCTCTTTCCAGTCAGCCTCACCGGAGTTGACCGTGTCGGTTGCGCCGAACTCGTTGGCGCGCTTCAGACGGGCGCTGTCGAGGTCAATGGCGATGACCTTTGACGGACCGTAGAGACGCGAGGTCATGACGGCCGAGAGGCCCACGGGACCTGAACCGATGACCGCGACGACGTCACCGGGCTGCACGTTGCCGTACTGCACGCCGATTTCGAAGCCGGTCGGGAGGATGTCTGACAAGAGGATGCCCTCCGCGTCGGTCATCTCGGTGGGAATCTTGTAGACCGAGTTCTCGGCGAAGGGAACACGAACCTGTTCGGCCTGCGTGCCGTCGATCATGTAGCCGAAGATCCAACCAATACCCGCAATGCCTTCAGGGTCGAGACAGTGGCTGAAGAGACCCTTGCGGCAGTTCGAACATCGACCGCACGAGCTCACGCACGACAGGATGACCTTGTCGCCGACGGCCAATTGGGTTACGCCGGCGCCGATCTCAGTAATGACGCCGATACCTTCGTGACCAAGAATTCGACCGACCTCGACTTCGGGTACGTCACCCTTCAAGATGTGCAAGTCAGTACCGCAGATAGTCGTCGCGACCATCTTCACGATTACGTCGGTGGAATGGAGGATCTTTGGGTCGGGAACCTCTTCCCAGCTCTTTTGTCCTGGTCCTTTGTATACGAGAGCCTTCATGGAGATCCTCTTTCCTAGTTCTTCGAGCGACGCTGTGTCACTCGTGGATCCAGACGTTGCTCGGCGACGGGCAGTCCAGGTCCTTCTTCGAACCTAGAGCCGCTCGAGAATGCAGTGGCAGGGCCAAAAGTCCTGATTCACGCGGCTCCAATGCCCACACGCACGCGGATGATCGGCGTTGCGCTCCCCATGAGACTTTTGCTCACGCGGCGAGTGCTGTTTCCGCGAACCGTGCGCATTCATCGGCGCAGGTAGGGTTCGCCTGAGTCATGAAAAAGGGGGCGTTGATGGTTTTCGTGTACGTCCTCCTCTTCGTCATCGTCGTACCTGTCATTGGCAAACTCGTGAACCGACGAAGTGACGATGCCTACAAACGAACCGCGAGATGGGGATCAATGGCGCACTTTCGATTTAGTCGCTTCCATGTGGATCCAGAGGAGAACCCTCGGCCGGTCGACGACGGCACCCAATACGGCTACAAGGAGTTCGACTGACGGACTGTTAGTGCTGGTGCCTCTAGGTAGTCGGCGCCAACGTAATCTTGGTCATCACCGTATCGACGAAGTCGCCTTGTGTCATGTGCCGAGCTTCACGAGTACACGAATGAGTTCGGCGGCAAAGTGAGATGGATGGTGCGAAGTCAGGCGCCATTGCGCAGAAGCGTGACATCTCAATACTTACTCTTGATTGAACACACTTCAACCTATGGTGAGTTGCGTGACACATTCTGTCGAAGTCACCTGGTCGCTGGATGACATCATCATGCGTGGAACGCTGACGCTCCCTGTCGGTAAGGGTCCATTCCCGGCCGTCGTCTTGGTCGCTGGCAGTGGGCCCACCGACCGAGACTGGTGCTCACCCCTCCTTCCCGGTGCCAACGGCAGTGGCCGACTCTTCGCCGAGGCGTTTGCGAACGCCGACATCGCGTCGCTGCGCTACGACAAGCGGGCCTCCGGCCCCGAGGTGGCCGAAAGTGCCCGCATCCTCTTCGGCAAGTGGAGCATGCGATCACACCTCGATGAGCTCGTGGCGGCCGTCGCCGTCCTAGCCAGTCACGACGGCATCGACGCAATGCTCATCGTCGGGCTCGGCAACAGCGAGGGCACGCTCCACGTGCTCCATTACGCCACCAACCAGCAGGACGTGCCTTTCGCCGGCATCGTGCTCTGCGCGCCTCCCGGACGGCCCGTCGGCGAGGTCCTGCTGTCCCAACTCGCACTGCAGGCGGCGCAGGTCCCCGACGGCGCCGAGCTCATGTCCGAGGTGAAGGCCGCGGCCGCACGCTATGAGGCCGGAGAGCCCATGAACCCGAATCCGCGACTTCCCGACAGCGTGAAGATGGTGCTCGCCAGTTTCGAGTCACCGGGCAACCTCCCGCTGGCCCGCGAACTATGGTCCGAGGACGCCGCCGACTTGCTTCCCGAGGTGGAAATCCCCACACTCATACTCATCGGTCGAAAGGACCTCCAGGTCGACGCCACTCTCGACGGCACGCCGCTTGAAAGCGCCGCCGCCGGGAAGGACAACATCACTTTCGCCTATCCGACGAACGCCAACCACGTTTTCAAGGAGGAGATGCGCTCCACTGCCGAGGTGATGACGACACCGGGCAACGGCTACAACGAGGACGGCACACATCTTGACCCTGAGGCCCTCGCAACGATCCTCGGCTGGCTCCGCGGAGTCCTCGCTTGACCGGATCACTCGGCTGCGCGAATCTAATCGTTGCTTGCGGCCGGAGCACGGTTGCCAGACGGACGGATGCGCCGATCGTCAACCCTCCTTATCCATCAAGGGATTATCTCCCCTCAATCACACGGCAGATGCGGGAACGACTTTCGCACCACTAACTCACCTTGCTACCGAACTGAAACACGAATGAACAACGTACGGGCGTTAAATCAGAACCTTCGTCTGTTTAATCACGATGGTGCGACCGAACTTGTCGTGGAGAGTCTGTTTCTTCTTGTCCCAGATCGGCCACGCCAGGTCGATGATCCTTGGCAGGCTATAGAAGAACAGGACACTCAGCTGGTGGTTCTCGCTCGCCTTCTCCGCGAGTGTCGGATTCTTGTAGATGATGACGTGCACGAAGTTTGTGAGCAGCATCAGCACGCAGAACAGTCCAGTTCGAGCTCCAGCCTGCGCCATCAATACGGGACCGCGATCGGTTGCGTTCACCGTGCGCACCTGCGTCGCTCGCATGCCGAGCGTCTGTCCGTTGGCGTAGGTAAGCATGAGGGACCAGTAGAAGAAGCTCGCGATCGTCACCGCGATACCCGAAAGTCGATAGTTGTGAAAGGCGTTGAACGGCAGTTGAATGATGACGATAAGTATCAAGGTGTCGATGAGGAAGCTGGCGACCCGTCGCCAAAAGCCGGCCAACGATTGCGAGTCGCCCAGAATGGTGTTCTCCGGAGGAAAGTACGGCAGCATGCCCGGCATTGCGTCCATCGGCGACGTCGCCGCACCACAGGTGCCACAGAACCTCTGACCCACCTCCACCTCTGCGCCACATTTCGCGCATCGACTCATATTCACTCCCTTGGTCGGCCAATCATTTATTCCAGCACACCGCACGGTCGGAAGGTTCGACCGAGGTTCAACCACGCAGTATTGAGATAGTTATAAGTATTGCGTCGAAGAGAAAGTGGGCCACGATCGGACGATTCAACTTGTGGTGCTTCTGAAACGACCGGGTGTTGAAGTACCCAAAGGGCACCGTGAGTAGAAAGCCAAAGCCGTAGTAAATGTGATAACTCGTTCGAAGCGTCAGGCTCAACGCCAAGGACTTCTTGTCCGACCAACCCAGCTGATGGAGTCTCGTCAAGAGATAGCCGTTGACCATCACTTCCTCAGCGAGTGCCGTGGTCGCTGACAGGATGAGACCGTAAATGATGTAGTACTTCGGCACGGATCCTTCGCTAATCCTCGTGACCAACCCCGGGTGTTCGGTGAGGAGATGAGCGAAGGGAATGAGGAGGATGAATTCGCAGAGGAGGGCCAGCGCGCCAATACCGAGGCCGGGAATGACGTCCTGCGTGAAACTGGGAATACCCATACCGAGGACCTTGGGACCTTGGCCGGTCCGCGAAAGCAACAAGAGCGCCAAGGGCACGGTGGAGGCAACGGGCAAGTACGCCAGGATGAGCAAAATCAGGTTCGTCACTGGTTGATGGTGCACGAGTGTCGGCAAATTCGTGAAGTTCTGCACGCCGGCCACGTGTTGCGAGAGCACAATCACGGCACTCACGACGCCGGGTGCCAGGAATGCCAACATCATGAATCGCGTTTCCCAAACCATCGTCGTTCGTAGCGGTCCCGGAGCTAAGGCCGGCGCTGCGGCGGGCTTCGGTCGTGCGGGCGGCTGCGCGACGCTCTCGCCGCCCACGTTCGATAGGAAAGACCCAGGTGTGGGCGCCACTTCGTTGTCCGACGACGTTGCGTCAGGACTCAATGGAACTGCGCCGGCGATGTGCGCGCCGCAGTTCGTGCAGAACGCCCCTGATGCCGTGGCTCCGCATTGTGGGCAAACGCTCATTGCGTCCCTCCAATCCATGGCGACGCAGGACTGTCGCAGTATTGCACGACACGTGAAGGAATGAGCGTCCCGCGGTCGAACTCCTTCACGCTCGACTGGGGCTTGCGCCTCGAGACTCAGGCCATGGCGCAACGAAAGTTGCGCGGTGTCGCCGCATTGGGAGTGACAGAATAATTCGATGAACGTGCAGTTAATCGATTCAATCGCTGCGTTCCTCGAGGTGACCGCGGAACGCCGATCCGCCGATCCATTGCGGACGAATGTAATCGCAAGTGTCGCCGTATCGGTGAACTCCAGTCTAAGGCATTACGACGAGTATCGATGGTGGGTGGTCACCGATGATGACGTGGTCGTCGCCATGGCCATGCGCACGAGTCCCTTCGCCATGGTGCTCGCACCGATGTCGCACGACGCTGCCAGATCGCTCGGCGAAGCAGTGGGCCGACTCGATGATGACTTGCCGGGACTCTCGGGGTCACGTGAAGTCGTGGATTCCGTTTTGGAGGGCTATCGCGCTTCGGGTAGTCCGGGATCACAACGAGCAGCGCGCGTGGGGCGACACGACCTCATGTACGAATTGGACAGGCTGACGACGCCGAATGTCGAAGGTCACGGCCGACCGGCGCACCATCACGAAGTTGAGTCGCTCGCCAGAATGTTCACGCAGTTTGTCGACGAAGTCGAACTGACACCACTTTCGCTCGCCGACGCCCGAGAAGGCGTCGTCAAGGCCGTCAAGGAGGGTTCGCTCTTCTGCTGGGAACACCACGGCGAGATGGTCTCTTTCGCGGGCCACGCACCCGTGGTGCAAGCCGGCGCAACGCAGGTGGGTCGCGTCGGTCCGGTCTACACCCCTCCGGACTTTCGACGCCACGGCTACGCGAGTGCGATCACGGCGATGGTCACGCAACACCTCGTCGACCAAGGCGCGCGCGTGATGCTGTTCACAGACGCGTCCAATCCCACGAGCAACGCGATCTATCAGGTCCTCGGTTTTCGGTTGACTGACGAACTCGTCGACGTGCGCTTCGAGAAGCGCTGACGCGACGCGGCTACTTTCCCGTTCGTATCACGCTCGGGTCATTCGTCCACGCGTCGTGTTCGGCGTCAGTGACCGACTTGCTCTCGTCGGGCAGCATCACCGCAATCGAGTCGCGAACTTCGTAGACCTTGCGAAGCCGTGGGTTATAGAGCACGTTCTCACTCGGTACGTAGAGCAACTCGCCGTGGTCGACCGGATCTTCGAGCAACGCTAAGAGGAAACTGTCAAGCGCCATTGCACTGCATCCCTTCGATTAGGGCGACGTCCGGACGAGGCTGTCGCATTCTGGTGGCGTGTGGCCCCTAGCAACCGTACTCTGCGGGCGATCATCGAGGGTCCAACTAACGACGGGCGAATCGACGTCGTCGCAGGTACAGTGCGAACACAATCAAACCCACCACGGTGGTCGCGTCGCTGATGAGATTACCGAACGTGAGCATGGGCGTACTGCCGTAGACCATGGAGACGTTGTTCGAGGTTGGCACGACGACCATCAAGTTGGGACTCACTCGATACGGTCCGGTGGCCCCGGTCGCGTGCCATCGAGGGAAGTACGAGATCTTCACGAGTACCGGCACGCCGATCTTGTTCACGTGAAACGAGATCGACTGGAGACCGACAACCGTCTTCGTAACTTTGACCGCCGGCAGCTTTTCACTGTCGTCCATCGTGTTGACCGACAGCGCGCTCGGCCAGTTCGACGGGCCGGTCGTTGCGGCGACCGTCCCCCAGAGCTTCGTGTTGAGCCACCAGGTCGTGTTCGCGTCGAGCCAACCAACCCGGCTCGCGGTATTGGCAACGATGTTGGGCAGTGCCTTCAGACCCACCACCATGGGACTGTGCTTGATGAGATAGATCCGCCACGTGTCCCCCGGCGCCGGCCACTTCTTCGTCGACGCGATGTACGTGAGCTGGGGATCCAAGTTCGCCTGGGCGACAACCGCCGGGGAGAACGCCAGGTAGTACTTCACACCGAGCATCTGGAGGTGTTGCACCCCGAGCGTGACGTCGAGGGGTCCGTAGGGCAGACCGACCATTGGATTACTCGGCGACTGGCTCAGTTCGGCCTGATCAAGGAAGTGGTACGGCGTGGTGGCGGAACTCTCGAAGAGGAGGCCCTCCATTGAATCGACACAGTTGTTCGTCCAGTACGGCATGAGCATCAACGCCTCAGGTGTTCCGAAGCGGTCCTGGTCAGCGTTGTACTCCCACATCGCGCGGCCGCATCCGTACTTTTTCGAGACCTTGTTCATGGTCGCCATGATGTCCTGGTACTCGGGCCAGCTGGGCTGCGCCTGATAGCCGGAGTAGTTGAACTGCGCCCAGCTCGTCACCTGATTGCCGGTCGTGTTGAGGCCGATCGCCGAAGCGACGTGCGGTATCACTCCGGGCACCACCGTCAAAAGTCCGAGGACGAGCACGGCAACGGTCGCGCGAGTCGTTCGCTTCGCCGTGCGCGTCGGTCCGTCCTCTTCGTCGAGCGCCGCCATGTCGTCAGCGAGCTCGGGCGCGACAACCGGCTCACTGGCGTCAAAGACCTCGACGTGTTCGTGCTCATGGTCACGCCCGTGCGCGTGGTCGTGACCCGCCTGTTCAAAACTGGCAGGCCAATCCGCGCCGACCGACTCCTGTGTGAAGCTGAATCGTCGATCGCCGAGCCGTACTTCCCAACCCCCGTTACGCGAACGCTGTCGCGCAACCCAGCGAGCCAACAGGTAGCCGAGGAGCCATCCGGCCGCGAGGTGGATCGTGATGAACCAGAACGGCACCAATCGCTCGTTCCAAATTACGTTTTGGGGATCGTAGACGTAGGCCACGATCGAGAGCGCCACCAGCGTCGTAAGGATCATGCCGAGGCGGTCGCGGACCGAGAAGGCGACAATCAACGCAAGACCGGCGAGCACAATCACCCAACGGTCACCGCCCGCTCCCCCGGTCGCGTTGAACCAACCGAGTTGCTCGAAGATGTCGTGCAGCGTGGCGACCGGGTCGTTCGTATACCCCATGGAGTTCGTGTACTTCTGGGTGGTGACGAAGGAGAGCAGCCACCACGCCGAGAGCCCGCCCGACAGCAATCCGGCCCCGAGAGCGAACCGCAGTGGTCGCGAGTAGTCGCCCCGTACCTGCTCGTCGCGCGGGTCACCAATGCCACGACGGTGCAGCAGTTCGAAGATGACGATCACCACGACCGCTTCGATGGTGAAGAACCACGGCAAGATGTGCGAGGCCAACGTCAAACTGAGACTCACCGCGGCCAGCCAGTAGCCCCGTCCGGTGCGAACGCCGCGAGCGAATAGTCCGATCGTTAAGAGCCCGAGCGCGAGTGAGAGCGAGAAGGCGTACTCCCCCGCCATTGTCGAGAAGAGGTTCCCGCCATCGATCGTGAAGGACGCATCGAAGAGGAAGGGCAACGTCGCTATCGAAAGCGCCGCCGGAATTGGACGCGGCGCTTTGAACAGTCGTCCCATCATGTACGCCGTGATCGGCATCAGCACCGAACCAAGAATGGTGGCGAGCTTCATCGCCACCGCAAACGTGATGACGTAACTTCCCAGCGTGGCGAGGATGTCGGGCAGCACGAAGTAATAGGTGTAGGCCGGCATGCCCGCGAACCATCCGGGATACCACGGCGTCAAGTTGAAGAGGTTGCCCGTGGAACGCAGATACGCCGGCAACGCGATGTGCGAACCCGTGTCGCCGCCCGTGACGAGACTTTGGCTGAAGAGCAAATTCGGATGCAGTTGCCACACGGTGACGAAGATGACGGCGAGAATGACCGCGAGGTCGAGACGACCTGCGGCGGTGTTGTGCTTTTTCAGCCAATCGCGAATCAGTGGCCCGACCTTTGACTCACGAGTGCCGCGATCGCAACACCATTAAATGACATGTGCGTGATGACACTCGGGATAATCCGCTTGGTGCGCCACAACAGAAGCGCGAGCACGATGCCAAGAAAGAACAGTCCGAGGAACTGCACCGGCTCACCGTGCGCCGCGGCGAAGAGAGCGGCGCTGGCGAGGACGGCGAGAGTGACCGCCCTTCGCGAACCCCCTCGTGTTGCGTCCTCGCTCATCGCACGAAAGAGAACACCGCGAAAAAGCCACTCCTCCATTATTGGCGCCACGACCATCGTCATAACAATCAACAGCACGAATGTCGCCCCGTGCGCCGCGCCAAAAAGATGCGTAACCGGCCGATTCAGATGCTTGACGTCGAAGGGGGCGTAGGCGACGTCGACGAGCAGTTGGCAGATAATGCCGAGTGCGACGTAGGCAACGTCGCTCGGACGGGGCCGCCACTGTTGGGGCAGCGACGTAAGATTTCCGTAAAAGTAGGCGTAATAGATGGCTGCGCCAAAGCCGATCCACAGTCCAAGGAGTCCCAGCGCGTTCGACCACCAGGGTGGTGACGCGGCATTCGAGAGGGCGGCGACTCCTCCGGGATAGTTCGTAATCGTGACGCCAAGCGTCTCGAGTCCCGCTCCAATGAGTTGTCCGGCGAGGAATCCAAGGAAGCCGGCGAGCACAATCGCCAATGCTCGTGGCCGCTCGACTGAATCGGCGTCGATCTTTGAACCCACAAACAATTACCCTAACCGGCGTTGAGTTTTCCACAGGTGCAAGACGATGTGTCGCTGTTCACCTCTAGTCTGGTCAAGTGAGTGACGCACCTGAACAGCCAAATGGCTACAAGAAGTACCTGCCCGGTGGCGACAAGCCAATGGAGCCGGACGCTCGGCGTCGGGTGTGGATGGTCGGACTGCTGTGTTTCTTAATCGGCATCCTCATCATTCCCTCCCTGTTCTCGCACAAGAACGTAAAGACGCTTTCGTACTCCGCGTTGGTCCATGACGCGAACAAGAACCTCGTCTTCTCCTCGAGCATCAATAGTTCGACCGGCGTCATCACCGGAAAGTTGAAGGACGGGACCAGTTACACCGCTAACGGACCGAATCCGGTGCTGCCGAAGGAAATCGACACGCTCGAGACGGGTAAGAACAATGTCACCTTCGAGAATCCGGGCAACCTCCTCGCCGCGCTTCTTCCCTACATCATCTGGATTGGTCTCTTCGTTGGCTTGATGGTCTTCATCAGTCGTCAAGCGAAGGGACAGATGCAGGGCATGTTGTCCGTCGGTCGCTCGAAGGCGAAGCAGTTCAATCAAGATCGTCCGAAGACCACCTTCGCCGACGTCGCCGGTTACTTCGGCGTCAAGCAGGAGATCAGCGAGGTCGTTGAGTTTCTTAAGACGCCGGGTCGCTACAAAGAGATCGGGGCACTTATTCCCAAGGGCATCTTGCTCGTCGGACCTCCCGGCACCGGCAAAACCATGTTGGCGCGCGCGGTGGCCGGTGAAGCCGGCGTGCCCTTCTTCTCCGTCTCGGGATCTGACTTCATGGAGATGTTCGTCGGCGTCGGCGCCAGTCGCGTCCGCGACCTCTTTTCCACTGCTCGCAAGCAGGCGCCAGCAATTGTCTTCATCGACGAGATCGACTCGATTGGCCGCAAGCGCGGCGCGGGCGTCGGTGGCGGACACGACGAGCGCGAGCAGACCCTCAACCAGATGCTCAATGAGATGGACGGCTTCGACCCTTCTGAAGGTGTGGTCGTCATAGCCGCGACGAACCGCCCCGATGTGCTCGACCCGGCGCTCCTGCGTCCGGGCCGCTTCGACCGCCAGATCGTGGTGCCGCTGCCCGACCTCGACGAACGTTTGCCGATCCTCGTGGTCCACGCGAAGAATAAACCCCTGGACCCCTCGGTCAGCCTCGAGATGGTCGCACGAGGCACGCCCGGGATGAGTGGCGCCGACTTAGCCAACCTCGTCAATGAGTCCGCCCTGCACGCCGTGCGTCGACACTCGTCGACGATTGGTATGGAGGACTTCGAGTCAGCGAGAGACCGCGTCATGATGGGTCAGCTGCGCGACACGATGGTCCTGATGGACGATGAGCGCGAGCGCGTCGCGTTCCACGAAAGCGGACACGCGTTGCTCGCCTACGTCCTCGACAAGACGGACCCGCTGCACAAGATCACGATCATCCCGCGCGGTATGGCGCTCGGTGTGACGATGACTCTTCCCGAAGAGGACCGTCACATCGTGGCGCGCCAGTACCTCGAAGACTCCTTGTGCATGCGCATGGGTGGGCGCGTCGCCGAGCTCCTCGTCTACGGCGACCTCTCGACGGGCGCCGCTGACGACCTTCAGCGCAACACCGAACTGGCCATCCGCATGGTCCGAGAGTGGGGCATGTCCAAGGAGATTGGGCCAATGGCCTGGGGATCGAATAACCAGGTGTTCCTGGGCGAAGACCTCATGCACACCCGCGACTACTCCGATCACACCTCTCAGGTCATCGACGACGAGGTCGAGCGCATCCTTCGCGAACAGGAGTCACGCGCCATTGAGGTGCTGACATTGCACCGTCGAGGGCTCGAAGCGCTCGCGCGCGCGTTGCTCGAACGAGAGACCATCGACGGCGAGACCGCCGCGCGTCTCATTGACGAGGCACACGGCGAGCAGGTGCACCCCGAGGGCACGAAGACCGTGAGCTCGTTGTCGGGCGTAGGGGCAGCTTCCGCGAAGAAGGTGCCGCCGGTCACACCCGTGGTGCCCGCACCAGGCTGGCAGCCGCCGACCCTACCGGCCGTCTAACGGCGCCAACAGTGTCGTCCCCGCCGGTGAGGTGGGACTCGTAAGTGTCACCAGCAACGATGGTCGTGACGCGCTCACCACAAACAGCACGTGTCGAAGTGGCGACAGCAGTGGAAAGTCGGTGCGCAATTCGCTGGTGGTGTTACCGCTCAGCCGGGCTGAACCAATTTTGTTGACTTGGGAACCAACCGCGCCGTCCTGCGTGGAGCCCACACCCAACGTCATATAGGACACCGTGATCGTGCGCGACGACGTATTGGTCAGTGCGGCGGCATCAAAGCCCAGTCCCGTGAAGTCCCCCACGAGGAACTCGGACTCGGGTTGCTCGGGCGCACTGAGGGCTATGGCACTACCGCTGCCCGTTGCCAACGACGCGATCACCGGTTCACTCGAATGCAGCTGAACCGTGGCGTAGCCCGCGGCGGGGATGGCGGGATTGGGCGTGAGTATCGCGAGCGCGGTGCCGTACGCGGGCACGGTCACACTCTGGTTCGCAATGTGAAAGGTGGTGAGTTTGACCCCCAGCGTGACCTGGGCTGGGCGGGGACCGGGATTCGACAAACGGATCTGCGCCGTCGCACCCTGTGCGGTGGTGACCTGGGGAAAGAGTGCGGACGTTGCCGGCGAACCACTCCCCGAGTTGAGCGACACCGTCGATCCGGACTGCTGCACTCCCACAATGACCAACGCCCCACGCAGCACGTGCACATGGACGCCGACATTCGTCGTGTTCACGATCTGTGTGCCTAGGTTGAGTTCCACTTGGCCGTGTGCGCCAACGGAGAATCCTTGGAACTTCGCCGGCGTCGCGAGTCCAGCGGCCGAGTAGGCCACGACGTTGAATACCGCCGGTGTCGCCGTCGGGTTATAGACACTTAACTCCGCACTCGAGCCGACCGTCGTATTAAAACCTGAGCCGTACCAGTTGGCGACACCCGTCGCAATGCACGGCGCCTCGCCCGTGTTGTTCTTGGTGACCTCGATGCCAACGACGCCACCCCCGCTGATCTGAGCTCCCACTCCGAACGAGTTCCCCCGTAGTCGCGCGCTCGGGTCGATCGAAATGGACTGATGCGCTCCGAGCAAAGTCTGTCGTGCGTAACTACTACCGGTGTCGGAGACGGCGTTGATAATGACGAGGTGCGCGTCTTCGGTCGTGTTGACGAAGGTGACGTGACCCGACGCCCCGTCCTTGGCACTGGTGAGCCCCGTGCAGTACAGCGCGGTGGACTCTGCATTGCTCGTGAGAGCAAGGCCGCCGGGCAGCCGGGCTGGATTGGTGCTCTTGGCCATCGAAGCGAACAGGCCGGTCACAATCAGAACGAGGGCGAGCACTAGGAACAGCGGAACGCGGCGAAGGCTACTCATGGTCGGCTCCGTGACGGGCGTGGGTCGGGTGTCGCCGACCGGTGAAGAGCCACTCAAGTCGGTGCACCCACCCAAAGCCCAGCCACATAAGCAGCCAGAGCAAGAGTGTGACGAGCGCCAGAAGGCCGTTCAACGGCAGTCGGTGCAGCACGAGCGTCCCGGTCGGCGCGGAAGCGTACGTGCCCAATTGAAAGCTCGGCGTCCAGGACGGAGTGTCGGCGCGAGGCACGGTAACACCATTGACATCCAAGGAGAACGCGCTCGCGGGCGCAAAGCCGGCCGTGACGGTGGCGTTGGTCGCCAACGGGCCGGTGTTGGCACTGCTCGAAAATACCGGAGTAGGCGACTTCGCAAGAGGCACCATCATCGAAACGGTCCCGCGAAAAAGTGAGTTCGAGAAGACTTCGACTGATTTGGTCTGTAGCACGAGTGAGAGGTCACTTTGATGCCCGAGTGCGGTCATCAGTACCTTCGGCACCGTATGCAGGGGCACGGCCTGCACACCCGAGAGTTCGGGAGCCGACGAGTTCATGACAACGATCGTCGAGATGCCCGCGGGGGCGAGAAGTTGACCGAGACGAACGGTTTGACCCTGCAGCGCCGATTCGACCGCACTCAGGACCACGTTGCTCGTAGCGGCGTCGGGTGTCGTGAAGGTTGTGTCGCCGCCTGGAAGTCCGTCCGTTGACGTGGCCGCGGCGAGTCCTGGCGCGACCGACCATCCCGCAAGTGGCAGGACTGACGGGTCTGCGAGCCACAGCACGCGATAGCCACCGACCTTGGATGGAGCAACGGTGCTCAACGACTCAGCGACGCTCGTCGTGGGCAAATCGAATCGTCCACTACCGAAGATTGCCACGAAGGGGACGGCGGCGACGATCAAAGCGGCGACCGTGACACCGGCGAATAGTTGGCGCCATCCGAAACCGGCCTGGCGCAGATCATTCTCGATCGCGCTCACGCCCAGCCCAATGAGCAACGCCAACATCACGACGTAGAGCGCGAGAAGGGCATCGAGGTCGGGGGCGAACGAACCCATCCAATGACGGGCGTCGAGAACTGCAACCAACATCGTCAACGTCGCGATGGACGCCGCTTTTGACGCGATTCGGCGGCGCTCTCCCTTGCACAGTATGAGACCGACCACCGCCGCGGCGGGCAGCAGCCAGCCGACCCAGGCCAGGCCGAAGGTGCCGTCGGTTCCGCGGAGAAGTTGGGCGAAGGAAGGTGTCGACCATGGACCTCTGGCGAGTCCGAAGACCCCGAGTGCTCGGCCACCCGCGAGACCGACGTCGATCGTGAGCGGAAGTAAGAGGACGGCGACGTTTAACCAAATGGAGCCCAGGAGTCGCCACGCACCCGACCGGTCGTCGCGATCGTCAGGCTCAAAGAGTCGCGAGACGAACACACCGATGATGACGAGCGCGACCACTATCAACGTCGCCGGCGCCAACGCCGTGAATAGGGCCGTCAGCATTACGAGAACCATTCGCTGTCCGGCGTAGGTCGTGCGCCACCCTCGGTGGCCGAACTGCACGGGCTCCGCGTACGGCACGGTGCGAAACCCCGGCACGTCCATCAGTTCGAAGACTCTGCGCACGATGAAGGGAAGTCCCGCGACGACCATCAAGACGTCGACTCGCCCCTGGCTCACCATGTCAAGACCAAGCGGTAGTGCCATGTAGGCAACGGACGCAATGACCCGAGCTCGGTTCGAGACCCGTCCGCGCAACAAACGACTCATGCCAATCGCGCCGATGGGGATGGCGAAGATGAGCGTGAGGCGCGGCAAGATACCCATGCGTCCAATGACGAAGGTTCCCGCGAAGGCAATCACCGCATAACCCGGTGCGCCGGGAGACCCCGTCCCAACGCCATTGGTTGACCATGACGCGAAGAAGTGTCGCCACGTCGTCCACCACGAGTCGAGAGGGGCCAGTCGACCAATCAACGGCAGATGCGTAGCGACGAGGTTGCGCGAACCGATAAGCCAGAGCGCCCCGACCAGTACAGCGAGTGCCGCCTGGGAACGAAACGACGTGAGCACACGCGATGGGCGACGCCGAAGTTCGAGCATCGGGCTCTCTGGGATCTCGTCAAACTCCTCTTCCTCGGAAAACGCCGACGCAAAGCCGACGCCGTCAACAACCTCGTCGTGGTCAATGAGAACCGCGTCCTCGGGCAGAATGCCTCGGGCGCGGTCGAGACCATCGCGGAGCAGGATTAAGAAGAATCGCTTGAGTCGGCTGGCTCCGCCGACTTGAAGTCGGCGAAGATCGTCGTCGGAGAGCACTTGCGTCTCGTGCCGCTGACGTCGGCGCTCTCGGATGCGCCGACGGTTTCGAAAGAGCCAGCGCCATGAACCGAGGATTGCGCCAGCGCGGTCGCGGTCGCGACCGACAATGGACAGGCCGAACTCCATGGTGTCCATCACGAGGAGCCAGAGCAACGTCGAGAAGGTGGTTCGACGACTCCATCCCGTGGCGACGACGAGCAGTTGATGTTGACGTTGCAAGTCCTGTCGACTGGCGCCACGCGTGCCGATGGCGGACACCGGGCGTTGACCGGCCGCAATCATCTCTCGGTGGGCAACCTTCGCCATAGGGGCGACCACGATGCGCGCGCCCGCGATTTGGGCACGCCAGGAAAGGTCGAGGTCCTCCCCCAGAACGGGAATGATTGGGTCGAAACCTCGAAGGGTGGCGAAAAGGTCGGAGCGAACGAGCGTCACGCCGCCCGGGGCCACGAAGACATCGCGTTCGAGGTCTTGTTGACCGTGGTCGATCTCACCCAACTCAATGCGTTCGTGCACGACACCGAAGCGGTCGCACGTCTGGCCAACGTGCAGCAACACCATTGGGTCGTCGTAGTCGACGAACTTGGGAGTGACGATGCCGGCATTCGCACGAAAGGCCGCCTCGACCATCAGTTGGAGTGCGTCAGGTTCGAGTCGGACGTCGTCATGGCAGAAGAGGAAGAAGGCCGAGCCCTCAACCATCAGAGCCGCCTCATTGCAAGCCGCGGCGAAACCGCGATTCTCGTCAAGGACTCGGACGTACGCGCTGGGTGCGACCGCGGCGACTCGCGTCGAGACGTTTCCCGTCTCCCCGTTCGCCACGACGAGCAGGCTCAGTTCCTCGTAGTTCTGGGCAGCCAAGGAAGCAACAGCGACTTCCAGACCGGGCCCAGGACCGGTGGTAACGACGACGGCGACAACGGCCGGTGCACGAGATTCCATCAGTCCTTCAAGGCTAGTTGGCTACCTCATCGACCCTGGACCCGTTGCGCACGAGAAAACAGTGACTCGGCAGCGTTTCTACCGCACGGACCTTCGAAGACGCATATCGGCCACGACGTCGGCCAGCGACTGACTCAGGGGAATCGTTGGTTCCCAACCGGTCTGAGCACGCAATTTTTCGTAACTGCCGCGCAGCACTTGAATCTCGGCCGGACGTAACAGTTCCCTATCTCTCACCAACCGCACGTGCGGCGCGATATCGGCGACCAACTGATCGGCGATGTCTTGAAGTGACACGTCGCGACCGGACGCAATGTTGTACACCTCGCCGCTCACGCCGCGCTCGACAAGTAGTCGATACGCTCGCACCACATCACGGACATCACAGAAGTCGCGCCGAGTCGTGAGGTCGCCCACGACAATCTCGTCGGCGTCATTCTCGAGACTTTCCAGAAGTCGATTCACGATTGCCGGCACCGCGAACGTGTCGGACTGCCCCGGTCCAATGTGATTGAACGGTCGCGCGATCACGACGCGCGAACCGAAGTCACGCACGGCGTCGAGTGCGACGAGTTCGGCGCCGACTTTGCTCGACGCGTACGGATCGGACGGGGCCACGCGAAATGTCTCGACGAGCGGGAGGTCTTCGGGTCGCACGATGCCATATACGTTGGCCGAACTGATGACCACGACGACAGCATCGGGCACAACTTCATGCGCGCACTCGAGTACGTTGCGCGTGCCGAGCACGTTGACTCGAGTGAACTCGACCTGCTGTGACCACGAGGTGCCCACGTGCGTAAGCGCCGCGAGGTGGTAAATAGCGTTCGGCAGCGTTCGTCGGAGCACCTCGTGCGTGCTCGCTTCGTCGGTGACGTCACACTCGTGGTCGACGCCTACAACGTCGTCACCGCACGCGCCAAGGTGGGTTAGGAGGTGTCGACCGACGAATCCGCTCGCTCCGGTGACGAGCGCCTTCACGACAAACCCGCAGCCAGGTTGTAGGCGACGACGTGTTGGGCGATCGACGACGCCCACGAGAACTGCTCGGCCCGTGCTCGCCCGAGCGACGCGCGTTCACTTCGTTCCGCCTCCGACATCGATAACGCGATGTCCAACTGCGCTGCCAGCGACGCACTATCGCCCGCGCCGGCGAGGAGAGCGGTGCCCGCGGCGACGTCGGACATCACCGTGTCACTGGTGGTGACGACCGTCGCGCCACAGGCCAGCGCCTCGAGGACGGGCAGTCCGAATCCCTCGCCCCTCGATGGGTACGCGACGGACTTCGCGTGACGAAGAAGCGACGGGAGCATGGTGTCATCGACGAAGCCAAGACGGCGGATTCGATCCTTGGCGCCGTGTTCAGCGATTTGAGACTCGATGGCCTTGACCCCCCACCCCGCTTGACCGGCCAACCAGAGTTCGACCTCTGGCGTGCGCCTCGCGATCTCTTCGAAGGCCGTCAGCAAGACATCGAGACCCTTCCTCGGCTCAAACGTACCCAAAAAGAAAATGTAGGGCAGGTCAACCGGAAGGTGATGGGCTCGCAGCACATCGTCGTCGTGACGCGCGTCAATCGTGAACCGGTCGAGATCGACGCCGAGTGGCGCCGTCACGAGTGGCGCGTGGCGAGGCATGATCTCCTCAAGCTGGCGCGACGTGAAGTCGCTCACGCTGATCAAGACATCGGCGTGCGACGCGGCGTAGGTGATGGCTCGTCGAAAGAATGGAACCTTGGAGCGTTCGTGCCACTCGGGGTTCGTGAAGAACGTGAGATCGTGGATCGTCACCACCGTGGGCTTCGAACGGCGATGCGGCATTGTGTAGTGCGGTGCGTGCCAGACGTCCGCCGTCCGCGCAGTCGCACTCGTGCCAAGTACCCACGCTTCGTAGAGCAGTCGTGACGCACGGCCGTTCGGTACGACCGACGCGACGTACGAGGCCGGAGACCAGTCATGCCACCGGAGCGTGTCGTCACGTCTGGTCACGAGCGTCGTGTCGACGCCGTTGGCCGGAAGCCTTCGAGCCAGTTCAGCAATGTAGCGACCGGCACCCGCGAGTTGCGGTGGTACTGCCGACACGTCGAGAGCGACTCTCACTGCCAGGCCGCCAAGTGGTCGAGAGCAACGTTGCGCCACGTGAGATCGGCGACCGACGCCTGTCGCCGCATTCGACTCGCTACGTCGTTGCCCATATTGAGGGCCGCGAGCAAACCTTGAGCAATCGCATGCACGTCGAGGGGGTCGACGCGGACCACTTCGGTGTTGTCTTCGACACTGGGTGTCGTGACGCTCGCCACCACACGCGACCCCGCGTGCAGGGCCTCGACGGGTGGAAGTCCCCACCCTTCCGCGCGCGGCACGTACGTGACCACCGTGGCGTCGCGGTACAGGCCGTTCAGTATCGCGCGCGGGACTGTGCCAAGTACGGTGGCGTCAGCGGTGGGAACGCCACCCCACCCGCTTGGACCGACGAGCACCAAGTCGCCGAGTTCGCCATTGATCGACCTGGCCTCACGGTGGGCTTCGAGGAGGCGTTCAAGATTCTTCCTCGGTTCCCTCGTGCCGACATAGAGCGTGAACGGCCCTCGCACGCCGTGCCCAGCGAGAACTTCATAGACCGACTCACGGCTCGCCGGCTCGCCCGGATCGTTGACACCGAGTCGCACGGTATGCACTCTGCCCGCTTCGATGCCAACGTCGGCGAGACGCTCAACGAGGCTCGGCGCAGTGACGATGACGCGCAGTTCATCATGCGACGCAATCAACTTGAGTCGCCCTTCGTGGAACCGTATGCCCGCCTTGGTTGAGGTCGCTGGCTCGTCGCGCCAGAGCAAATCGTGCATCGAGACGGAGTGCACGGCGGTGCTCTTGCCGCCGGCGAATGGACCGGCCATCGACGTCGCGTGCACGACGTCGGCGTTGCCCGGCACGCCGAGTGGCCAGATCGGCCAGAGACGCGTGAGGAGGTTCACACCGACGGGTGCGTGCACCGCTCGTACCGGGAGCCCATCGCGGGGCACACCACGAGGTGCGAAACCAATGACGTCGAGCGACTCGTCATCGAGTGCCGCCAGCCCCGAGGCCAAGCCACGAACGTAGGTCGCGATGCCACCGGGTTGCGGCCGGTAGAGCTGCTCGATGGAGATCGCAATCGTTCTCTTCACGACGACCAGCCTCGCACGACCTCGTGATAGAGCGAAAGGTAGGCGCGTGCGGCGGTGTCGGGCGCGAAGTCGACCGCCCTGGACCGTCCCGCCGCGACCATGATCGATCGCCGCGACTCGTTCGTCCACGCCTCATCCAACGTGCCCACGAGGTCCTGGTCGTTGGCGGCGAGGGCGGCGGCCCCCTCCAAGAGTTCGCGGTTGATCTCCGTCGCGCGCGCGATCGTCGGGACGCCCGCCGACATCGCCGCGATCGCAAACGAGGGGAAACGCGCGCCGTCAGACAGGTGCATTACGACGTGCGCATTGGAAAGCGCAGCGCGCGCCTCTCCCCTTGGTCGAACCTCCACCGTGTGGCCACTCGAATGAATCCGCTGTCCCACTTCGTTGCTCGCCAGCGCCACAACCCTCGAACCGTGGGCGTTGCAGTATCGAATCAACTCGGGCGCAATCGCCAGAAAGAGATCGTCGGCGCCGGTGATGTTGACCACGAGGTCGTCACCGCTCGTCGTCGTATCTACTACGGGCACCGCCGGCGGCACCACGACGACGCGGTTTCGTTGGACGCCAAGCACGGCGATCACCTCGTGACTCGCACTGCGACTTGACGCAACGAGAATCGCGCCGCGTTCGACGGCTCGCTTGAGTTGTGTTATTCGCAAGTGCGTTCGCGCTTCCGCGCGAAGGGGACGTAAATCATCGACGGAGATGACGAGCGGTATCGCACCGGTCGGCGGCGTGGCGAGCCCGGCAACATGAATCACGTCGACCGCGGCCAAGAGTCCGTCAATTGAGCGACCGCGACTTCGACGCCAGAGTGGCCACCACAGTCCACGCATTGAGAGGTGCGTTTCACTCGATGACGACGACGACGTGCGCGAACGGAAGCGCACCAGGTCGACCTCGCCGGTGCGCACGAGCGCATCGGCGAGGTCAGTCATGGAGTTACCAAGTGACTCCAACGACCCGTCGAGGTCGAGACCGACTCGAATCGTCGGACTCAAGCAAGGGCCAACTGACGCATCGCGCTCGTCCACTCGGGCCACAACTTGACCGCCCATGCGCCAAAGGGCTCGGTGCTCGTCGCCACCACGGCAATCTGTTCATCCGCATTGAGCAAGAACAACGCTCCACTTTGTCCGAAGTGCCCGAAGCTCGCGGCCGGCCAGTCCCCCATCCAGTGATGCTTCTCACCTTGGACTTCGGGTCCGAGTCCCCACGGACAAGGTGAGAATCGCCCAAAACCGGGAACGATGCCACTGAGTTGTGGCGCGTAGGGAGCAATGAGGTAGTTGCGAGTCTCCTTGGAGATCCCGTCCGGTCGAAGCCACGCAACCGCCAATCGAACGAGGTCATTGGTTGACCCGACGACCCCGGACGACGGCCGTCCCTCGAGTCGCGTGGTGTTCATCCCGAACGGTGTGAACAGCCGCTGCGCCAACCAGTTCTGCGCACTGTGCTCGCCCAGGATCGCCCGCGTCGCGAGATCGACGCCATAGTTCGAATAGATGCGCTTGGTCGCGACATCGACAACGGCGTCGCCCTCTTCCAATCCGAGGCCGCTGCTGTGACTGAGGAGGTTCGCGATGGTCGCGCCGCGAGGTCCGGCCGGCTCGTCAAACTTATGAAGATCCCAGTCACTCTCGATGCCAAAGGCCAGCGAGACCGTCACTTTCGACACCGAGGCCCATGGTCGCACCTCGTCGAGGTCACCGACCTGCGCCACACGGTGGACGACGCCGCCATCGAGTTTCAGTACCACGACGGCGGGTGCGCCGGGCCACCCGTCGACGAGGGAGTTCGTGCTCACAGCACCTGATGTTACCGAAGCCCCCCTAGAGTCTCGAAGGTGATAACGGTTCTCAGCGGCGGGGTAGGCGCGGCCCGACTGCTGCGAGCGCTCAGCGACGTGGTCCATCCCCGCGAGATCACCGCGGTGGTGAACGTCGGCGATGACCTCGTCTTGAACGGTCTGACCATCTGTCCGGACCTAGACACGATTACGTACACTCTGGCGGGCCTCAACAACGACGAACTCGGTTGGGGGCTTTCCGGCGAATCGTGGCGCGTCATGGACGAGTTGGAACAACTGGGCGGCGCGTCATGGTTTCGCCTGGGCGACCGCGACTTAGCCACGCACCTCTATCGCTCGCAACGACTCAGCGAAGGTGCAACCAAATCCCAGGTCACGGCAGAACTCTGTACCCATCACGGACTGGCAATTCGCGTGCTGCCAGTCACTGACGACGAGGTGGCGACACAGTTTGACACGGACTTAGGTCGCCTCAACTTTCAGGAATACTTCGTGCGCCACCACCACGATGTGAAGGTCACGGCGATCGACATCGTGGGGGCTGGCGAGGCGCGCGCGACCGATGAGGTCATTGATTCGCTGGTGAGCGCGTCTCGTATCGTGATTGCACCGTCCAACCCACTCATCTCCATCGACCCAATCCTTCGCGTCGGGGGCGTTCGTGAGGTGCTCGAGCGCCGACGAGACGATGTCGTCGCGGTATCACCGATCATTGACGGACGAGCGTTGAAGGGACCGGCCGACCGATTACTCGCGGACCTGGGACATGAAGTCTCATGCGTGGGCGTGGTCGACTTCTACAAGGGACTGGTGGGCACCTGGATCATCGACGAGGCCGACGCGTCCCGAGCAGACGTGATTCGATCGCGCGGGGTCAAGGTCATCGTGACCACGACCATCATGGCTGACGCGCAGAACGCGGAGCGCCTTGCACACGCGGTCATCTCGTGAACGAACTGCGTATCATTCCACTGCCGTCCGTCGCAATGGTGCACGAGGGAGACGACCTCGTGTCCATGCTGCTCGACGCGGTGACCGCGCACGATGCGTCGCTCGAACACCACGACCTTCTCATTGTCACGAGCAAGGTGGTCTCAAAATCGGAGGGCCAGGTCGTCTCCTTTGATGGCACGGAAGGGCAAAAGGTGAAGCTCATCGAACAAGAGTCTCGGCGAATCCTTCGCCGGCGCGGTCCCATGCGCATCACTGAGACACATCACGGCTTTGTCAACGCCAACGCCGGCATTGATCTCTCCAACACCGACGACGGGACCGCGGTCTTGCTTCCTAAGGATCCCGATCGTTCGGCGCGTCGCATCCGTGGCGAGGTGCAACGACGCAGTGGCGTCGACGTCGCGGTCATCGTGACCGATACGTTCGGGCGCGTATGGCGCCAGGGTGTCACCGACGTCGCGATCGGTCTGGCTGGTCTGAAACCAATTCTCGATCTACGTGGAACCTCGGACGCCATGGGACGCGTGCTCGAAGTGACCGAGGTCTGCGTCGCCGATGAGATCGCCGGAGCGGCCAACCTCGTACTGGGCAAAGCTGAAGGCACACCGTTCGCGATCGTGCGCGGTCTCGACGAATCGTATTTCGGCGAGGGATCAGTGAAGGAAGGAATCATTCGCACCGCGAATGAAGACCTGTTTCGCTAACTAGACGCCGCCAAGTCGGACTTCGCCCGAAAGTTCTGACGCCGGGGCCACGTGCTCATTTGCGCCCACCACGCAGGTCGCGCCAAGTTCGGAGAATCGTCCAATGACCGCGCCGGGACCAATAATCGACGAGCGAATCACGCAGTTGCTCTGCACGACCGCGCCCGCGAGCAGCACCGTCTCGTCAAGAATCACGTGCGCGCCGACGACGCAGTTGGCACCGACAACGGAGTTCGTCAGCGTCGCGGTCACGTCCACGGTAGCCGTCGGATCGCGCCACGAGCAATCGACAATCTCAGTGAACTCGTGCATCCCTTGGCGACCGTTCAAGATGTCCACGTTCGCTTGCAGATAGGCCTGCGGGGTGCCGGTGTCCAACCAGTATGCGTCGTCGGTCATTGCGTACAGCGCGCCGTCTCGGGCCAACGCCGGGAATGTATCGCGCTCTACGCTCACGCGGCCCTCCGCGGGGATCCGCGCCAGCACACTGGGCTCGAAGATGTAGGAGCCAGCGTTGATGTTGTTGGTTGGCGCTTCATCACGTGGGGGCTTCTCAACAAAGGCAATGACCTTGCCGTCGTCGTCCGTGGGGACGACGCCGAAACGTGAAGGGTCGTCAACGGGGTGCAGCGCGATCGTCGCCTCTCCCCCGTGGGAGCGGTGAAACTCCAATAACGTCGTGAGGTTGAGATCGGTCAGCACGTCGCCGTTGACGACGAGGAACGTCTCATCGAACCCGAACTTCGTGGCCGCGAATCGAATGGCGCCGGCGGTGTCAAGGGGCTCGGGCTCGACGGCGTAACTGACGCGTACGCCGGCGATTTCATTGCTCGGATAGGCCTCGATAAAGCGGTCCGGCAGGTAGCCGAGCGACAGCACCGAGTCGGTAACGCCATGTCGCCCCAGCCACTCAAAGACGCATTCGATCATTGGTACGCCCACGAGAGGCAGCATCTGCTTGGGCGTCTCGTAGGTGAGGGGCCTCAGCCGGGTGCCTTTCCCGCCGACCAGAATGATCGACCTCAAGCTCAGCCCTTCGACGTAGTCGTCGTTGTCGGTGTCGAGGTCGTGGTGGTGCCGGGCTTCAACGTGGTCGTCGTCGTTGCGACGGGCGTCACGATCGTCGTGGTCGTCGCGGGCGCCGTGTTGTACGCGAGCATCAGTTGCGCAGTCTTCGGCGTCGGCGGGAGGGGTGTGACGTTGACGGGCTCAAAGGCCATCGTCACGCGCATCTGATTCGTAAATTTGATCGTGGTGGGGTTCGTCGTCACCTTCGGCTTCACTCCGAAACCCGTCCAGTAGGCGTAGGTAACCTTGCCGACCTGACCGGCGTACTTCGAGCCCGTCGGACAGGCCTGACCGTTCGTGTAGGTCGTCTTGGGATTCGCGACGTCGGTGGGCTTGGGAACCGACAGCTGGGTGGTGCTCGCAATCAAGCCGGGAAACTCCGCGGCGAACTGCGACAACGTGGCGTTGTTGCCCGAATCGGCTGCGGAAGTCGGACTAATGCGGATGACGTCGCCCGCGAGGACGGTGAGGCCCTCCGTCTTGTTCGTGGCGTCGGTCGTCAGGTACCCGAGACGAGCTCCACAGGCCTGGATTGAAAGGCCGGCGTACCAGGTTTGACCAATTCTGGGCGAAACTCCGGCGGCGTGCTTGCTCGGGTGCTGGTACTCGTAGCGAGCCAGCACCACGGCCAAGAGCCCAAAGATCACGATCAGGGCAATGGCGCCGTAGAAGTTGGCGGGACGGGTCTTCTTATAGGCCTTGCCGCCTCCCGACGCCCCGACCCTGCTTACCCATCTACCTGTTGCGCTCTTAGCCACGGGAGCAACGCTACTAGACGAGAAGGTCAGCATTTTCGCAGAGTAGGGGCGGAGGGACTCGAACCCTCACTTGAGGCGGTTTAAGCGCCTTGCCTCTGCCAATTGGGCTACGCCCCCACGAAAGCGTTGCGTTGTAACCGTAATGCATTGTAAAGAGTTTCTAAACTCCATACTCTTTGAGTATCGATAACTAGGCTTGCAGCATGATTCGCGTGCGTCGTCGGGGCACGACTCGATCACTTCCCCTCGTTGTCCTTGCGATGACCGTCGCCTCGTTGATCGTCACGCCCGTGGTCGCCCACGCCAGCTCCATTAGCGAAGTCCAGGCGCAAATTGAGGCCCTCACCAATCGACTCTCGCGAATCGAGAAGACCAGCGAGATTACCTCCAACGAATACGACGCGGCCAAGGTGCAACTTGCCACCATCACCGCCAACATCAAACGCCTCCAAAGCGCGGAGCAGGGCAAGCGCGCCGCGATCAAGGTCACGTCGAAACAGCTCGTGAAGGACATCATCCGTTCCTACGTTTTACAGGGTGCCGACGGTCAGTACCTCAATCTCTTCAACCTGAACCCGACGTCCAGTGACTCACGCAAGGTCTACGAGATCCAAGTCATTGGCAACCTCGACAAATTGAAACGGAACTACCAATCCCAGAAGAGGTCGCTCGACACGACGATTCGTTTGGTGGGCGTACAACGACGCAACGCGACGCACCAGGAGTATGAGATGTCCCAACTCCTCTCAACGAACCTGTACAACGAGAACACGACGCGCGAAACCCTGTCCAAGCTGACGAAGATTCGTCGCAAGGAGATAATCAACTTTGAAATCCAACAGGGTGTCCTCGCCGCGCAACAGCACCCCCCCAACCTCGCCGACGAAGAGACAGCCATCACTGCCGCGTCGGCTATCGGCGGACAAACCGCCGGGAACGAAGTCACCGAAGCAATTCAACAGGCGGTCCAAACCGTGACGATCGCCGAGGTTGGGAGCACGGCCCAGGGTTTAGCTGCGGTCCACTTCGCGGAGCGTGAGATCGGTGTGCAGTACGTGTGGGGTGGCGAGACGCCCGGAGTAGGTTTCGACTGCTCCGGTCTCGTCCAGTGGGCGTGGGGCCAGGCGGGTATCGCCATTCCGCGCACCACCGAGTCCCAGTGGCCCGCCATGGTCCACGTGCCCTTAACCGAACTCCAGCCCGGTGACCTGCTCTATTACTACAACCTCGACGGCGATAATGCGGTCGACCACGTCGTTATGTACGTCGGTAGCGGGCCGTGGGGCACCTCGACGGTCATTGCCGCAGCGCACACCGGCACGACCGTGGAATACGCTCCCCTCTTCACCAATGGGCTGGAGGGCGCCGCGCGGCCGTAGGATTCGTCGCTTCACACGTGGTGGAGGCGCAAAATGCGGCGCGCGCGAGGAAACAACGCCTTACGAGCACTCCCCGGGCACCGCGACGCTAGTCGCGGTGCGGCAGCAACCAGTTCGCGACGAGCTCCGGCGCTCGGTCGCCCCACTCTTCGGCGGTCATGGCGTAGCGAGCGTGATCTTCCCACGCCCCGTCGATTTCGAGGTAGCGTTCGGCGATTCCTTCGAAACGAATGCCGAGCTTTTCGACGACGCGGCGCGACGCGGCGTTCCTCGGGATGATGTTGACTTCAATACGGTGCAATCGAATCGACTCGAACGAGTATTGCAAGAGCACCACGACAGCTTCGGGCATCAGCCCCTTGCCGGCCACCACCTCGTCAATCCAGTAGCCGACGAAGGCCGACTGGAGCGGCCCGCGCTGAATTGACGAGAGCGTAATTTCGCCAACGAATCGTCCTTCGTAGAAGATTCCAAAGCCAAAGCCCGTCCCCATCTGGCGTTCGCGCTCGCGAATGGCACAGCGACTGACGAAGCTTTTTTGATCATCGGCCAAATGGGTCGAGTGAGCCGACCTCGGCTCCCACTTGAGTAGCCACTCGCTACACCTCGTGCGCACTTCGTACCACGCGTCGTAGTCCTGCTCCGTCATCGTCCGCAGGACAATGCGACGCCCGTGAAGGGAGATGGGCGAGTAGATGCCACTGCGGCTCGTCACGTTGATCGTCTCACTCCCACATCGTTACAGGTAACGGTGCAATAGGCACATTACGGCAGAAGCGATGACGCGATGCCGTCAAGGATGTCGCTCTCCGACGAAAGCAGTTCGTCGACGCCGAGTCGTTCCATCACCGCCGCCAGTACGTAGAGACCCGCTGGAAGGACATCCTCTCGGCCGCGAATCATTCCCGGACGGGCCAATCGGACCTCGGGCAACTCGTTCGCCAGACGATCACGCCACTCGCGGACGGTAGCGGTCGAGATCCGACGGTGGTGCACGAGGTCGCGGTCGTACGTTCCCATTCGGGCGTCGAGTTGGACAAGTGTCGACACCGATCCGGCAAGGCCAATAAGTCGCACGTCGCCGAGCGTGGCGAACGCGGGGACGGCCTGCCACGCGTGGTCGAGTTGTTCCGCAATCATCGCGGTCGCGGCGTCGCGGCGTCGCTCGTTGACTACCCCTTTACCGAGCGCTCGTTCGGTCACCCGGACACAGCCCAACTGCATTGAATAACTCTCGAGGACGCCGTCAACCATCACCGCGAGCTCCGTCGAACCGCCGCCGACGTCCACGATCACGGTCGCTCGAGGGTCGGATTCGAGGCCGGAGGTGGCCCCGGCGTAGGAGTACGCGGCTTCCTCGTGACCACTCAGAATCTTGGCGTCGACGCCGGCGCGGCGACGTGCCTCGTCCAAGAAGTCGTCACCATTGCTCGCGTCACGAACAGCCGAGGTCGCGACCAACAGCCCGCGCGAGACACCGGCCTCGTCCATAATCGTGCGATAGTCGCTCAACACCTCGAACGAACGCGCCATCGCCTCTGGCGTCAAGGTCATCGAAGCGTCCACCCCTTGACTCAGCCTCGTGATTCGCGAATCGCGGAACACGGTTTCATGCTTCGCGTCCACGATCAAGAGTCGAGTGGAGTTACTCCCACAGTCGAGGGCGGCAACCGAATCAGTCACGAACGTCCACTCGAATGAGATCGGGTACGCCGACTTCGGCCGCGACCAGAGCACCCACGGGGTCGTCGGCGCCGACGAGGTAGTTCGCAAGATGCGCGTGCAAACACTTCACGCCGATCCGCGTACCGCCGACACCACCGCTGGCCTGCGCGCGGTCGCACTGCACCGTGGCTCGAGCCCGGCGCGCGGCGTACTCGTCGTGCGTTCGTTGGAGCGTGTCCGCATCTACGAGTTCTTCGAAGCGATGGACTCCGCCATCGCCTTCGATGCGGCTCACCGCGGAGTGGAGTTCGGGATCGACGAGCCAAAAGAGCGTGGGCATTGGGGTGCCGTCACGCAAGTGCGGTTCGTTCTCGATGACGACCGGTCGACCATCGAGGTGGCGCACCACAACCGCGCAACGACCAGCCAGTGGACGGCCGAGTATGGATTCGACAACGGCGAGGTCCTCGCGGGAGGCGTCGAGAAAGGTCAACGCCAGAACTCAAGGGTGCGCACAAGGCGCGACACGAAGGCTTTCGCCGACGAGTGATGCGTGGAGGTTTTGGCGGGCGTAGCGGCCACGAGCGTGGACACCGACGACGGCGAGACCAGCGGCTGAAGGCCGGGGTCGCCCATGCTCTGCGACACCGATCCGTTGCCAGGCAGAACTTGGATGAGACTCTGTCCGGGACGCACGAGTTGATACTGCTCACGGGCGAGCAATGTTGCGGCCGCTCGAGAGTCGATCGACGTCGCTTGAAGCGTGAGGGCACGTTGCTGATTCTTGATCGCGGTGATCTGCGCGGCCGTCGAATCCAATTGACTCTGTTGGTGCCGAATCGCGCTTATCGGGAACCAACCGACCAGAATGACGACGGCCGTGAGGACGGCAAGGGGCATCATCCAGTGGTTACGATCGCGAATTACGAAGCTATGAGTAGCTGACACCTGCCGCCCCCGACAAAGACGTTGCACCGAGAAAACGAGCCTGATCCCCGAGTTGTTCCTCAAGTCTCAGCAACTGATTGTACTTCGCGACTCGATCAGTTCGTGCCGGCGCACCAGATTTTATCTGTCCGGCGTTCGTGGCGACGGCTACATCCGCAATCGTCGTGTCTTCGGTTTCGCCGGATCGGTGCGAAATCACAACACTGTAACGATTTTTGATTGCCAGATGAACTGTGTCGAGCGTTTCACTCAGTGTTCCGATTTGATTCAACTTCACGAGCACGGAGTTTGCGACGCCAAGGTCGATGCCTTTTTGCAAGAGCGAACTGTTCGTCACAAAATTGTCATCGCCCACCAGTTGCAACTTGTCGCCGAGTCGCTTCGTCAACGCGACCCAACCGTCCCAGTCCTGTTCGGCCATCCCGTCTTCGAGCGAGACGATCGGATAGCGACTGACGAGGTCGGCCCAGTAGTCGACCATCTCCGCGCTCGAGAGCACGCGTCCTTCGCCGTCGAGATGGTAGGCACCGTCACGGTAGAGCTCGGACGCTGCGGGATCGAGCGCGATCGCAATGTCGCGACCGGGCGTGCGTCCCGTCGTCTCGATCGCCTCGACGAGAATCTTGACGGCGGTCTCGTTGTCGGGCAGGTCGGGACCGAAGCCACCCTCATCGCCGACGAGCGTCGAGAGTCCGCGCTTGGCCAAGAGGTTCTTCAGCGAGTGGTACGTCTCGGTCCCCCACTGCAGTGCCTCAGAGAACGTCGCCGCACCGATGGGCATCACCATGTACTCCTGAAAGTCAATCGAGTTCTTCGCGTGCACGCCGCCATTGACGACGTTCATCATCGGCACGGGCAGGACGTGCGCGTTGACACCGCCGAGGTACTGGAACAGTGGAAGTCCGCTCTCAATTGCCGCCGCCTTGGCCACGGCGAGCGAAACGGCCAAAATGGCGTTCGCACCTAATCGTGCCTTGTTTGGTGTTCCGTCAAGATCGATCATGGCGAAGTCGACGCCGCGCTGGTCCTCGGCGTCAAATCCTTCCAGCAGGTCCGCGATCTCGCCATTGACGTAGCCCACGGCAACCGTGACACCCTTGCCGCCCCAGTCGTCACCACCGTCTCGGAGTTCGACGGCCTCCTTAGTGCCCGTCGACGCGCCCGAGGGCGAGACGGCGCGTCCGAACGCGCCCGATTCGAGGTGGACATCGACTTCAACAGTGGGATTGCCGCGCGAATCCAAAATCTGACGGCCCAGGACGACTTCAATCGCGCTCATTGCAATGCTCCTCTTCGTTCATCTCAGTTTAGTCGTCGCCTGAAATCACTCTTTTGCTGCAGTCTCCGCCGCGCGAATCGCGTCGCGCATCGTGAGAGAGCGTTCGCGCAGAACGCCTTCGAGATCGACGCCGGCCCACTGCGCCATCTCGACGAGTGCACTCAACGCGTCGCCCCAGGCATCGGCCACGTCGGACGATGAGGTCGCGTCGTCCGCCCCGTGGTCGTTGAGCGACAGTGCACCCAGCGCGTTCAGAGCCCGCGTGCGTGACGCTTCCGCGTCTCGGACGCGAAGATCGACGAGCGCCGCCTTGCGCAAAAGCTTGGTGTAAAGAATCAAGGCCGGAAGTTGCCACGCAATGCCGTCGGTGATGCTCTCTCGACCCTTCTCGTCGCGCTTCAACACCTCCCAGCGTGAGGCGACCTCTTCGGAACCGCTCACCTGCACGTCGCCAAAGACGTGTGGGTGGCGCCCCGTCAATTTGTCGCGCACCGCATCGGCAATCGTCGCCAAGTTGAATCGCTCCTCCTCATCACCCAGTTCCGCGTGAAAGACGATCTGAAAGAGCAGGTCCCCGAGCTCCTCTTCCACGTGCGCGACATCGTCGTCACTTTCCTTCCCTTCACCCTCGAGGCGAACAAGGGCCTCGAGCGCGTCGAGGGTCTCGTAGGACTCTTCGAGGAGGTGTCGCGTTAAGGACGCGTGTGTCTGTTCCTGGTCCCAGGGACACTCGCGGCGAAGTCGTCGCATGAAGTCAACCAGGTCGTCCATCGCGGCCCCGGCCGTGCGCAGTCCGTCGATCCACACCGACGTCAAGTGGTCAACGGCGTCAAAGGTGACCAATTCGTGCACCGGCATCTCGGCAATGACCTGATCGGCCAGTCCGAGGTGGTGCAGCACCGTCACTCTTGTGTCCTCGGGCAACCGGTCGGCGAGGATGGCCAGTACTTCGCTCGAGAACGTCTGCAGGATCAGCAGCGGTCCCGGGCCGCGAAGCGGCTCACTCGAGTCGAGCGCGTCGAGAATGCGAAGACCGCTCGTCATGGGGTCGCGTCCCAGCGCCGCGCAGGCCACGTCGATTACCGAAACGGCCGGCTCGCAGATCAACGTGATCTCGCTCGATGCACGAAGCAGTTCGACGGTCCGCTCCGCGACGACCGGCGATCCGGGCACGCAGTACAGGACCTCTCTCGCGGGTGCCGCCAACGCCAGTGCGATCAAATCCTTCGCGATCGCGTCGTAGAGCTCGTCGAACGATTCGGCCCGCTCATACCAGTCGTCATAACTCGGTACGTCGAAAAACGCGTCCGCCGCGGGGTGGCTTCGCGTTCGAAGTCGCACGAGTGGCGACTCGCGAAGGAGTTGGAGTGAACGCTGGGTCAACAGGTCGGCGTCACCGGGACCAAGTCCTACGACTCGGACGACCGGCTTCACTTATACGTGGAACTGCTGGCGCTCGAGAGCGCCGCGACGGTCTGGCTGGCGCCGACGTTGGCCGTCGCGGGCAGGGCGGGTGCGAAAAGCGACGGGCCCGTGGTATTGAGACCCCATCGTCCGTAGGCCGGGTCGACCGAGATCGCCGAGTAGTAGAGGATTTTCTCTTTCTCCGTGTTCGCAGTAGTTGCGTTCGCGGTCTCAATGTCGCTCACGACCGCGTTTTGGGCTTGGGCGAGCGGCGTCACGGTGCGTTTCGTCGGGGCCACGAAGAGGGCGTAGGTCGCGTTGTTGTAGTCGACGTACTGCGGAGTCGTCGGGAACGTGTTGAGCGGCGTGCTCAACGTATCGGCGCGCACCCCGGTGAAGGCACTGGTCGAGGGTGCGTAGCATCCGAAGGCGCCACCCTTCGCACCTGACGGGTCGGCCGAGAACTGCTTGGCCAACTCCGCGACGGTGGCGCCTGCGACTTGCGCTTGATTGAACGCGGCCACCTGGCTCGGGCTGACGAGCGCGACGCTGACGCAGAGAGTGTCGTAGTTCGCCGTGTGCGCGTCGTAGTACTTCTTGACGTTGGCGACCGTGAGCGGGATGGTCCCATTGAGTTTGTTCACCAGATCGAGCGACGCGGCCTGGGAGGCGACCTCGAAGGTCTGCATCTCGGGCGGCATGGCGGCGAACGCCTGGGCCGACGAACCGGGGCAGGGCGTCGTATTGCCCGCGACCGCTTGTGTCAGTTCGCTCAAGAGTGACGCCTTCGCCTGCGTGAGTACGGTCTGCGTCGGGCGAAACTTCAGAGTCACTCGGGCGTACTGTTCAAGAGCGAGACCCTCGACGCGAAGATTGGCCCACGCGGTCGCGCCCGTGGTGGCGACGCTCGCGCCGGCCCCGGCGCCATAATTCGCGGGAGCCAATGCCTCGATGTAGCACTGGAGCGTCGTGCTCGAGGAGATTGCGGCGAGCTCCCCTCGCAACGTCGCATTCGAGACGGTCGTGCCGTTCACCGAGATGCCCGAGGAGGTGGTACTAAGTCCGAAGAGTGTTGCTCCCACGAGAGCGATGACGAGGAGGGCAATGAGGCGGCGCACCCGTCCATGCTACCGAGTCAAACATTGGCCTCTTCGGCGACATCGACCAATGATCGCAGCAATGTGAGGAGGGCGCGGGGCGTCGCTCCGCTGTCCGACACCTCCACTCGAATCTCCTTCGTGTCTTCGTCGTAGGCCCGCGAACCGAGTGTTCGGCGCAGGCGAAGTTGCTGGCTGAGCGTGAGGTCGAGCGGCCCCATCTTCACGACCGGACGAGTCCGTACGCCCACGCGCGCCGGCAGCACGACGACGGTGCGAACGTCGAGTTCGAGGCACGCCAGACGTAGTTCACTCAGTTCCAGCAGGCCCGTCGCCGGCGCGGGCAGCGCGCCGTAGCGGTCGAGCCATTCATCGCGCAGGTCGCCCAGCTCGTCGAGTGACGTCACGCCGGCCAGTCGGCGATACGCCTCGAGACGTGCGTCGTCCGCTTCCACGTACTCCTTGGGCAAATGGGCCTCGCCGGGAACATCGAGTGTCACCTGGACGACGTCGGGCACGACGAAGCCCTTGGCGTCGGCCACGGCTTCGGCGACCAGTTGGACGTAGAGGTCGTAGCCCACCGCGGCAACGGGGCCCGACTGGTCGTGCCCGAGGAGGTTCCCGGCGCCTCGGATCTCGAGGTCACGCATGGCGATCTTGAATCCGCTGCCGAGCGCGGTGTTGTCGCCAATCGTGCGAAGCCGCTCGTACGCGGTCTCCGAAAGCACTTGGTCCGCCGGGTGAAAGAGGTAGGCGTAGGCCCGTTGTCCACTTCGCCCGACTCTGCCGCGCAATTGGTGAAGTTGACCGAGCCCGAGACGCTCGGCGCGGTCGACGATCAACGTGTTGACCGAGGGCAGGTCGATGCCCGACTCCACAATGGTGGTGCAGACCAGGACGTCGAATCGGCCTTCCCAGAAGTCGATCATGACGCGCTCGAGTGTGCCTTCGTCCATCTGACCGTGCGCGATGGCGATGCGTGCGTCGGGCACGAGTTGGCCGAGGCGTCGTGCAACCTGATCAATGTCCGAGACGCGATTGTGCACGAAGAAGACCTGACCCTCACGCAGGAGCTCTCGTCGCATCGCCTCAACGACGGCCGCTTCGTTGTACTCCCCCACGTGGGTGAGGATCGGTCGTCGATCGGCCGGCGGCGTGGTGATCATCGAAAGATCGCGGATGCCGACGAAGGCCATCTCGAGAGTGCGAGGAATCGGACTGGCGCTGAGGGTGAGGACGTCCACGCCGATCGATCGCGACTTGATCGCCTCTTTGTGCGTGACGCCAAAACGTTGCTCCTCGTCGACCACGAGCAGGCCCAGGTCCTTGAACGCCACAGTGCTCGAGAGGAGCCGGTGCGTCCCGATCACCACGTCGACGGTGCCGTCGGTCAGTCCCGCGAGGGTCTCCTTGGCCTCAGCGTCGTCAACGAAGCGACTGAGCAACGTCACTTTCACCGGGAAACCGGCAAACCGGTCGGTCAGGAGTGCGAAGTGCTGGCTCGCGAGCAGCGTCGTGGGCACCAAGAACGCGGCCTGTTTCCCGTCCTGGACGGCCTTGAAAATCGCTCGAATCGCGACCTCGGTCTTGCCGAAGCCGACGTCGGCGCAGACCAGACGGTCCATCGGGCGCGGTAGTTCCATGTCGGCCTTGACGTCGTCAATGGCCTGTGCCTGGTCCGCGGTCAGGGTGTAGGGAAAGAGGTCCTCCATTTCACGCTGCCACTCGCTGTCACGGGCAAAGGCGTGGCCGACTGCGACGTTGCGCTGGCGGTACAGGTCGACCAGCTCTTGCGCCACGAGGAAGGCCGCCGCGCGAGCCTTGGCGCGCGTCTTCTGCCACTCGGCGCCGCCCATGCGCGACAGCGTGGGGTGATCACCTCCGGAGTACGGAGTGAGCGCGTCAATCATCTCGGTGGGCCAGTAACTGCGGCCGTCCTTGAACTCGAGAATCAGATAGTCGCGCGTCGTTCCGTTGATGGCTCGCGTCGTCGTACCCGAGAACTTCGCGACGCCGTGTTGGCGGTGCACGACGAAACTGCCAACCGCGAGGTCGTCGAAGAATCCGTCGACGTTGCGCGCACGAGTACGCACGGCGCGGTGCACGCTTCGTCGACCCGTGAGGTCGCTCTCGCTCCACACCACGATCTCGGGGTCGTCAAGGCTGAAGCCCGACGCGAGCGCACTCTCAAGGACCGTGATGCGAACATCGAGCACTTTGCTCGGATCGGTGGTGACCGCCATTCCTTCGCCACGCAGTTGATCGGCCATTCGTTCGACGGCGGCGGCGTTGGACGTGAGCACGACACCGCGCCGTTTCGACGACCAACCACGAACGTGCGTCGCAATGCGGGCGGCGTCGCCCTGCACGACCGGGGGCGAGGCCAAGTTGAGCGTCCCCGACAGACCCTCGAGCGACGCGTCGAGGGCGACGTCGACACGTCCTTCAAGCACGCCGTCCCAGCGCTCATGAAGGAGTGCGATCTCCTCGGTCGCCTGCCACGTCGCCGCGACAGCGTTCGTCAGCTCACGTTCCTCTTCGAGCAGGTCGGCCAGTCTGCGTTGCACGCGGTCTGGTTCGACAACGAGGACGCTGGCAGTCGTCGCCTCATCAAGCAGTGTCGTGGGCGACGTCACGAAGAGCGGCATCCAGCCCTCCATGCCGTCGAACTGGTGGCCCCCCGCCAATCGATCGAATGTCGATCGGCCCCAAGGTTTTGTCTTGACCATGGACTCGGCCCTCGCGCGAGCCGTGGCGCTCAGGTGCCACTCGCGCGCCGGCGCGACGAGGGCCGCCTCGAGGTCGTGGAGGGACCGCTGGTTCGCGATGTCAAAGGACGTCAGGCGTTCGACGTCGTCACCGAAGAAGTCCAGACGGATTGGCTCATTGCCCTGCGCCGACCACAGGTCGACAATGCCTCCGCGCACGGCGAACTCTGCCCGGTGCTCGACGAGACTCTCACGGCGATAGCCCATGTCGACCAGTGATGCGAGGAAGAGGTCGCGGTCGAGCTCCATGCCCCGTCGCACTTCGATCGGTTCCTGGGTCATCTCGGGCGCGAGTATCTGCGCAATAGAACGAGCGGACGCCACGATCACGTGCGGTGCACGGCCCTGCGCAATGCGCCAGCGTAGGAGTGCCCGCGCCGCCATCGTTTGACTGTCGGGGCTCACCCGTTCGAGTGGGTGCGTGTCCCAACCGGGCCACAGCGCCACCTCGTCATCGGGCCCCAGCAACGCCGCCACGGAGTCGCGCAGCAGTTCCGCCTCCGTTGACGTCGCCGTCACCGCGACCAGGAATTCAGTGTCGAGCGCGTAGGCGGCGACCGACAAGGGTGAGGCATAACTGCTCGGAGTGAACGCACCGCTGGCATTCGCCGCGCGAACCGACGGCGCGATCAACTCGAGGACGTGGCGCAACCCTTTCGATTCAGTCACGATTGGTTAACGCGTTGTTGGGCATCCTCGAACTCGTTGTCGAGCACGAACGCCAGTGCGTCGGCGGCCGCCTCGACCAACGCCGCGAGCGCTAACTTGCGCGCACCCGTCGGTCGCTGCAACACCCAGTCGGCGCCCTGCTCCTTCGACGGTGGTTTGCCGATGCCAATTCGCAACCGCGCGAAGTCGTTCGTGCCCAGCACCGTGGCGATTGACCGCAGGCCGTTGTGCCCGGCGAGCCCGCCGCCGATCTTGAGTTGGAGCCGACCGGGTTCGAGATCGAGTTCGTCGTGGGCGACCACGAGGCGCGTGAGGTCCTCGAGCGAGGTCCGGCGAAGCAGCGGTTTGAGCGCGGCACCCGATTCGTTCATGTACGTCGTGGGCACCGCGAGCGTGACGAGACCGCGAGGTGTGGCAATGGAAGCGCTCAGGGCACGCTGTCGGCTCTCGAGTTTCAGACGTGCACCGCGGCGCTCGACGACGAGGCGAACGGCGTCGCCGCCCACGTTGTGGCGGGAACCTTCGTACTCGGTGCCGGGATTGGCGAGTCCGAGAATGACGAGCGTGCTCGCGCTGCCGCTTCGCTCAGAGTCGCGGGAGCGCCGAAGCGCCACGGCGAACTATTCCGCGACTTCGGTCTCGACCGCCGCCTTCACAACCGCGGTGGTGCGACCGGGACGAGACGTTACGACCGACACCGCGGGGTCGCCCGCGGGCTCGACACCCTTGGGTAGCGTCAGCTCTTCGACACGGATCGTGCCGCCAACCTTGAGGTCCGAGATGTCCACGTCGATGTGGGTGGGAATCTGGTCGGGACGGGTACGAACCTCGATGTTGAACATCTGCTGATCGACTTCCCAGTCGGCGTGTCGAACTTCGACCGCGTCGCCAATGATGTGCAGTGGGACTTCAACGACCACCGCCTGGTTGGGGTCAACGACCTGAAAGTCAATGTGCGCCACGGTGCCGCGCACGGGGTGGCGCTGGATGTCACGGGCCATGACGAGGAACTTCTTTCCGTCGGCGTTGAGTTCAATCAGGGAGTTGATGCCCTGCTCCCCCGAGACCGCGGTGCGAAAGGACTTGGCCTCGACGGCGATGGGCAACGGCTCGACACCCTCGCCGTAGACGACGGCCGGAATCGACCCCGCGGCGCGAAGTCGACGAGAGTTGCGCGAACCCTTGTCCCGGGTGGCCGTAGCGTGCAACGTGGCGTGTGACATCGAAACTCCTCGAGTGGCTGGCAGTCCAATGCGGACCGCGCACAGGAGTACAAGTCTAGCGCGGCCTGGGCGATGGCCCTTTGATTAGAGGAGGTTCTCGCCGCCGAAGATGTCCGACACGGACGCGTCCTCGAAAATTGCCGAAATCGCGTTGGCAACAATGGTGGCAATCGACAGGATCTCCAGATTCTCAAAACGGCGTTCGGGACCGAGCGGCAGCGTGTCGGTGACGATGACGCGGCTGATTGGAGCGTTGAACAGTCGGTCGACGGCCGGCGGTGAGAAGACGGCGTGGGTCGCCATGACCCAAATGTCTTCGGCGCCCCGCGCCTTTAAGAGATCACAGGCCGCCACAATCGTGCCGGCGGTGTCAATCATGTCGTCGATCAGTACGCAGTGGCGACCGTCGACGTCACCGACGATGTGACGTGCCTCGGCGATGTTCGCGGTGCCACGAGGACGGGTCTTGTGCACGAGGGCGAGGTCACAGCCCAGGTGTTGGGCGTAGCGTTCCGCAACCTTCACCCGACCGGCGTCAGGTGCCACGACGACCAACTCGTTCGGATTGGCGGCGTTGGACTTGAGATACTCCTCGAAGACCGGTGCCGCGACAAGGTGGTCGACGGGAATGTTGAAGAAGCCCTGGATCTGGCCGGAATGGAAGTCGACTGAGAGCACGCGACTGGCACCGGCGGTCTGGAGCATGTCGGCAATCAGTTTCGCGGTGATCGGCTCACGGCCCTGGGACTTGCGATCTTGGCGGGCGTAGCCGTAGTTCGGAATGACGGCGGTGATGCTCTTCGCCGACGCGCGCTTGGCGGCGTCAATCATGATGAGCTGTTCCATGACCGCATCGTTGACCGGCGTGGCGTGGGTTTGGACGATGAACACGTGGGCGCCGCGAATCGACTCGTCAAAACGGCAGTGGATCTCGCCGTCGGCGAACTCTCGCAGATTGGCTTCGGTGAGCGATACACCCAACTTGTCGGCGATGTCCATGGCCAACGTGGGGTGACAACGACCGCTCACGATGACGAGGCGTCGTTTTGCGAGTGTCTCCACGGCGCCAGCGTACAGGGTTCGAAGCGACCAACTACTGGGGTCGTGACGAGAAAGGGGTCACGACCTCGCCTGATGCAACCACCGTGCCGGGTGAAAGGACCACGAACGACGCGACGCGGGCCTCCGCGCCAATACGCGTGTTGGTGGCTTCCACGGACGCGACGTGCGCGAACTCACCGACGAAGACGTCACTCAGCACCGCATTCGGTCCGATTCTCGCGCCGCGCTCAATGACGCAATGACCCTTCAAGACGGTGCCCGGCAGCAGCGAGACTTCGTGGGCCAGTTCGACATCGGCGTCGATATACGTGTTCTGCGGACTCCACATGACCACACCGCGGTGCAGCCACTTCTCGTTGATGCGACCACGCATCACTGCTTCCGCGTTGGCCAGTTGGACCAGGTCATTGACGCCCGATGCCTCGACCGAGTCCTCCAACAACAACGCCTGGGTCAAGTGGCCGGCCTCGTGCAAGACCGCGACGAGATCGGTCAGGTAATACTCGTTCTGAGAGTTCGCTCGGCCAACGCGTCGAAGTGCCGGACCGAGCAGGCTGGCGCGCACGACCATGATTGATGTGTTGATCTCGGTGATGAGTCTCTCGTCGGCGGTCGCGTCGCGCTCCTCGACGATTCTCGCCACCGTGCCGTTCTTGTCGTAGACAATCCGCCCGTAGCCCGAGGGGTCGTCGACTTCGGCCGTCAACACGGTGAGCGCGGCCTGGCTCTCGCGATGCACGTCGAGGAGGCGTGCCACGGTGCTCGGACGGAGCAAGGGGGTATCGCCCGGCAAGATTAAGACGTCACCGTCGCTCGCTCCGAGTTCGTCACTGATCGTCGGCAGTGCCACCGAGACGGCGTGACCGGTGCCGAGTTGTTCGCTCTGTTCGACGAAGGTCAGGCGCACGTCGGCCCGGGCCCGTTCCGTGAGCGACTTCTCGACCCATGTCGCACCGTGACCCACCACGACAACGGTCGCGCGCACGTCCTCCTGCGCGGCGGCGTCGAGGACGTAGAGCACCATGGGTCGTCCACAAAGATGGTGCAGGGGCTTCGGACGTGACGAGCGCATTCGCGTGCCCTCGCCCGCAGCGAGCACGACGACACAGGTTGGGCGACTCACACCCTCATTGTTAGCATTTCCGTTCTACGATGCACGTCGTGGCCCACAACGAGTACGACGAATTCTCGTTTTTCAATGAGAACATCGCAGAATGGAATCTCGACGTCGCGATTCCCGATGTTCGACGATTCTTTGTCGCCGTCGACGGGCTCCGTCAACTCAGTGGACTTCGCTGGGGTAACGGTGAACCCGAGCTCGTACTGCTGCACGGCGGTGCCCAGAACGCCCACACGTACGACACGGTGGCCCTCGCGTTGCAACGACCGCTGATCGCGCTTGATCTGCCCGGTCACGGGCACTCCGATCCCTCTCCTTTTCCCGCGTCGGCAATCGCGAGTCACGCCTCGGACGTGGCGCGAGCCCTCGAGCAACTCATCACTCCCCCGCGACCGCTCGTGGGCATGTCCCTCGGCGGCCTCACGGCACTGCTCGTCGCGCACGAACGGCCCGATCTCGTACAGTCGCTCATGCTCGTCGACATCACGCCCGGCGTCAACGCCGACAAGGCGCGTCACATCACTGACTTCGTGAACGGCCCGACGTCGTTCGACGACTTCGATGCTCTTTTGGCACGGACGATCGAACACAACCCGACGCGTTCGGTCTCGTCACTTCGCCGCGGCATCTTGCATAACGCGGTGCAGCAGAGTGACGGATCGTGGGTGTGGCGTCACCAGTTGCACGCGCGCTCAGAGCTCACCGCGCCCGACGCTGGCAATCTCTGGGAGAAGCTGTCCGAACTCGAGATGCCCGTAACGCTCCTTCGCGCCATGGGACCGGGCTCCGTTGTAGACGATGATGACGAGGAGGAGTTCTTAAAACGATTGCCGAGCGCCAGGGTGGTGCACATCGCCGATTCGGGCCACTCGATTCAGGGCGACCAGCCCCTGGTCTTCGCGGCCCTCTTGGAACGGCTCGATGCCTGAAAAGTGGCTGGCGGGGGAGGGCTCGAACCTCCAACCTACGGATTCAAAGTCCGTCGTTCTGCCAATTGAACTACCCGCCACTACCGGTACTGTGGCAATCTTCGGAGATTCTTAGCGAATCTCTGAGGACGCTTAACACCAACCAGCAACACTAGAGCCTGTACCAACAATCTGAGAAAGCCGCGTCGTGACTACCGCACCATCAACGAACTCCTATATCGCGATCGTTGACGACGACGCGGCGATTCGCAGTGCGCTCGGCCGCGCTCTTCGAATGGAGGACTACGACGTTGAGCTCTTCGACGATGGCACCAGCGCGCTCAAGGCGATCCAACTTCGAGCGCCCGACGCCATCGTGCTCGACCTGCAACTACCCGACATCGACGGCCTTGAGATCTGCCGGCGGATTCGACGTTCGGGCGACGCAACGCCGATTTTGATGTTGACCGCTCGAGACGCGGTCAACGACCGCGTGGCCGGGCTCGACGTCGGTGCCGACGACTATCTCGTAAAGCCCTTCGACCTCGCGGAGCTACTGGCGCGACTGCGCGCACTCCTGCGGCGCCACAATATCCTCGAGGGCGACGGCGCGGTGCTTCGTTTTGAGGATCTCAGTCTCAGCCCTCAGACCCGAGAGGTGCATCGCGGTACCCGTGCGGTCGAACTGACCAAGATCGAATTCGATCTGCTGGAACTGTTCCTCCACCACCCCCGACAGGTCCTCACGCGAGACCAGATCCTGGACCTGGTGTGGGGCTACAACTTTGATTCGGGCACCAACTCGTTGGCCGTCTACATCGGGTACTTGCGACGCAAACTCGAAGAGGCCAGTGAGCCACGACTGATTCAGACGGTGCGTGGTGTTGGTTACGCACTGCGCACCACGTGACCTTTCGATCTCGGGTTATTGCGGCGACCGTCGGAGTCGCCGCCATTGCGGTGGTGCTCGCCTGCTTCGCGGCCTTTCTCACGACGCGCGACGCACTCATTCACTCCGTCGACGAATCTCTTTACGCCGAGGCCACCCCGGGAAACGGATCCAATAGTCCTCACTTTGGCGCCTACGTCGAGCTGGTGCTACCCAACAAAGAGACCGTACCTCCGGCAGATATGCCCATCGACTCGACGATCTTGTCCGTCGCCAAAGGAAGGAGTCCCGCGCTATTCCGTACGGCGATCGTTGACGGGCGAAGCGTCCGGGAGTTCATTGAGCCGATTCCCTCCGGATCGATTGTCAGCATCTCGGGTGTTCCCTACGTGACGAAAACGACGGCCGCGGAGATGTTCGTGGTCGACATCACCGGCCAAATCAGCCAGTTGCGGAGTCTCGTACGAACGTTGGTTCTCGTCGCCTTTGGCGGGTTACTTCTCGCGCTCGGACTCGGTCTGCTGCTGGCCCGCGCCGCGCTTCGCCCCCTCGAAGACGTGACCAACGAGATTGAAACTGTGGCCGAAACCAATGACCTCGGTTACCGCCTCGTCGAGGGCGAGGCCGACGAGCTGGGACGCCTCCGGCGCGTCTTCAACCGACTCCTCAGCACCGTTGAAAGTTCGCAGGTGTTGCAGCGACAACTCGTGGTCGACGCCAGCCACGAGTTGCGCACTCCCCTCACGTCGCTGCGAACCAATGCGCAAGTCCTCTCACGTGCGCAAGAACTCAACCCCGACGACCTGCTCCAGTTGACCAACGACATGGTCACCCAGGTCGATGAACTGGCTGCGCTGGTGACCGACCTCGGAGAACTCGCGAGAGGAGAACGAAGCGAGGGCGCGGTGGAGTCGCTCCGACTCGATGAGTGTCTCGACGAGTGCATTGACACTGCGCGCACGTACGCGCGCATCAAGGAAATCACGATTGACGCGACGGTCACGCCCTCGACAGTGCTCGGTCGACGCGACCGACTTATTCGCGCGGTCTCGAATCTTCTCACCAACGCCGTGAAGTTCACGCCCACGAACGGCCACATCGCGGTCTCAGCAATTGAGGGCACCATCACGGTGAGTGACAGCGGCCCGGGCATCTCTGAAGAAGATCAACCCTTCATCTTCGACCGCTTCTGGCGTGCCGCTTCGGCAAGGGCGCTACCCGGTTCGGGGCTCGGTCTCTCGATTGTCGCCCAGGTCGTTGCGGAACTCGGTGGCACCGTCAGCGTGGACCGTGATCCACTGCTCGGCGGCGCTCGATTCACCATCACGCTGCCCGTCGTCGAAACGACGTAAGCGCCGCACAACGGAGTCTCAATTCTGCGTTGTTTCTTATGGCGAACCTGTCATTCGTTGAGAAACGGCTGCGAGACTGTAAGGACAGAGAAACCTTATGGTCCCCACTGAGCGCACTCCCCAGCAGCGCGATCGCCGCTTCGCGCGCGTTCGACGCTTTACGCAACTGATCTTCCTCGGATCATGCGCACTCTCGGCCGTCCTCGTTGGCGCCGAAGCGAGCGCCGTCAAGTCAACAACGACGATCTCCACCCCGCCCACGACCACTTCGGTTCCGCGTTCAACCACGACGACCACCGCGGGTCACCAGAGCACGCCCACGACGACAGTGCGAACGACGCCCGTGCGAACGACGCCCACCACGGTGCACAAGAGCACGCCCACGACCGTCTACACGACGCCGACGACTGCGCCCGTGACCACAACGACGGTCTGCAACTCCACGCCGTCAGGGCGTGCGATCTGCTACTAGGAACTCCATATGAACTTCGAGATTTGGGGACTGAGCGGTTCACTCGCGACTGAGCGTGAGGATCAGATGGCGAACGCGATTGAACGACTCTGGACGAGGCTCGAGTCCTTCGACGTCGCGTGCAATCGATTCCGCGACGACTCCGAGCTCTCGCGACTCAACGCCGCGCCGGGGGAAGTCATTCCCGTCAGCGGGACCCTCGAACTTGCTCTCGACGCGGCGCTGCGCGCCGCCGATGCGACCGAAGGCCTTTGTGATCCGACGGTGCTTCCTTCGTTGCTGGCGCTCGGCTACGACCGCGACTTCGACGAATTGGTCACTCGCGTCAACGCACCGGCCGCGATGCCGATCCGGCCGCTCGGCCCCAGCGCAATTCACCTGGACCGCGAGCACCACACGGTCATCATTGACGCACCGTGCCAGCTCGACCTCGGCGCCAGCGCGAAGGCGTTGGTCGTCGACCTCGTGGCCGATGACGTCGCGACCTCAGGTGGTGTCGTTGTCGAACTCGGCGGTGACGTGGCCGTACGAGGCAACGGACCCCAAGGTCCGTGGGCGATCGGCGTGAGCGACGCACTGACCATCACCGGCCGCGAACCTCGCATCTCTCTGCGACACGGTGGCGTCGCTACCTCGTCAACGACATCGCGCGCGTGGCGCGCCGGCGATCACGTCGTCAATCACATCATCGATCCGCGAACTGGCTCTTTCGCCAATGGCACCTACGCCACGGCATCGGTGACGGCGAGCGACTGCGTCCTCGCGAACGCGTTCGCCACCGCGGCGCTGCTGTGGGATGAAGAGGCCGCGTATCATATTGCGCAGGCCGGTTGGTCGGCTCGGCTCGTTCGAACGAACGGCACCGTTGAGTTCGTTGGTGGTTGGCCCGAGGACACGGAGGCGACTCGATGATCGCGTTCACCTCTCCCTACATCTGGTACACGACGCGCGCGACGGGCTTTGTCGCGCTGATTCTCTTCACACTCGTAGTCGCGCTCGGCACGTTCGTCGCGAATCGAATCGGCGGCACCTACGTCGGTCGATTTGAACTCAATGAGTTGCACCGTTCAATCTCGATGGTCGCCATCGTGTTTCTCATGGTGCACATCCTCACCACCCTCGTTGACAGTTACGTACCAACCGGCTGGTTCTCCGCGGTCATACCGCTCACGTCCAAGTACGAGCCGGTGCACGTCGCGCTCGGCGCGGTCGCCTTCGACCTCATCCTCGCGGTGTGGGTCTCAAGTCTCTTGAAAGCGAGAATCGCTAATCGCTCATGGCGTTTCATCCACTGGTTTAGTTGGCTGGCCCTCGCCAGTGCGCTCGCGCACAGTTTTCTGACGGGCACGGATAGTCGTTCGAGTTGGGGGTTGGCGCTTGGCGTCGTGTGCGCAGCGGTGGCGCTCGCCTCGGCGCTCTGGCGTTACTTCGCTCGTCCCACGCGAGCGGCCGGACGCACCGCACTCTCGCCACTGGCCGTCGCGCCGCTTGATGGCGATGCGCGCGATGAATCCGCGCGTCGGGATCCATCGCGATGAACGCAACACTGCCTCGCGTCCTGCACGGTGCGACCGGTCGTCCACTCTCGCTCGCCGAGCACCAGGCCACCTTCGCCGCGCCAGTGCGAACGAGCGGGTTGTTCGAGGAGCTCGAGGCGTCGGGTCTCACGGGTCGCGGCGGCGGCGCATTCCCGACGTCGAGAAAAGTGTCGCTCCTTCGCAACCAACGCGGTCACGGCAAGGTCGTCGTCGTGAACGCCATGGAGGGAGAGCCCGAAGCCCATAAGGACCGGACGCTGCTGTCGACGAATCCACACTTGGTGCTCGACGGCGCTGAATACCTGGCCGCGATGATCGGCGCCAAGACCGTCGCGGTCTGCGTGCCGCGTGACAATCAGACCGTGGTGCACTATCTAAAACGGGCCATTTACGAACGCACGCTCCGCACGCACAAGGGGCCGACCTTCGAGCTGCACGCCGCGCCGTGGCGCTACGTCGCCGGTGAGGAGTCGGCGCTCGTGCACTGGCTGAACGACAACGAGTCACTCCCCCAGTACCGCGCAAGTCGAACCCACGTGCTGCGCGTGGGCCGCGGACCGGCGCTGGTCGACAACGCCGAAACCTGCGCCCACGTGGCCTTGATTGGACGCTTCGGGGCGGCGTGGTTTCGCGAAATGGGAACAGCCACGAGCCCCGGCAGCGCGCTCGTCTCGTTGACGGGCGCAGTCGATCGCCCTAAGGTCCTCGAGGTTTCGCTGGGCACGACATTGGCCGCGATCCTCGACGCCGGCAACGCCGACCGGCGACCCCAGGCACTCCTCACCGGCGGGTACGGCGGCACGTGGCTCGCGGGCAACCACCTCGACGTCCCCTACGCCAACGAGACGCTCGGACCCGTGGGGGCCATGGTGGGCACGGGCGTCCTGGTCGTGCTCCCTCGAAGCGGCTGCGGACTCCTCGAAACGAAACGAGTGGTCGATTGGATGGCGAATGAGAGCGCACGTCAGTGCGGCCCTTGCGCGTTTGGCCTCCCGGCCCTCGCCGAGGATCTGACCCATCTCCTTCACGCACGTCGCGACGGGCCCAGGGTCCTCGCACGACTGATTGAGCGCTGCGGCGTGATCGAGGGTCGAGGCGCCTGTCGCCATCCCGACGGCGTTGTGCGAATGGTCCGCTCGGCGCTCTCCGTCTTCGCCACCGACATTGAGCGCCACGCCCAGGGTTCGATGTGCGAGGGTGCGAAAGCCGACGAGCACTGGGTAACCGTTCCGTCCATCGTGCATGAAGATGAGTTGGTATGGCAATAAAGCCCAAGGCCGGCGGTTTCGTGCTGCGAGTGGATCCAATCCTCTGCGACGGCTTCGGGCACTGCCACGAACTCGCCCCCGAACTGGTGCAGATCGACGAGTGGGGTTATCCGATCATCAAGGGCACGCCAACACCACTGAGCGACGCCGACGCGCTCGAGTCGGCCCGCTTCGCCGTACGAGGCTGTCCCCGTCAGGCATTACGCATCGAACGAACGCCTACCTCGAACTGACAATCGACACCTGATCCGTCCAAGGGCCAAAAGAGCCCGCGGCAGTTTCGACTAAGGTTCTACGAGCCATGGGATCACTAATTAAGAAGCGCCGCAAGCGCATGCGCAAGAAGAAGCACAAGAAGATGCTGAAGCGAACCCGCTTCCAGCGTCGCGCCGCCGGTAAATAGGACTTCTCGAACGCCTATCTGGGCGTGGTAGTGAGATTGGACAACTGGAGAGTGCCGTCGGGACTCGTCATGTCCCAGCGATCGGGCGACGCCTGGAGATGACCCTCGACGAACATCGACGAGCCCGATCCCGCTACGTGGACGTCGGTGCCAAGCTCGGCGCGAAGCCACTCGAGCGTTGCTTTCAGCCTGGGCTCAACACGCCCGGCCGGCACTTCGAGCGCATTGGGGCCCTCGGGCCGCCAGCCGTCGGCGTACATCTCGTCGTAGGCCGCGTAGCAATCGGCCGTTGACACGCCAAAATCGGGCACGATCAAGGTGATATCGCGTCGTTCGTACAACTGGGGCGTGAGCAGTTCTCCCACCCCTTCGACAAGTGCACGCCCGCCCAACTGACAGAACGGCACGTCGCCACCGAGCGTGAGGGCCACCTCGGGGCTCACGCCGCCCGCCCAGCGAAGGATTGCCGCGGCGTCGGCGCTCCCGCCACCGAGCCCGCCGCCCACGGGAATGTACTTCTCCACCCGGACACCGGCGCGTCGTTGGACGAGTTGAAGAGCCCTCGTCACAAGATTCTTCTCGTTCGACGTAATCTCAGTCGAGAAGGGATTGAGGACCTGCAGGTGGTCGCCCGTCTCATCGAGGAACAGCACGTCGTGCAGAGCGATGGTGGTCATTTCACTACGAAGTTCGTGGTAGCCGTTCTCACGGACGCCCGTAATCTCGAGGAACCACGTGAGTTTGGCGTGGGCCATCAGTTCGATCATCGCGCCGCCGCCAGTCGAGCGAACTCTTCGATGGTGAGCTCTTCGGGGCGGCGTGTCTCTGCCACCTCAGCCCGCTCGAAGACCCCGTCGCTGGACCAGCCGGCGAGCGAACGTCGAAGCATCTTTCGACGCTGACCAAACGACGTACGAATCACTTCGAACAGCGCCGATTCACTGACGAGCGATGGGTCAATTCGTACCGAGGCGCGACGCACAATCGAGACCAGGGCGGAGTCCACGTTGGGCTTGGGGAAGAACACCGTAGGGCTGACCTTGCCAACCACCTTGGCGTCGGCGAAGTACTGCAACCGCAGCGACGCGGCACCGTAGGCGTCGTCACCGGCCTGAGCGGCGAAGCGCTCGCCCACCTCCTTTTGGACCATGACGAGCATCCGGGTAATCAACGGCTCACTCTCGAGAAGGTGCAAGACGAGCGGCGTGGCGACGTTGTAGGGAAGGTTGGCGACCACGATGGCGGGACGGCCATCAAGAATCGCCGCGTAGTCCGCGTGGAGCGCATCGACGTGATGGACACGCACACCGACGGGCTCCACGACGCCACGAAGAGGTTCGATCAGGTAGCGGTCGACCTCGATGGCCTGCACTTCGGCGCCGGTTTCGTGCAGCGCCAGTGTCAACGAGCCCAGTCCAGCGCCGATTTCTAGGACGAGGTCGCCCGCACCCACGTTGGCCAGCCGGGCGATTCGACGAACAGTATTGGGGTCAACCACGAAATTCTGACCGAGGGCGCGCGAGGGTTTGAGTCCGTACTGGTCCAGCAGCGCGTTGAGTTCGGTACGCGTATGGGTCACCAAGAGACTCTAACGACCACTACTCCCTTCGCGAGAGGTGCCAGTTGCGCGAACTGCATTTCGTTGAGGTCGACAACACGGTTGCCGTGCGCCCCCTCGCGGTCGGTCACGACGCAATGGATGACTTTGCCCGTGGCGAGGTCGCGCACCGCGATCCGCGTTCCCTTGGGCAGGTACCACGTCGCGCAACGCCCGGGAAAGTACGAGTACCAGGTGGCGTCGCCAACCCGGTAGCGCTTGGGCTTCGTCCTCTTGGGCTGCAGCGTGGTGATGGTCGTGGGTACCTTGCAGATCGTGGTGGTGGTCGTTGGCGCTGACGTCGTCGTCGACACCGCTACTGAGGTCGACGTGGTGGGCGTTGTTGAGGTCGTGGTTGCCAGCGTGGTCGTCGTGGTCGCCCTCGTGGTGGTCGTGGTCGCCGACGTGCACGTCTTCTTCGGCTTCGGCTTCGGCTTCGGCTTCGGCTTCGGCTTCGGCTTGGACTTCGTCGTGGTGGTGACCGGCTTCTTCGCCGGTTTGTGCACCACTTTCTTTGGGTGAGGTCTCACGGTGCTTACTTTGAGCGAGACCTCGGCGTGCCAGGCCACCCTGGTGCCGGGCGCGGGCGTCTGGTGCAGGACAACAACCCATTTTCCGTCCGTACTTCCTGGTCCCGAGGTAGTAAAGAACAGTTGGACCCGTTCCATGGCGGCGAAGGTGCGAGCCCGAGAGAGTCCGATCAGTCGAGGGACCGCCCGGGGGCCGTGGGGATTCGCGTTCGACACCGTCAATGTCGCCTCGGAGTGCCAGTCAACGACCGTGCCCGCTTTGGGCGACTGCGCGACGACTTCGCGCCACGTGCCCTTTGCACTTCCGGGTCCCTTGGTGACGAAGAACAGGGCGTCGGCGTGCATGACCCAGAACACCCGAGCGCGGCTGAGTCCGATGAGCGAAGGCATGTGCCGTTTCACGTGACCGGTGGCGGCGCCGACGTCGCGGGGCGCGACGAGCACCGTTGACATCGCCAACGCGACGATCACGATCACTGCCGACAACGGGCGCCATGGCGCCCGCAGCATTGATGCCCTCAGATCTCCACCCTCCGCCTCTACGTCGAGGTCCGTGCAATCCCCGTCGCAACGCTACGAGAGGGCGACCGCGGTGGCAACTCACCCCGCAAAGTCCATGAAATTAGCGAAAAAGTTGACCTAACGGGCTGGAAATCGGAACAACCGCGCCGTGTTGGCGCTCGTGGCCTCTCGCACGTCGACGAAACGCTCCCCACGCAATTCGGCGACGAACTCCCCCACGACCGTCACGTACGCCGGCTCGTTCGCCGTCCCGCGATAGGGCACGGGCGCGAGAAACGGACTGTCGGTTTCGACGTGCAGCCGGTCGAGTGGGACCATGCGAACCGCTTCACGGAGCAGTTCGGCGTTTTTAAAGGTGACGACGCCCGAGATTGAAATGTCACATCCCAGGGCCAGACAGTTCGTGGCGTCGTCGGGTGTGCCGGTGAAGCAGTGTATGACAGTGCGTTCGGGCACGCCTTCGCTCGACAGGATGTCCGTAAGGTCGTCAAAGGCATCGCGGGCGTGGATCACCAGGGCCAGGTCAAGTTCGTGCGCGAGGGAGATCTGAGCGGCGAAGGCCCGTCGCTGATCGTCGCGCGGTGAGTGCTCGTAGTAGTAATCCAGGCCACATTCGCCTATTCCCACGAGTTTTGGGTGCTGTTCGCGGGCGAGCTCCAGTACCGGGCCAATGTCCTGGCGCGCGTCGTGGGGGTGCAGCCCTACCGTGGCGTAGATCTCGACCGGTCCCTCGAGCGCCGAGATGTCGAGTGCCTGGCGCGACGTCGTCAGGTCCGTGCCAATGACGACGACCCGGTCGACGCCCCCTTCGTAGGCGCGCGACAGCGTTTCGGAGACGACGGCGAGCGACGCGTCATCACCGCGAAGGAACTGCTCTTGGAGGTGACAGTGGGCGTCAGTCCAGTGACTCACGCGTCGCTCTTCATTCGTGGAAAGAGTGGATCACCCTTTACGATTGGCGACGTCGCGGCGTACTGGCCCCACGTCGTGCTTGCGCCGAAGACCTCGTCACTCGGCGTGCCCGCGAGTCCAATACGCAGCCATATCTCTTCGCACGTCCGCGGCATGGCGGGCGTCGCCAGGATCGCCACCAGTCGAATTGCTTCGAGGGCGTCACCCATCACGGCGTCGAGGAGATCGCCGGATTCCATTTTCCACGGCGCACGTTCTTCGAGGTACGCGTTGGTCGCCCCGATGAGGCCCCAGGTCGCTTCGAGGGCTCGCTGCGGCGAGAAGTCGTTCCACGCCGCCGCCGTCTCGCTGACCGCAACCTCGGCGTGCGGGCGCAGTGTCGAATCGACCTTCGGACGCGGACCGTCGCCACCGCATTTGGAGGCGACGACCGTTGCAACCCGAGCCACGAGGTTGCCAAGGTTGTTCGCCAAGTCGGTGTTGTAGCGCTGGGTGATCCCCTCGTGCGAGAACTCGCCGTCGTTGCCGAGTGAGGTCTCGCGAAGGAGGTAGTAACGAAGCGGATCAACACCGAACTCGTTCGTCAGTTCGACCGGCGCAATATCGGTCAGTTTGACGGCGCCATCGGCGACCATGGTCTTACCAAGTTTCTGTCCGCCCAGCAGGAGCCAGCCGTGCACCTGGACGTGACTGACCGGTTCGATGCCGGCGGCCATGCACATGGCCGGCCACCACACACAGTGAAAGCGGCTGATCTCCTTGCCGATCAGGTGGTGCGAGGAGGGCCACCACTTGGCGACCTCGTCGTGGTCGCTTCCGTAGCCAATCGCCGTGAGGTAGTTGATCAGCGCGTCGTACCAGACGTAGAAGACGTGGGCCTCGTCCCAAGGAACGGGCACCCCCCAGCTGATTGACGTTCGAGTGATGGAGATGTCGCGCAGGCCGCCCTTGATGAACGAGAGGGCTTCGTTTCGTTTCGTCTCCGGGGTGACGAAACCGGGATGCTTCGCGTAGTGCTGCTCGAGTCGCTCCTCGAAGGCACTGAGACGAAAGAACCAATTCTCTTCTTCCATCTCAATGAGGTCTCGGGCGTGGATGGGGCACTTCCCCTCGACACTCGTTTCAATCGCGTAGTAGTCCTCGCAGCTGACGCAGTACAGACCCTTGTAGACGTCCTTGAAGATATAACCGTTTTCGTAGATGGCGGTCAGAAACTTCTGCACGGTGAGGTAGTGGCGCGGCTCACTCGTGCGGATGAAGTCGTCGAAGCTGATATTCAACGTTTCCCAGGCCTCTTTGAACTGCTCGGACTTAAGGGCCGTCCAGTCCTGGGGCGTCATGTGGTTCTTGGCGGCGGCGTCGGCGACCTTTTGGCCGTGCTCGTCGGTCCCGGTCAGGAACTTCGTCTCGTCGCCCACAAGTCGGTGCCAGCGGGCCATCGCGTCGGCGTTCACCGTCGTGTACGCGCTCCCCACGTGGGGGGCGTCGTTCGCGTAGTAAATCGGCGTGGTGATGTAGAAACGACCCATCGTTCAAGGATAATGAATTACGCCTTGTCGTCTGCTCGAAGCTCCAGAGCCATCTGATAGACGAGTCGGTGCGAGGCGCCCAGTGTCTCCTCGACGTAGGTGACGGCGTCGCGGGTTGAGGCGCCGGCCCGCACCTGTTCACGAAGCGCCGCGCGCACGTCACTCTCCTTGACGACCGTCACGTCGTGGGTGCCCTCGAACACCACGACGATCTCGCCCAGCACGTCGCGCGTCGCGAAGGTTTCGCTGAGCTCACCTACGGTCCCTCGCACGACCTCTTCGTGCAGCTTGGTGATCTCACGCGCGACGCAACATCGGCGATCACCAAACAACTCGGTCAATTCGTGCAAAGTCGTCGCAAGGCGCTGAGGTGACTCGTAGAAGACAACGGTTCGCGATTCGTGACGCCACTGTTCGAAGAGCACGTTGCGCTCCCCCGCCTTGCGAGGGACAAAGCCCTCCATGATGAAGCGCTCGCTTGGCAGACCACTGATCGACAGAGCTGCGACGACCGCCGACGGTCCGGGTGCGGTCGTCACCGTAAGACCCGCCGCCGCGACGGCGGCCACGACGCGGCTGCCGGGATCGCTGATGCCGGGGGTCCCGGCGTCGCTGACGAGCACCACCACCTTGCCGTCCACGACCTCGCCCACGATCTGGTCACACAGCGACGCTTCGTTGTGCTCGTGCAGCGCGCGAAGCCGTCCGTTCACGGGAATGTCGTGCGCACTGAATAACGTGCTCGATCGCCGGGTGTCCTCGCAGTAGACCACGTCAGCCGTTGCCAGAAGTTCCAGCGCCCGACGCGAAATATCACCGAGATTGCCGAGCGGCGTCGCGACAACGACGAGTTGACCTCTGGTGGTCTCACGCTGCTGCACGGTCGTCCCCTCGTTTGGCTCATCGAGCCCGCTATCTACTAACATTGTCACCTATGTCAAAGCGGACCGTGAAGCGCAAGCTGCGCGCCAAGAAGAAGGCCAACCACGGCAA
>PLZP01000059.1 GCA_003152215.1 Acidimicrobiaceae bacterium | reverse complement strand
AACTCGCCTTCACGCTCGCCGACGGCTTTACGTACGTGGAGCGCGGCATCGCGCGTGGCCTGCTGGTGGACGACTTCGCTCCGCGCCTCTCGTACTTCTGGGACATCCACAACGATTTCTTCGAGGAAATCGCCAAGCTCCGCGCCGCGCGCCGCATCTGGGCCCGGCACATGCGGGAGCGCTACGGTGCCAGGGATCCCCGGTCCTGGATGATGCGCTTCCACTCCCAGACGGCGGGCGTCACGCTGACCGCGCAGCAGCCCATGAACAACATCGTGCGTGTCGCATATCAGGCGATGGCCGCGGTGCTCGGCGGCACGCAGTCGCTGCACACCAACTCCATGGACGAGGCACTGGCCCTGCCCAGTGAAAAGGCCGCGCGCATTGCGCTGCGAACCCAGCAGATCATTGCCTACGAAACCAACGTCGTGCACGTGGCCGATCCACTCGGAGGCTCGTGGTTCATCGAAGAGTTGACCGACGAACTAGAGCGTCAGGCCGAGGAGATCTTCGCGGAGATCTCAAATTTTGGCGACGGTTCGATGCTCGAGGGCTGCATCAAGGGCATTGAAGAGAACTGGTTCCAGGGACGAATTGCCGACTCGGCCTACCAACTCGAGCGTTCCTTTAACGAGGGCAGACGAATCGTCGTCGGCGTAAACGACTTCACGGAAGGCAACAACGACGCCGACCTCGAGATCCTTCGCATCACCAATGAGGACGAGCGCAAGCAGGTACAACGACTGAACGAAGTGAAGCGCGACCGTGACGACGAGCGGGTGGCGCTCGCGATAGAGGAACTGACCCTTGACGCCACCGACCCTGAGGTCAATCTCATGCCCGCGCTGATCAACGCCGCGCGCGCCAACGTGACCGTCGGCGAGATGATGGGTGCAATGGAGAAGGTCTTCGGCCGCCACATTGAGGTCCCGACCCTGTGAGCGTTCGCGTCCTCGTCGCCAAGGTCGGACTCGACGGACACGACCGTGGCATCAAGGTCGTGGCACGCCTCCTGCGTGACGCCGGCATGGAAGTTGTCTACACCGGCCTCTTCCAGACACCCGAGACCGTGGCGATCGCGGCCATTCAAGAGGACGTCGACGTGGTTGGCCTTTCCATGCTCTCGGGCGCACATCTCACACTCGCCCCGTTGGTTGTTGCAGCACTGCGGACAAAGGGATCGGACATTCCGGTCGTCGTGGGGGGCATCGTGCCGAACAACGATCTCGACGACATGAAGGCCGCGGGCATCGCGGCGGTCTTTGGTCCAGGGGCGAGCGCTCAGGAAATGGTCGAGTCGATTAACGCGGTCGTGCGGGCTCGAGCCTAAGGCCCGGTCCAGTCCGCCAGACTACGAAGCGCCGGTAATCAGATTGAGTTTGGTCGGCCACTTGTTGAGGACCGAACCGGGGTCAGTCTTCAACACGTCGCTGAGCATCGCGGCGTAGACGTCGCGGAAGTCGACCGAGACGGCGAGGTCGCCGTCAACGAGCTGGGTCAGTGACGGCTGCTCTCCGTAGAAGCCACCGGCGACCATGTTGCCCGCCACGAAGACGGGCGCCGACGTGCCGTGGTCCGTTCCCTCACCGCCATTGGCCATGACGCGACGGCCGAACTCGGAGTAGACCATCACGACGACGTCGTTGGCGCGGGGGGTCGCGCCAACCTGCTTGAGGAAGGCAGTGATCGCATCAGAGAGTTGACCGACCAGCGTGCCCTGAGGACCGAGCTCATCAGCGTGCGTGTCGAAACCGCTCAGTGACACTGAGTACACGCGCGTGGGCACGTTGGCGCTAATGAGATTGGCGACCACGTCGAGCTGTTGGGCGAGCGGCGACGCCGAACTCGGCGGTGCGTTCTGCAGTACCGGCGACACGGTGGCCGAGAGCTGGAACAGGTCGCCAATGGAGTCGGCGGCGTCGGCGACCAACGCGGTGTCTTGGCGCGACGAGTTCGCCATGAGCTGCATCTGCGTCGCGAGCGATCCGGTGGGGACCTGCAGTCCGCTGATGGGGAGCATCGAACCGACGCGGTGATCACCGGCGAGCAGGGGCGTCAACGTCGAGTCGATACCAATTGCCCGGAACGGGTCGTGAGGCAGGTTGTCAAGGTAACGGCCGATCCAGCCACTCGATATCTCCTCGACCGGTGAGCCGGTCTGCCAGATGGCCATCGAGGTGAAGTGCGAGAGGTTGGGCTGGGGGTAACTGACACCGAGGACGATGGCGAGCTTGTTCGCCGCCCACAGTGAGGCGAAGCCCGTCATGGTGCCATTGAGCGCCAGGCCGTCACTGAGGGGGATTACTTGGGACGCGTCGAGGGACATGTCGGGTCGATTGGAGAGGTAGGCCGGGTCTAGATAGGGCACGACCGTATTGAGTCCGTCGTTCCCGCCGTAGAGCGTGACGATGACGAGGATCGGCGTGCCGACGGGCATCGGCGCGACCGACGCCGCTTGGGCGACGTCCTCCATTGTCAAACTCGCCGCAATCGTCGCCGCGCCCGCGGCCCCGCTGTACTTGAGGAACTGGCGTCGGTTGAAGTCACAGGTGCGCAGTGTCATGCGCTCACCAAGTATTCGGGGGAACAGAGCGCCAGCATGGCGAAACGGTTCGGGTCGGTCAACGACTGATTGAGCGCGCGTTGGGTACGGGTGCTCCACTGGGGGATGCCCAGCCAGTCGGCCGCCGCTTCAACCATCTTGGACTTCGAAACCTTGGTCAGCGGATCGAGGTTGCCGTGCTGGAGAAGGTAATAGGTCATATCGATGCGGTACTGCGTGGAGGCGGCCGTCAGCCACGCCTCGTCGTAGGGCCAACCGCCGACGCTCGGCGGGTTGAAGGGGAACTGACCCATCGAATCGAGCATCCACGCCACGTCGCCCGACGACGGCAGTTTCGACGGCGTGATGCGCAGCGCGCGACAGGACGACACGAACCATTCGACCGGCGACTTCGCTTGACTGACACCGGGACGGCGCATCGCGGGGTTCTTCGCAATCGTCGTAATAAGTTCGGCGATGTCACGATTCTCAAAGACATTCGCGAGCGAGGTGGGCGCAGGTATCGACGTCGAAACGAAACGAAACCAGAGTCGGCGCGCGATGAACTTGGCGTTCTCGGGGCGCGACACGATGTAGTCACTCAACGTCCGGGCGTTAAAGTTCTCTCGCTTGCCCAACACACTCTGAGCCCTGGTGTCGTGGTCCTTCGCGTCGAACGTCACCTTGCCGCTGGTCTGATCGACCTGGTAACCCGTGAAGCCGAGCGCCGCCTGATGGACGTCATTCTGTGAATAGTTGCCCACGCCGAGCGTGAAGAGCTCCATGAACTCTCGGCCGAGGTTCTCATTGGGCGACCACGAGACGTTCTCTTCGCCGTCGAGCCAAAAAATCAGCGCGCCGTCTTGGACCATGGCGCGCGACATGTCGGTGAAGTTGCCGAGGGCGTGCGTACGAAGCGTCTCGTTCTGAATCTTCATGGGCAGCGCGTACGAGACCTTCGAGATCGAGGTCGCCCAATGTCCGTGCCAGAACCACGTCATACGTTCGACGAAGGGGTAGTCCGCGAGGACCATACGGTCCATCCACCACATTGCGACGCTGATTGATTGGTCGTAGACCGCTTGCCAGTACGCGGCACTCGCCGTCGGGTCTGACGGCGCCTGTCCCATGTTGGGGAAGGCCGGCGTGACGAGTGCGTCGAGTCCGTGGTCGTCGCGGCGAGCGAGAATCGTCGCGCGGGCCTGGGGGATGCCCGCGCGAAGCAGTTCGACGTACTCACCCGGCTTTGGTCCGAAGCCGAATCGATGGACGAGACGTGACAACTCCAGTCGATCAGAGGCGGTCGTCATGCCGTGAGACTAGAACGGCGCGTGCGCAATCATGAAGGTGTTGTTTCGATTTGTGCGCGATTTGATGAATCGATGCCGTTCCCTAGAAACAGGCCGCCAGATCGAAAAGGAAATGCTGGAGTGTCTGCACGTAGGTAAGGACCTCCGCGCTCGTAGCGGCCAACTGCTCGTCGGTGAGAAGCCCTTTGCTCTGCGCGGTAGATCGCAGCGCAACCTGGAGCGTCGTCAGCCAGGCCCACGCTTCAGTGTCATTCAGAAACTGTTCGTCAACGCTGAGACCGGCGAGTTCCGCGTTCGTGGACGTCTCGTTCTCGCGCGTGAGCATCGACAGTGGATCATCCTGATCGAGACTGGGGTCAATGGGACCCGAAAGCGCGACGTGCCACTCGTGCTCGGGGTCGCGCTCGGCCGCAAGGACGTTCGAAAAGGCGCTGCGCACGATGTCGCGCGCGTAGTCGTTCATTCGTACTTCAACCCTCCCATCACGACGGCGGGTGAAGAGTTTTGAACCGGCCACTAGTTGTCCTGTTCGATCGTGCACTGCAGTCCAGCAACTTGGAGTTTGACGCAGTACGACTCGGCCCGTTCACGGTTCCCGGACCACACGAGTGCTCGGCCTTCGTTATGGACGGCGAGCATCAACTGCGTGCACTTGTTGTTGGAATAGCCAAAAATTTTGCGAAAGATGACCACGACAACGGTCATCGGGGTCACCGGGTCGTTCCAGACAATGACGTTCCAGGGCTTCTGGGTCTGAACCGCGTCACCGGTCTGCGTCTCACCCTCGGTCGTTGTTCGACGAAGCGGTTGGGTGGAAGGCATTACACCAGTGTCGCAGACGACGTCTGCCAATGAAAGGAGTCACCATAGGGTGGCACCGAAGGAAGCGGGAGGACACGGTGTCGACCAGATGGGCCACTGAGGCACCGACGCGACTCCGTCAACGAGTCAATCGCAATATCCGAAACGCCGTAGGGCTGACGAAGAACCCTCCCCCACGATGCAATGACCCCGACGAGGCCTACTTCGCCATCGACGGCGTTGCGCGCATTGTGCACGGCGATCTTCCACCAATGCTCGTTGGTGGTCTCGGTTCGCTCTTCGTCCAAATGCTGCATCCGCACACAATGGCCGGTGTCGCCGAGCACTCGCGCTACCAAGACGATCCACTGGGTCGACTGCTCCAAACGGCAAATTTCATAGGATTCACGACGTACGGAACGAGACAGGAGGCCTACGCGTCGATCGAACGGGTCCTCTCGGTACATCAAGTCGTGCGAGGTATCGCCGATGACGGCGAGCCCTACGACGCGAACGATCCCCACTTACTGGCCTGGGTGCACGCCGCGGAAACTTCGATGTTCTTGAGCGCGTATCGACGATTCGGTCGGTTGAATCTGACCGACGCGCAGGCCGACTTCTACGTCCACGAGATGGCGACGCTCGCGCGCGACCTGGGCATGATCGACCCACCGGAATCGGTCGCGCAGCTCAGTGCCGCGATCCTGCGTTTTCGCCCGGAACTTCGCCTGAGCGCTGCCGGCGCCACGGCGCGTGATTTTGTCGCGCGAGGCGTCGTGCACGGTCGCATACAGCGACTCGTCTATTGGCTGCTCGTTCGAAGTTCCTTCGCGCTCTTGGAGCCGTGGGAACTGGAACTCCTCGGCGTACGCGCTCGACCGATCCGCAACCGGCTCTTCATCCAACCGGCGACGTGGGTGCTGTGCCGCGCGATACGCCTATTCGTCCCGCCGCCGCCGCGTACTACGTAGTCAGCGACAGTCCTCCGTCGACGACCACGACTTGTCCGGTGACGTAGGGCGACAATGCGAGCGACACAATCACGTCGGCGATGTCGTCGGGCGTGCCACTGCGCTTGAGCGGCGCGACCGCCGACACGAAGCCGCGCACGGTGTCCCAGTCCTTCGTCCACGGCGTGTCGACCAGGCCCGGTGCGACGGCATTCACGCGCACTTCGGGTCCCACAACCTTCGCGAGCAGCGTCGTCATGTGATTCACCGCGGCCTTGGACGCCGCGTAGGGAATTGAAGATCCGACTGGTCGTACGCCCGCCAGTGACGACACATTGACGATCGAACCTTTCGCGTCGCGCAACGCGTTCATCGCGTGCACACTGAGATTCCACGTTCCAAAAACGTTGACTTCAAAGATCTCGCGCCAGACGTCGAGCGACGCCGCCTCGAGTTCCTGATGAGGAATNNTGACGTCGCCCTGTATATAGGACGAGCCGGGCGTGACACTGGCGAGTCGCTCCCCCTCGCTGACGCTGCGCACGGAGTTGAAGACCACGGTGTCGCCGAGACCGGCAAATCGTAACGCCGTCGCTTCGCCAATGCCGCTCGTCGAGCCCGTAACGAGCACTACGCGATTGGTCATGACTATCTCCTACGCAGACGCCACGAACCGGCCCAGTGCTGTCCCGGCTCGAGGACGACGACGTCCTTGCCGCTTCGTAGCGCGTCGGGCGGACAGGTCATTGGTTCCACGGCGACGGCGGTGCGTCGGCGACCCTTCTCTAAGTGATCACCCGTAAAGACTTGGAGATAGGGGAAGTTGCGATCGACGCTCAATTCGATCTCCCCGCCCGTGGCGTCCACCAACACGACCGTGGCGAGACCGGAATCGTCGCGCACTAGTTCCGTGTACGTCGTGTCGAGGGAGTGGCCATTGACGGACTTGCGGTTCGTGAAGTCGGAGGCGTGGCCCTTTACAGGAAGAATCTGACCCGTGGGCAGTTGGCGTTCGTTCGCGGCCACGTAGGCCTTGGCGGGAATTTCGAGTTCGGCCCCTTCGATGGTCGGCGTGGTCACGGCCAAGTACGGGTGGAACCCGACGCCAAAGGGGATCGGTACGTCGTCACGATTCGTCACGGTGGTGGTGACCGTGAGACCCATCTTTCCGAGGTGGTACGTCACGTTGATCTCGCTCAGGAACGGGAACTCGGGTGTGGGGTGCAGCAGCAACGTGAGCGAGCATCGGTTCTGATTGACCGAATCGATTCGAAACGGTCGCCAGCGCACCAAGCCGTGAATTGCGGTCGCGTGGGCGGCGTCGTCGATGGCGGGATGGGCCGTGCGGTCCGAGAACGTCCATTGCCCGTCGCCCATGCGATTGGGCCAGGGATAGAGCACTTGGCCCCGCGCGCCGGTCGGCACCTCCTCGCCGGCGAAGCCCTCAATAACGGCGAGTCCGCCCTTTACGAAGGTTCGCAGGGTTGCGCCCACTTCAGTGATCACCGCACGTTCGTCGCCGTGCGCAATGGCGATCTGTTCTCCCGATGGAAGCATCAGCTGCTTTTCCTTCTAATCACTGGTCTGTAACCTTCGTCCGTTATCGTACGCCGTATGCGAATTCTGATTACGAACGATGACGGGGTGCAGGCGCCCGGTCTGGCCATCCTTGCCCAACACGTCGCGAAGTGGGTCGACGAAGCGCCGGACGGCGAAATCCGTGACGTCATCGTCGCGGCCCCCCACATGAACTACTCGGGCATGTCGTCGGCGGTCGGCGACGTCTTCTCGAGCCCTACGGTCAAATACCAGCGCTACGCGATCGCCGGGGCTGAATCGATGACCGCCTACTCCTTGGAAGCGCCTCCGGCGCTGTGCGCCATCCTCGGGGCGGTGGGCAGCTTCAACTATCAACCGGACCTCATCCTTTCCGGTATTAACGCGGGCGCCAATGTGGGGCGAAGCGTCCTGCACTCGGGCACCGTCGGAGCCATCCTGACCGGCGCCCAACTCGGTCTCTCAGGCCTCGCCGTCTCAGTCCAGTGGGGCGAGAACGTGCACTACGACACCGCGGCCGAGGTGGCGATCGAGGTCTTGAATGAACTATCGAACGCGCCGTCGCGCACCTTGTTGAATCTCAACGTGCCCAACCTTTCCGCCGGTGAGTTGAAAGGCGTTCGTCGGGGACGCATATCTGGCGCCGGCATCGTGAAGTCGGCGTCGCCACGGAATGCCGGCGAGGCGCTCGGTGAAGAAGGTGAATTGACACTTCGTCTCGGCGCAGCGACGCCCGAACTCGGCGACGTCAGTGACGAAGACGCCGATGAGGATGGCGCACTGTTGGTGGCTGGCTACGCCTCGCTCACGCCGCTTCGTGGACCACACGAAGACGCCGATCCCGGTCTTGACGCACTCATGCATTCGGCGCTCGCCGCCATTGCCCGACACCTCGAGTTGGTGCGCTAGACCCAATGTGTCTGCGGCCTTCCCCAGCGCACATCCACGCACGTTGCAGCAGTTCCCTCGTACTGCGTTACCTCAACTAGTCCTCGACGGGAGTTCGGCGCTGTTGCTTCACTCGGCCACGCGCCTTCTTCTCATCAACTCGACGTACCTTTGAACCCTTTGTTGGCTTCGTCGGACGTCGCGGCGGCAGTCGAGTCAGTGCCGTGGCGATCTTCTGGGCCAATTGCTCCAGCGCCGCGCTGCGATTTTGACCCTGCGACCTGAAACGACTCGCGCTGGAGCGAACGACCGTGCCGGCTTTCTCGAGGAGGAGTTCGCGATCTGCGTGACTGAGAACGATTGAGTGTTCGACGTCAAAGGATGCGACGACGCGTGTCAACGATCGATTGGCGTGTTGGCCACCGGGACCGCCGGACGTGGTGACGCGCAAGGCGACTTCGTCACTGGGAATCGTGAGACGCGCCCGGATGAAGAGGGACCCATCGTCGAGAACGCGTGGGCCGGTTGTCATCGGTCCGTGGAGGGGAAGCGAACGAGCGCGAGTTGGCACGAAGATGCGACGAGGACGTCGGTTGAATCGAACAGTTCAGCGTGCTCCTCGACACGGCCGTCGTTGATGATGGTGCACCACTGACGCGCCCTCAACCACTCCCCCGCCGGAACCGCGTGGACGTACGAGGTCAACTGCAGTGTTGGTACCCAGCCCGAAGATCCGAGTGGAAACGTAGCCGGCGGCATGCCATCGCTCGCGAAGAGCAGGCTCCACGCGTCCCACTGGGACGCACCGTCGTCGAGGCGCAGCCATCCACGAACCTCTCCCTTCTCCGAGATGCCGCCTTCCAACCACTCCTCGCTCGATGGATCGAGTCGAAAGTCGACGACCCGCAGCAACTTGATCTCTTCGACCACCGTTCGACGAATGCACTGGTCAAGTGGTGCGAGTACCGGCGTTGGTGCGTCGAGGTATCGCACGGTGACACTGTCTCGAATCGTGCCAAGCGTGATGAGTGCTTCGCACATCACCACGTCCTCTTGGACGAGCATGACGTGCACGAAGGAGACGCTGCGACCCACCCGCCGCACTTCAGTCTGTAGTTCGGCCCTGCCGACCGTTGGCGCGCCGCTGTAATTGGTGGTGATCGCCGTGACGTGCACGTGGTTCGATCCCTGATCACTCGCCGCCGCCAGTGCGGCATTTCCAAGTACGCACTGGAGGTAGCCACCGTTGGGTTTGCCGAGGACTGTGTAATCGTCAGAAATCTCGACAATGAAGCGCCCCGGACCAACCGGTTCGATGGCTGCGGCATCGCGCAATGAGCGATTCGTATCGTTGGCGCCCATCCCCAAACCTTAACGGGGCAACGGGTTTCAACCGTAGGATTGGCGCATGAGAAAGAGGTTTCAATGAGGACAGTGCCCTATTTCATCAACGACGAACGAGTGGACGGAGAGGGTGACTTACTCGTCTACAACCCCGCGACAGGTGAGGTGAATGCGCATGTACCCATTGCCGACGCGCAACTCGTTGACAACGTCGTCGCCATCGCTCGTAACGCAGCCACCACGTGGAGCAACTCGTCGCTGTCGCAGCGCACCAACGTGCTCTTTACGTTGCGCCAACTGCTCGTGGAACACGCAGACGAGATGGCCGCCATCATCACGCAGGAGCACGGCAAGACCATCGCCGACGCCAAGGGTGAGTTGGCGCGCGGACTCGAGAACGTTGAGTACGCCTGCGGTCTCATTGAGCACCTCAAGGGCGACTTTTCCAGTCAAGTGGCCGACGGTGTCGACGTGCACTCGGTGCGCGAACCCGTGGGTGTCGTCGCGGCGATCACCCCCTTCAACTTTCCGATCATGGTGCCACTGTGGATGACCGCCAACGCCATTGCGAGTGGCAACGCCGTCATCTTGAAACCCTCAGAACGTGACCCGTCCGCAGCCGTGCGACTCGCAGAACTCTTGAAGGAGGCTGGTCTTCCCGCCGGCGTCTTCAACGTGCTGCACGGCAACGCCGATACGGTGACTCAGCTCCTCGAGCACCCCGGCATCGACGCGATCAGCTTCGTTGGATCCACACCCGTCGCGCGTCACGTCTATCTCACCGGTACCGCGCACGGCAAGCGAGTACAGGCACTCGGCGGCGCAAAGAATCACATGGTCGTGCTGCCTGACGCCGATCTCGACATCGCTGCGAACGCCGCAATTAACGCCGGCTTCGGATCGGCGGGCGAACGGTGCATGGCGATCAGCGTCGTCGTGGCAGTCGGCGACGTGGGCGACAAGTTGGTCGACAAGATTACCGAACGAATGGACCGGCTCACGGTTGGCCCCGGTGACGACGCCACCAGTGACTTTGGTCCAGTGATCACGAAAGAGCACCGGGATCGCATCGTCAACTACGTGGCGTCGGCGCCGAGCGACGGCATCACCGTCGTGCGCGACGGCACCTCGTGGGCGTCCAAGCCCGGGTTCTTCGTCGGACCATGTCTCCTCGACGGCGTAAAGCCGGGCATGAAGGCCTACGACGACGAGATCTTCGGTCCCGTCCTCGGCGTCGCTCGCGTCGCGACGTACGCCGACGCGGTCGCAATGGTCAACGCCAATCAGTACGGAAACGGTGTCGCGATCTTCACTCGTGATGGCAACGCCGCTCGACTGTTCTCACGCGAAGTGACGGTCGGGATGATCGGCGTCAACGTGCCGATTCCCGTGCCCGTCGCCTCGTACTCGTTCGGCGGTTGGAAGAACTCACTGTTCGGTCACAGTCACATCTACGGTCCCGAAGGATTCGCCTTTTACACGAGGGCCAAAGTCGTGACGACGCGTTGGCCGCTCCCTTCGGAGTCCCAGATCGACCTCGGCTTCCCAAGGACTCGTTAGTCGAGACCTGGCGCCACGTCGCCAACCCGTCGCGGCGTTACATCATTGGATCGCTGCGAGCGCCACCCATGTCGTCGAGGAACCGTGCCGGCTCAGCGGAAAAACGCTCACGACATCGATCCGAACAGAAGTAGTACGTCGTGTTGCCCACTCGCGCGGTGGCCGGAGCATCAGCGGTTCGGACTTGCATTGCGCAGACCGGGTCGATCGCGTAGCCCTCCCCACCACCGTGCCGTGCCTTCGTGTGTGCGAGCCACCACACGACGCCGGCAACACCGAGAGAGGCAATGTCCAAGTACGTCGTGTAGTTCCACGCGAAGTGATCGACGCCGACGGTGATCGTTCGACGCGTGGGGACGGCGCGCAGCACAGAGAAAATCCCCTGGGTGAACAGACCGGCAATGGCCATCGCTGCGTAGAACAGACCGACGATTCGCAGCGTCAAGCGTGTGCCGTAGAACTTGCGATAGATGAGAATGAGCGGCATCGCGATCAGATCGGCGAAGATGAACGAGATCACGCCGCCGAAGCTGATGCCACCAGACCAGAGTGCCGCCGCGAGGGGCACGTTGCCGATGGAACAGACCCAACTGATGACCGCAATGAGCGGTCCGACCAGGGCATTCTCGACGATGGTCCAGAAACCGTGACCATGGAGGAAGAGGTCATTCCAGAAGTGTCCGGGCACGACGACAGCCAAGAATCCTGCGACCAGGTAGCCAATCATCAACTCCGTGCGGATCATCGTCACGTCCGCCACGGCGTAACTCGATGCGTCGGACCACGCCGCACGCGAGCGCAACTTCGAGCGCGTGGACGCGTCATTGGTAGAAACATTTTCGTGCTCGCCCATCGCCATGTGATGCGCATGATCGTTCGTCGACTGTTCCAGGCGATCACGCGCGCGAGTGGTCAACACTCGCGAAAAGATAAGGCCACCGGCGAGGGCAATGATGGCAATCATGATCGGTCCGCCAACGAACTCGGCGACCATGAACTGCCATCCGAGCAAGATCAGCATCACGAGACCAAGTTCAACCACGAGATTGGTCGAGGCGATCATGAAGACAAGTGACGTGGTGAAGTCCGCTCCCTTCGCGAACAGTGACTTGGCCATTGCCGACGCCGCGTACGAGCAACTCGACGACGCCATGCCGTACCCCGAAGCTCGAGCAATCGCGGCCGGTCGGTGCGTGCCGAGTTTCGCCTGCATGGTCTCCTTGGAGACGAACGTTTGGACTGCCCCTGACAACGTGAAGCCGAGCACCAACGCCCAGAGCGTCTCCCAGAACATAAAGAGGCCCTCGCGAACTCCCCGTCCGATGTCGGTGATCACATCGACGTGCGCGAGCACGATGCTCACGACTTGACCAGTCGCGCGATAGCGGCCGTGGCCTCGGCGATTTTGGCGTCCTTCTCCGCGCCGCCCTGCTGCACCGCGTTTGCTACACAGTGCGAGATGTGATCGCCCACCATTTCGAGCGCGACCGACTGGAGCGCGCGTGTCGTGGCCGAGATTTGGTCGAGGACGTCGATACAGTAACGGTCGTCGTCAATCATGCTCTGCAGTCCCCGAACTTGACCCTCGATACGTCGAAGCCGACGTTGGAGCCGCTGCTTATCGTCAATGTATCCCGGCGCCGCCATCAACTCTCCTTTGGCTTCGTCTATACCCCTATAGGGTATCGGATACTCCCACCGGCCGTGCCCGGTGACCGTTGCTATCGCCCCCATCTTCGGTCGATTATCGGGGCCGCACCCCTCCCTACGCTCGGGACATCGATGTTGCGTCGCCTACAATCTCATCAGTCGAGCGTGATGCACCTTCTCCAATCAGGGTTCTCGTGCATCGACACCACCAAACGAGGACACCGCATCTCATGAGCAAGCAACACACGAGCGTTCGTTCCTACGGGATCTTGATTGACAACGACCGCGTGGCCCTCGTGCGCTCGTCCAATCCCCGCCACGTCCCACCCCTGTGGTGGCTACCCGGCGGCGGGATTGACTTTGGTGAAGCGCCCGAAGACACCTTGATCAGAGAGTTCCGCGAGGAGACGGGCTTGGAGGTCAACAACCCCCAACTGATCGGTGTCACGAGTGACGTTCGCCGACGCGACAACGGCGACAAGATTCACACGGTTCGCATCATTTTTTCGGTCGAACTCGCTGGTGGCGACCTGCACCACGAGGTTCACGGGACGACCGACCACGCTGCCTGGTTCGACCTCAGCGACCTCGAGACAATGAACGTCGCCGAGTACGCGCGCGCGGCAATAGCCACAGCTCAAGGGAAGTAGCGCGCTGGCATCTTTCGCTTAAGGAACTTACCCGCCGGATTGCGCGGTAGCGGTTCGTCCGTGAAGGCCACTTTGGACGGAATCTTGAAACTGGCGAGACGAGATTTCAGGTCACCGCGCAACTCGTCGGCCGTGAGCGTCGCGCCCGGCTTCAACATCACGACGCACGCCACCTCTTCACCTAAGCGTTCGTCCGGGAGACCAAAGACTACGACCTCGTGCACCGCGGGGTTTTCGTAGATCGCGGCTTCAATCTCGAGCGAGTACACGTTTTCGCCGGCGCGAATGATCATGTCCTTCACGCGGTCTTCAACGTAGAGAAATCCATTGTCGTCGATGTAGCCAAGGTCACCGGTGCGGAGCCATCCATTGACGATCGTGTCGGCCGTCTCCTCAGGCCTGCGCCAGTAGCCGCGAATCAACGTGGGCGACTTCATCCAGATTTCGCCGCTGGTGTTCGCGGGGACGCGGCGTTGTTCATCATCGCGAACTTCGACGTCCATGACCAGCGTGGGTACCGGACCGGTCGAGCGAGGGTTCGCGACGTAGTCGTCACCTTCGATGCGCGGGCCGTACGCGTTGGTCTCGGTCATGCCGTAACCCAACGAGGGCCGTCCCTGGTCGAAGGAGTTCTCGACCTTCGCCACGAGCGCCGGCGGTGCCGGAGCGCCGCCCCCGCCGACCGAGACGAGGGTCGAGGTGTCGTACTCGGCGAAGTGGGCGCTTCCCACGAGGTCCCAGGACTGCGTCGGGACACCGACGAAGGTCGTCACCTTTTGACGTTCGATGAGTTGGAGCGCGCGTTCTGGCTCCCAGCGATACATCATCACCAGCTTGAAGTGCCAACAGAAGCACGACATCATCACGGGGATACAACCCGTCACGTGAAAGAGCGGCACGATCAGAATGAAACACGGTGCGAGTNNAGACGGTCTGACAGACCGCTCCATGCGTCGACACCGCGCCCTTGGGAAGTCCCGTCGTCCCCGACGTGTAGAGGATGGTGGCGTCCATGTCCGGCGTGATCTCCACCTCGGGCATCGCCGCGCCCCGAGTGACGACGTCGTGCCAGTGCTCCACGTGCGGCGCCAACGGTGCGAGTTCGTCAAGTCGCACGCCGAGCATCGCGACGTTCGCGCGGGCGCAGGGACCCGCCCCCCGCTCGATGCGCTCGGTATCCGCGATCAAGACCGAGAGCTCCGAGTCGTTAATCGCGTACTCGAGCTCCTCCTCGGTCCACCAGGCGTTGAGCGACACCGAAATCGCACCAATCGAGAGGATGGCGGCGAAGGAGATAATCCATTCGGGGTAGTTGCGCATGGCAATCCCCACCCGGTCGCCGGGCTTCACGCCGTATTTGTGAACCAGCGCGTGACCGAGGGCGTCGGCCTCTTCCATCACTTCGGCGAACGTCCACTCCTCATCCTCATAGACAATGAACGTCTGGTCCAGCCCTCGCGAGAGGTCAAAGAACTGACGAAGGTTCTTCGGCGCGTTCTTGAACTCTCGCTGGCTGTAGCCCTCGTACTGGACTTCAATGACTTCGAAAGGCTGACCTGGGGCGCCCACGGCCGCGTTGGCCTCTTGAATACTCAAACCCACGAAACCCTCCTTTCGTTATCGAATACTAGGAGGCGCGAGGTGTCCACTTGGTTCACTGGTAGAAGTGAGCATGGCCTCAATCGATTGTCCCCAACTGGTTCGTCGACGCTGATGCAGCTCGAAGTCCACGTGCATCCGGGCTCTCGGCGTGCCTCCATTGGTGGAACCTATGACGGCGCTCTCGTCGTACGAGTGCGCGCACGGGCGGTCGACGGGGCCGCTACGAACGAGGTGCTGGACGCCGTGGCCAACGCGTTCAATGTACGTCGCGCCGCCGTGCGCCTCGTACGTGGCGCCACATCGCGTCGAAAGGTCTTGACCATCGACGGAACGGACGAGGCACTCGAGCGCCAACTTTTTCTGCTTCTCGGCCCCACCCTTAAATAGACTGTCGTCGGCGTCGACGAAATGGCATTCCACGACGAAAGGGCCCGACATGATCGCCTCAACGTATCCTTTGTTGTACGTCTTCGTGACGTCGCTGTTCTTCATGCCCTTGATCTTCTGGGCCATTCTCGTCGCCTACGTCTTCCGTGACCTCTTTCGCAATACCGAGATCAGTGGCGTGAAGAAGGCGTGGTGGGCGTTCGCGCAGTTCGTGCTGCCACTGATTGGCTGTCTGCTCTACTTCCTCGTGAATGGCGGCTCCATCAATCAGCGCCACGTGCGACCGTCACAACTCGCCGAAGCGGCCGAGGAGACCCAGGCGATCCGCGCCGCGCAGATCGCGCTGGAGCTGCACGCCGGCGAAGCACTCGAAATGGCCCACGCCGCGTTCGCCGCACAATCGGATCAATCCGAACTCGTCGCCCAGGCGGCGCAGGACGCCAAGACCGCCCAGGCCGCGCTCGTCCTCCAGACAGAAGAGTTGATCCAACTCACCCAGGCCACCCAAACCGTCAAGTCGGTCCTCAACGAACAGTCCGACCAACTTTCGCAGTTGGCGCAGGCCGCCCAAGCAACGCGCGTCGCCCTCAGGGAGCAGAGTGAGGAGCTCGAGCAACTCAACACCGCCTCTGAGATCGCCTTCGCCGCCCAGACAGTGCAGAGTGAGCAGGCCGAACAGCTGCGACTCTTGGGCGACTCAATCCAGTTGGCGCGTCTCACAATTGCCAGCCAGGCCGATCGACTCGACCAATTGGTGAACGTTTCCGAGATCGCCTACGCGACGCAGGCACGCCAAAGCGAGCAGAGCGAACAGCTCGCGCAACTGATGCTCTCGGCACAGAGCGCTGCGTCAACACAGAGCACCCATTCCGAGCAGCTGTTTGAGTTGGCGCGCGCGTCACGCGAAGTACGAGACGCGCAGTTCGCCTACGCGCAAGAGTTGGCACGCGTCACCGATGCGACCCAGGAACTGCGCAGTGAACAGGCCGAGCAACTTGATGTGCTGGCGCAACTTTCAGAAGCGGCGATTACCGCGCAAGAGTTGCACGCCGCGCACGCGTCCCAGGCCCAGCAGTGGGAGCAGCTTTCGCAGGTTGCCGACACCGCACAGGAACTTCGCGCCGCGCAAGATGCGCAGTCCGATCTCCTCAATCAATTGGCGCAAGCCTCCCAAGCCGCGAGGGTCGCCCAGGTGGCCCAGTCCGAACAGTTGGTACGGCTCGCTCAGCGGGCGCAGTCAAACCCACTCGGGCTCGAGGTTGATGACGTCGAGGAGTACATCCGTCAGGTGGCTCGCTCTAAGGAGTAACTGCTTGGACGACGGCCGTCCTCGCGTTTCAGGTCGCCAGCGCGGCGCCGCCGGCGGCCTTCTGCGCCATGCGCTCAACGCCTTCACTCAGTTTGGCGACAAACTCCGCCAACTCTTGACGCGCTTTCTCTGCTTCGACCGAGAGACCGGCGAGGTGATCCACGTCCCAGAGCCCAAGGACCGGATCGAGCACGTCGCGCAGGAACTGCTTCAGTCCGTAGATGCCTTCGCGCGCAATTCGCACTGCGTGGCGCGTGAAACTCGGAATGCCCGTACCGGGCATCGCGAACTCGCGCGCCTGCTTGGCGGCGGCGATCATCATGGTCGAAGGATCTATCGCGAAGGCCGCCAAGGCGAGGTCGCGGTAGAACAGGTAGTGCTTGGTCTCGTCACCGGCAATCAGGGCCAGCACGTTGCGACCCACCTTGTCGTCCTTGGGTAGTTTCGCACCGGTGTTGCGGTGCGCAATCTGTGTCGCACGCTCCTGAAACGAAACGTAGGTAATCAGGTCGGCCATGGAGTTGGGCTGGGGCACCTCGCCCTTTTTCATTTGGACGCGTCGTCCATCTTCCAGCAACGTGGGGTCAATGCAACGACTGATGTGCACCCAGTCGCGCATGACCATCGCGTGACGGTTCTCCTCCATTGTCCACTGGTGGTTCCAGTCGACAATCGGGTGACCGACCGGGGCGTGGCTGAGCAGCGTATGCGTGTAGTACGGGAGATTGTCTTCGGTCAGCAGGTTGACGTAAATAGCGCTTCGAACTCCGTCGGCGAGAGGATACTGCTCGGGCGCCCAGGGCGACTCGGCGAAGTTCTCGCCTTCGCCCCAATTAATCTGCTCGTGCGGATACCAGAGGCGAGGGGCCTCTAAGTGTCGGTTATAGAGGCGCTCGACATCGGGCGCGATTTCGGAGAGAAGATCAACACGACTTTTCGGAGAACTTTTAAGGGCCATTCACTGCCTTCCACTCACCAGGAGGTGAGTCACGGTGTCAAGCGTAATACTCACGAGTAGGGGGGCACCCTATTACTTGTGATTCGCCGCACAAGATCGTNNCGATCGCCAGAGTGGGACCGATGACGTGGAGCGATCGCGCTGTGACGAGGGAACGTCACAGCGGCAAAGTAACCTGAACATCTCGTGAAGTTGATCGAATCACTCGTTCCTGCTGACTTTCGCAGCAGCATCACTGGCCCACTTCGAAGGTATTTCACTAGCACCTTCGTCTCCTGCACGGGCCAGGGTCTCACGCTGTCCCTCTTTGTTGTCTACCTGCACAACGTGCGTGGATTCTCGACCGACTTCGCCACGCTCCTCCTCTCGGCCGCGGCGCTCGTCGGCATCGCCAGCAGTCCGATCTGGGGCACCCTCACTGACCGAATCGGTCCAATCCGAGTCATCATGATCGCGGTCTTTGCTGACGCGGCGTCGCTCATCTTGTGGGCGCACGCACACTCCGAGACGCAAGCGGGAATCGCGGCCCTGCTCCTCGCGCTCTTTGGCGGTGCCGGCTGGGGACCGAGCAGCACCCTGCTCAGCCGAATGGTCGCTCCGGAGCACCGACAACGCGCCTTCGGCTTCAACTTCATGCTCGTGAACCTCGGCATCGGCTTCGGTGGTTTGGTCTCAGCGAGCATCGTCAACTTGCACGACCCCAACTCGTTCGTCATGCTCTACACCTTCAACGCCGGCGTCACGTTTGCCGGAGGACTCATCGTCCTCACCCTGCACCAGTTCGGCGGACCGATCAAGGAGTTGCGTGATGATCCCGACAGGCGCGACGAGGGATGGCGCGTGGTTCTGCGTGATCGGCGACTCCGTCGTTACGTGCTCGCCGCCATCGTCTTGATGATCGGCGGCTACGGATCGCAAGAGGCCGGTTTCAGCCTCTTCGTGGTCAACAACCTGAAACTGCCGGTCCACGTCATCGGCATCATTTTCTTCTTCAACACCACGACCATCGTGTGCTCGCAACTGTGGGTCCTCAATCGGATCGAAGGTAAGAGCCGCACCAAGGTCATGGCGACCGTCGCCGTCTTCTGGCTCGTCTTCTGGGTGATCCTCGACGTCGCGCTGGCGCTCCCGACGATCCTCGCGGTGATCTCACTGTGCTTCGCGATGATCGTCTTCGCTCTCGGTGAGACGATGCTCTCTCCGGTCGGACCGGCGCTCGTCAATGAAATCGCGCCCGAGCACCTGCGCGGGCGATACAACGCCGCGGCCGGGCTCGCCTGGGGCGTCTCGGGGACGCTCGCGCCCGCCATCACCGCGCTCTACTTCAACGACCACCTCGGTTCCTGGTGGCCCCTCGGCACGGGTGTCACCGCGCTCGTCGGCGGTGGTCTCATGCTCTCCCTTCGACGACACTTGAGCGCCAGTGAGGACGGCCGAGTCGCCAAGACCACCACGCCCTCAACGGTCACGCCGACTTGAAGTTCTTGCGCGTTGACGCTCGCGACGACGCGGTCTTCAACGCGTGGTTCGCCGTGCTTCAGCGCTCCGAACGTCATCACAGCGACGAGGACAACATGGGTTGGCACCCCGAGGAGTGGCGCGCCCGATCCTTGGACGAGGCGGCGCCCAAAGTTCATTACCTGTACTCCTACGGCCCGACGCCCGACGCACCCGTAGCGGTGGGAGCACTTGAAGTGACGCGCGACGACAACCTCCACTGGATCCGCGGCGACCTCTTCGTCGATCCGACGCACCGTCGTCGCGGCTACGGCACGGCCGTGCTGGGCGAACTCGAATCGCGGGCTCGAGAACTCGCGAGGGCGTCACTGCTCATCAATGTGATCGAGGGCGCACACGAAATTGGGACGGGACCGAATCGGTACTTCGCCAAAGCCCGTGGTTATCGCGTAGCGGAGGAGAACGTCCGTCGCGACCTGGCGTGGCCCCGGCCGAACGGTGCGCTCGATGGACACTGGGACGAGTGGTCACCGCTCGCCCTCGACTACGAGATCATTTCGTGGACGAAGCGAACGCCCGACGAGTTGGTCGACGCCCGTGCGCACCTCTCGTCGATCATGCCAACCGAGACGCCGCACGTCGACCTCGACGTTGAGTCCGAGCAGTGGGACGCGGCGCGCGTTCGCCACCACGAGGAGACCACCGATCGAATGGGTCGCGACCTCCTCGTCGCCGCGGCCCGTCACCGCACGTCCGGCGAACTCGTTGGTTACAGCGAACTCAGCGTTTCGCGCGAACATCCGGGCACCGCCTACCAATGGGACACACTCGTCGTTCGCGGGCATCGTGGTCACCGCCTCGGCGGACTCCTAAAGGTCATGACCATGCGCCTCCTCGAATCGGGCGGCTACGCGACGAAGAAGATTTGCACGTCCAATTCAGTGCTCAACGGACCGATGATCGCAGTGAACGAGGCACTCGGTGCACGTGTCGCCGGTGGCATGGTCGCCTGGCGCAAGGACCTCTAGATCTCGACCGTTCGAGGACCGGCCACGATCATCTCGCGAACCTCGTCGAAGTCGAGGTCGTAGGGACCAATCCAGTTGAGGAACCAGTCGACACCGGCGTGGGCCCACGGCGAAGGATCGTCACCGACATACCCGCTCACGACGACATCGAAGTGTTCGAGGTCGGCGCCGAAGGACTCTAATTGTGCGCGAAGCTGGACGACGTCGTCGGGGTCCTTCATCGAGATAACGAAGACGCCGTCGTAATGCGCGGCGCCGCGTAGTGGCGCGATGTTCGGCCACCGAGCGGCGAGCCAGATCGGAATACCACCATCGCGTGCGGCGGTGGGCTGGAACGTCACGTCGTCGATCGTGAAGTGCTCCCCCACGTGATGAACGGGCTCACCCGACAAAAGACCAGTCAGTACCTCGAGGCCCTCACTCAGGGCCTTTCCGCGTTCGACGGCGTCGGTGATCTCACCGAAGCGTGAGAGCTCGCCGACGTCACCGTCATCGCCAATACCGAAGCCGAGAATCAACCGACCGTGACTGAGCAGGTCGAGTGTGACGGCCTGGCGGGCGACGATCTGGGGGCGACGTCGAATGAGCGGCGTGACCATCGGGCCCAGTTGGATCGTCGTCGTGGCCGACGCGATCGCCGCCAAGGCGATGTACGGATCGAGGATCTTCGTAACGCCACCGTCGTAGAGCAGATGGTCCCAGAGGAAGATGCCGTCCCAACCGGCCGATTCGGCGTCGACGGCCAGCTCGGCTAGCCGGTTGGGATCGGCGACGCCGTCAAACGCTGGGAAGAAGACGCCTTGACGCATATCACCTCATCAGTTCTTGATCAGAGAGTTGACGGACGTCACTCTTCTCGCCCTTTGTAATCTGAGTGAAAATGGGCAATGCAAGGCGTCAACGGCAACCGCTGGCATTACGACGACGGCTTGTTGGCCTCCCACGGCACTTTCTCACCCGAGCTCTTAAAGAGACGGAACGCCAAGACCACCTGAACAACGCCGGCGAGGATCGTGATGTACATCCCGTACTGGGGCCCGTAGCTGTAGCCGGCGAAAGATCCCTTGGGAATCGTGAGCCAGCGGATCAGTACGATGACCGTGCCGACGAGGGAGAGGGCCAGCACCGTGACGCCCGGCCCGAATTGATTCTTCGGCAGGTTGGAGCCTGAACGTAGCATGACGAGGTACACGCCGGCGGCGATGATGATCAGGGCGCCCAGCCAGCCGTAGCTGGTGCTGAATCCGCTCACCGTATCACTGTACGGTCCTGCTGATATTCCGTACCACGGCAAGAATAAGCAAATCAGTGTGACGAGGGACGCTCCCGCAACAATTTGGTCGGACCGGTCAAGTTTCTTCATGTCGAATTGGGCCATTGGCTCCCCCTGGTTTCAGTGCCTTTATAAATATCACATGTAGCCGGTCGGCGCACGGTTTTTCCGCATCGAGAAGGTGTCAAACTCGCGTTTCGCCCACCAGTGCCGTCGCCCGAACGCGCTCATTATGTTCGGCGCCGAAAAACCAAGGAGCCGAAAGTTACACTCGACGCCATGAGTGCCGGCCCTTCAACCACTGGCGCCAGGAACTACGCCCGGGACTCGCGTTCGCGCGCGCCTAAGCGCACGCCGGGTAGTTCTTCAGCCCCCAGAGTTGCGCGACGGTCTTGGGAACGTCCTTCGCGCACAGGGGGAATCCGGGCGAACCGGTCATAATCCACTTCCCGGAACCCACCTTGTGGAAGATGCCCATGTTGCCGCCGTCCTGGAAGGAGACCTCGGCTTTGTAGCTCGCCGGTGTCACGAGATCGAAGGACGCGAGGGCCCAAATGCGCTTGTCCAGAGCGTCGTAGGCGATCAGGGGCTCGCGGGGTCCGTTCTGTAGAACCTGGCCCCACGTCACGCGGTCGGTGCTCACCATCTCCTGGTCGTGAAGTTTGTACGTCAGAAACGTCGCCTCCAACGCCGCGTCGTCGGCTTTGGTCGGATGAATGGTGTGCGAGACCAGCGGCACGGCCGTCGGTGACGAATGCCTCGTCGCCACCACGGCAGTTACGGCGACCGCGATGGCCACGACGGCGATCGCGAGCATCACACCCGTGGACTTCTTCATTGTGCTGGCAATGTACCGCACTATTGGCGTTGTACTGGAGCACGTTCCACGTTCGTCGAGCCCGGTACAGTGAGGTCGTGACCGCGTTGTTCAAAGAAGAAGGGATCATCTGCGACGAAACGTCTGTGACGTTGCGTCGCTACTACCCCTGGGCCGCAAAGACGATCCCGTACTCGTCGATTAAGGGTGTACAACGCATCACACTCTCGAGCCTCCGGGGTCGCGGGCGTCTCTGGGGCACTATGAACGTGCACTACTGGGCCAATCTCGACATGAAGAGAACGAAGAAGACCGTCGGACTGATCCTGGACGTGGGCAAACGGGTGAGTCCCTACGTCACGCCTGATGACACCGATGCACTCGAGACGCTCCTTCGAGAGAAGGCCGGTCTCGGCCCCGCGATGGCGACGGTCCCCTCCCCCTTCATCTGAGTTTTCGACGCAAGGATCAGCGCGAACTGAAAGGATGCGGTAATGGAGAGCCCCAACTTTGATCACTGGGAAACGCTGGCCGCCTACCACGGCACCGGCTCGGACCGTTACTACGACGTCGACGCGCTCGTGGCCGGTCACGATTCGTTCACGGACCTAGAAGAGAATGCCCTCGCACTCGCGACGTCGAACAATGGGGTCGAGGGTCTCGACGTGATTCACATTCAAAGTCACATTGCCTTCGACTCCATCTCCATGGCGCGTCGTGGCGCACGCGTCACCGCCGTCGACTTCTCGCCCACGGCCCTGCGGCGCGCCAACGAAATTGCCGCACTCGTCGGAGTGTCGATTAAGACCGTCGAGAGCGACTCGCGTGATCTCCCCCACTCGCTCGACGGGCGCTTCGATCTCGCGTACGCCACGATCGGTGTACTCGGATGGATTGACGACCTCAACGCGTGGATGCATTCGGCGTCGCGCGTGCTTCGCGCCGGGGGTCACCTCGTGATCGTAGAAATTCACCCTTTGACGAATGTCTTTGGATCGCGTGATCCACTCATTGCCGACTTTCCCTACGGCGGCGGTGTCCCGTTCGCGTGGCGTGGAACTGGCAGCTACGCCAATCCCAACGCGGACTTCACGACGTCGACGGAGGAGTACCCACACTCGCTTTCAGAGATTGTGCAGTCGGTCATCGACGCTGGATTCGAACTGACCAGGCTGCTGGAACACAATGACATGGCCTACGACCCGCACGGCGACATTCTCGACCACGACGCCGACGGTCGCTATCGCTTTCGCATCGGCGTCGGACCAGACGGCAGTCCGTCCTCGGCGGCCACGTTGCCCATTGCCTTCACGCTGCTCGCGACAAAGCGGACGACCACACGCTGAGTCGACGATTACGGCGAGACCCGCGTTTTACCAACAGTGCCCCCCTACGGGAAGGCGAGCGACGTCGTGGGTTTGGTAATCGGCGAGGCACTGGTGCGATAGGAGTATGTTGCCGTCCACACTTCCTTGTTCTTCGCCGTTCTCGGTACGGAGACCTCGAGCGGAAGAGGACTCTTCGCCTTGCTCACGCACAACGTCACGGGTACGGCCGGGTTCGACCCGGTGAGTGCACCCTCGAGCCCGATGACTTTCACGCCGTGGAGCACGGTGCTGTCTTGAATGGTGAACACCGTGCCGTTGATCGGAATCAAGAGCGAGCCCGACGTGACCTCCTGTTCGAGGAACGACTTATACGACGACGACGACTTGCGAATCACGAACCACTTGTTCTCATACGCCTTGTATTTGGCGCCGAGTCCGGCGTACGCCCACTGCACCGTGTCGATCTTTTCGTAGACAACACGATCGAGCACGATCACGTACACGTGGCCCGTTGCACCGGCATGCTCGTCGGACTGCACCAGGGAGCCCGAGTTCGGGTTCGAGCGCCAGACGTCGCGATAGTTGCCCGCCGCATCCGTACCGGTCATGTTGATCACCACAAACTTCTTTTGTGCGGCGTTGCTCATGGCAATTTGAAAGAGTTGGTTCGGAGACGGTGTCGCGGCGGAAGAGGCGTTGACATTCACCACTGAGAGCAGCAGGCTAACGAGTAGGGACGCCAGCGCAATACTGCGCAGCCGTGCGGCGCGACAGACCTTGTACTGGGACATTCGTGCCTTTCGTAGCTCTCGCCAGCGTTCATTCGGCGTCGTCACGAGGGGTGACGACGCCTCACTCACCTTAGGTGAAGCGGGCGTGGATTTACGCGTCACGTTCCATACGGGATGCTGTCAAAATTACATCAACGGCTCAGTTGACACTTTTCCAATGTGTGTATCTAGGTCAAATCGTTCGATCATGATCCAGAGTTCAGGGTGGACAGGTCAACTGATGCAGGAGGTCGCGGACGGTAACGACTTGTCGTCACAATGAGTGCCATGGCTACGGCCCACGCAATGAGGGCGATCACATTCAGTGTGTCCATTCGCAGATACTCGAGTGACATTGGATACGCTACGCCAACGATTATCCAGGGACTGCTGAGAATTAGCGCGGCACTGGCGACTTCGCGTCGCTTGGTAATCCACAGCACTGCAAACAGTGCCAGTAGAAATACGTCAACGTAGGGCTGGCGATGAACGATCTCGTACGTTCCAGACCAATAAAAGGAATTGAAGAATCCCGGATTGACGTTCGATTCGGAAACGAAAAACAAGGTCGCGAACGTGGCGATACCAACGCTCAAACTGGGTATGACCTTGCGTCGAGTGACGTACACGTCCGGGGCAAGCAGGCTGGGAAGGCCGAGACTCACCAGTATGGCAATTTCCCAAATGTTTGGATTGCGATGAGCGAGTTTGGCGAGGACCTCGCCCACGATCGTAAGCGACATACACGCGCCGGCAATTCGTCGCCGGTACTGCGGCCATTCAAAGACCACGGCGACGCCCAGAACCCACACCAAATAGAACAGGGGTCCCACGGTAAGGAACGGTCCGAACTGCGGATAAAAGAATTTTGAACTCACCACAGGTAAATCGCCGGAGATTAAGAGATACACGCCAAAAAATGCTCCCATCACGAGGCCGGGGATCGAGGCAATATCTAATGCGTTGCCAAACATGGTTTCACTGGTCAGACCCAAACGAACGCGCACTCCATACAGCGCCACACTGATCTGGTCGCTGAGCGAGGCACGAGGAACACGAGCTTCGGCAGCCTCTTGCAAAGTGGCGACGATCTCTTCTCCGCGTTCTTCGCGGTACGCCTTGGGGTAGAACTTCAAGAGTTTCTGTGAACGAGCGAGGTGTTGTGTCATGCGACTCCTCCCACAAATCGGAGCCGACGTAACGCTATGTTGGAAACTTTGACGCGACGTTTGGACTCTTCGCTAAGCAATGTTGTGCCTTGGGGCGTCAGTTCGTAGTAACGGCGAAGTCGTCCGTCAACGACCTCCTCCCCCACCGATTCAATGACACCGTCGAATGTCAAGCGGTCCAACATGGCGTACAGCGTTCCCGCTTTGAGATCCACTTCGCCCTCAGAAAGCGACGCCACCCCTTGAATAACCGCGTACCCGTGTTTCTTGCCCTCGGCCAACGTCGCCAGTACAAGAAATGTCGGTTCTCTCATCTCTTTAGTCATATCAGCACTATATACAGTTAAACTGTATATGACAAGGATCGATTAGTACTCAGTGAATTTGGGGTTACAAGTCGATGTAGATGACGCCTCGAGGAGCAACCTTCTACTACGTGTCAAATTGCGTCCGAGATTCAGTCCGAGTTGCATCCGAGATGTACTCGATGTATGTCCGAGATACAGCGCAAGTCTCTCATCTAATGACTTTCGACGCTCTGATCGGATTATGCCACCCACGCCTCTTGTCTGGCCCGACTACGACCGAAGTCACGAGGGCAGCGGCTCGCTGAATACGATGGTGAAACGCGAGGCATCCAGGCTCCGCATTGGCTGGATCGGCTTCGTCTTCGATCCGCTCGTCACGAAGATACTGAGTTGCGTGTCGACGTAGTGCCGCGCGGGTCCGTTCGTCTTGAATTGGCCGGTCGATTTCGCCTTCGCGCAAAAACTCTGCAGTCCAGCCATGTAGGAAGTGCTGAGACTCACCCCGTAGCACTCGGTGTGAAGGCTGTCGTTCCTCACTCGCACCACTCCCGTGACCGTGCCGGACGTCCTCGGTGCGTTCGGCACGTGGAAGCCGCAGACATCGATCGCGAGACGCTGACCCACCTTCGAGCAGACCTCGTTTCGTCCCAGGGTTCCGGCGGCCCGCCACGACCACGCCGTTGAAACTGCACCTGTTGCGGCAGACGCAAGGACAGTCGACAGGACTAGGCCCTGCAGGAGGACCAGGGTCAGACGCCGGTGCGGATTATTCATCATCATGAGTCAAGTTATCTGGTGCTACCTCGGTTTGTCGGCTCCTCTGCCGAGGGATTCCTCGACAGAGCGTGTCCATCAAACCGCAGTAGCACCACACCGTACTGACAAGAACGCGTCAGTTCTACTGACATCTCGGAGTCACTTGACATCACTGAAGTTCGAGTGAAATCTCCACTGAAGTTCGAGTGCAACTTGACATTACGAGCAGCCGCTCGTTGCGCCACAGCTGGAACAGACGTAACACGAACCGGCGCGCTGCATGGAGTCGCCACACTGGTAGCACATTGGTGCGTCGCGCTGTTGATCGCGGCGCAACGTTGTCGGCTGCGGCGCCGCCTTTTCGCTCAGGTCGACCAGGGTCGGCTGGACACTGGCGTTGAGCGTTGGGGTCGCCTGCTCGACAACTTCGGGCAGCGTTGGCTGGATTCGCTCGCTCGTGGAGAGCACACCGAGTTCCTCGCGCTCAATCGGGCTCAAGTAGTCGAGGGCCAGACGTCGAAAGATGTAATCCACGAGCGACGTCGCGATGCGCAGGTCGGCGTCGTCGGTCATGCCCGACGGCTCGAACTTCATGTTCACGTACTTGCGCACGTAGGTCGCGAGCGGCACGCCGTGCTGCAGGCCCAGGCTGAGCGAGATCGAGAAGGCGTCCATGATGCCCGCGAGGGTCGAACCCTGCTTGGAAACCTTGATGAACACCTCGCCGGGACGTCCGTCTTCCCACTCGCCAACGGTGACGTAGCCCTCGCAGTCCGCAACGCGGAACGAGAACGTCGTCGAGACACGACGACGGGGCATGCGCTCGCGCACGGTGCCGACAATGACATGCGCCCCTTCGGACTTCGCCGTTTCGAGCGCCGCTTCGAGATGGTGGATCCTTGTCAGCAGTTCGGCCGCGACCGAGTCGGTTGCCGTCACCGACGACGTGGAACTCTCGCCGCCCTTCTTCGCGGTGGAGAGTGGCTGACCGACTTTGCAATTGTCTCGGTAGATCGCGACGGCCTTGACACCGAGCTTCCAGGCGTCCATGTGCAGGTTCTCGACGTCCTCGATGGTGGCGTCTTCGGGCATATTGACCGTCTTAGAGATCGCACCTGAGATGAACGGCTGCACGGCACCCATCATCCGGACGTGACCAAGATAATGAATGGTGTTATCGCCCATGGAGCAGGCGAAGATCGGCAGGTGCTCAGGCTTGAGACCGGGCGCACCGACGATTGACTTGTTCTCGTCGATGTAGGCCTCGATGGCGAGCGACTCCATCTCGGTGTAGCCGAGCTTTCGAAGGGCGCGCGGCACCGTCTGGTTGACAATGGCCATGTTGCCACCACCCACCAGCTTCTTGAACTTCACGAGTCCGAGGTCCGGCTCGATGCCGGTCGTGTCACAGTCCATCAAGAGACCGATCGTGCCCGTCGGTGCGAGCACCGACGCCTGGGCGTTACGTACCCCGTGGCGCGCACCCAAGTCGACGGCGTCTTCCCACGACTGTTGGGCGGCGCGCAGAATCTCCTCGGGGGCCAGCGATGCGTCGATCTGGTACGACGCATCGCGGTGCATGCGAAGCACGTTGAGCATCGGCTCCGCGTTCTCCTCGTAACCCTCGTGCGGACCCATGCGACCGGCCGTGCGAGCGCTGGTGGCGTAGGCGTGGCCCGTCATCAACGCAGTAATGGCGCCAGCCCACGCGCGACCTTCGTCGGAGTCATAGGCCAGTCCCGACGCCATGAGGAGTGCTCCTAGGTTGGCGTACCCGAGACCGAGCTGACGGAACTTGCGTGAGTTCTCGGCAATCTTCTCGGTCGGGTAGTCGGCGGCGCCCACGATGATCTCCTGCGCGCTGAAGAGCACTTCGATCGAGTGCTTGAAGGCGTCAACATCGAAACTGCCATCATCGAGCAGGTACTTCATCAGGTTGATGCTGGCCAAGTTGCACGCGGAGTTGTCGATGTGCATGTACTCCGAGCACGGGTTCGAGCCGTTGATGCGGTCGGTGTTGGACGATGTGTGCCACTTGTTGATGGTCGTGTCGAACTGCAGGCCGGGGTCGGCGCACTCCCACGCAGCGCGCGCAATCTGACGCCACAACTCGCGCGCTTTGAGCGTCTGGACGACGCGGCCGCCGTGACGCGCGTTCAGGTTCCAATCGGCGTCGGCGATGACGGCCTCCATGAACTCGTCCGAGACTCGAACCGAGTTGTTGGCGTTCTGGTACTGGATGGAGTGGATGTCCTTACCGTCGAGGTCCATGTCAAAGCCGTTATCACGAAGTACGCGCGCCTTGTTCTCCTCATTGGCCTTGCACCAGATGAACTCCTCAATATCGGGGTGGTCCGCGTCGAGGATGACCATCTTCGCGGCGCGGCGTGTCTTGCCACCGGACTTGATGGTGCCGGCCGACGCGTCAGCGCCGCGCATGAACGAGACCGGACCACTCGCGGTGCCGCCGCCCTCGAGCATCTCGGCGCTCGAGCGAATCTTGGACAGGTTGACGCCGGCGCCCGAGCCGCCCTTGAAGATGATTCCCTCTTCGGTGTACCAATTGAGGATCGAACGCATCGAGTCCTCGACCGAGAGGATGAAGCAGGCACTGCCCTGCTGGGGCACACCCTTCACACCAATGTTGAACCAGACCGGTGAGTTGAAGGCGGCCTTCTGCGTGATCAGCAAGTGCTTGAGCTCGGCGCGGAACGCCTCGGTCTCTTCCTCGTCGACGAAGTAGTCGCGCTCCACACCCCACTGCGTGATCGTGTCGACGATGCGGTCACAGACCTGCTTCAGGCTGGTCTCGCGCTCGGACGTGCCGAGCGTGCCACGGAAGTACTTCTGGGCGAGGATGTTGGTTGCGTTGAAGGACCAGCTCGAGGGCACCTCGACGTTCAGCTGCTCGAAGGCGATCGAGCCGTCTCGAAAGTTCGAAATACGCGCGTCGCGTCGGTCCCAGGTGACTTCGTCGTAGGGGTGGCGGTCGTCCGTCGTGAAGTACCGGCGGATGCCAATTCCGAGTCGCTGAGGTGCGATAGCCATATGAATCTCTCTTTTCTTGCCGAAACCGACACTAAGAACATGCTTCCTACGGCGCCGAGGTCGGGAAGACGAGTTTACTACCCTTTTCCCCCCAAGCCACAAGATGTAGTGGTCAAACCACTCCTCGTCGCAAGATGCTGTGTCATTACAGCACTGTAATTACACCGCGTCAACTCAATTTTGCTTGTTTTCTGAACAATTTTTTTTGACCCAGTGATCTACCCAAAAACTGCGCGGTAACCATCGTTATTCTGACGCCGGTGGAACTCGTTCTCGCCCTCGACGCCGGTACCTCGGGCGTGCGGAGCGTCGCCTACGACGAAAACGCCAGGGTCGTCGACTCCTCCTATCGCGAGCTGACCCAACATTTCGCCCACCCGGGCGAAGTGGAACACGACCCGATCGAGATCGCCCGGCTGTCCGTTGAGACCTTGCGCGACGTGGCCGTTCGTGCGCGCGAGCACGGCCATCGCTTCGTCGCGCTCGGCATCACCAATCAACGCGAGACAACGATCGCCTTCGATCGCAGTAACGCCAACAACGTGGCGCACGCGATTGTCTGGCAGGACCGACGCACCGCAAGCCACTGCGACGAGCTCGAAGCGGCCGGGCATGGACCGCTCGTTCGACGCACCACCGGTCTCGTCCTCGACTCGTACTTCTCGGCGACAAAAATGCGTTGGCTCCTCGACCACGGCGCCCTCGACAAAGCCACCACCCCGAGTCTCGCCACCGTAGATACCTGGCTTCTCTGGTGCTTGAGCGGTGGCGTTGATGGTGGGACCTTCGCCACCGAAGCATCCAACGCCTCGCGCACGATGTTGATGGATCTCGCAACTCGCACGTGGTCAAAGGAGATGACCGACCTCTTCGACATCGAGCCGTCAATGCTCGCGGAACTTCGACCGTCGTGTTCGATATTCGCGACAGTTGACGCCACGGTGCTGCCCGAGTTGGCCGGCGTGCCCATCACGGCAATGCTCGGCGACCAGCAGGCCGCGCTCTTTGGTCAGGCCTGCTTCGACGCCGGCGTGGTGAAGGCCACCTACGGCACGGGAGCATTCATTCTTGCCAACGTCGGCAACGACGTCCCCGGTGTGTTCGACGGTCTCGTGACGACGGTTGCGTGGGACCTCGGCGACTACGGATCGGCGTCCTACGCCGTCGAGGGTTCGGCGTTCGTTGCGGGCGCCGCCGTGCAGTGGCTCCGCGACGAAATGGGTTTCGTTGAGGAGTCGAGTGAACTCGAAGCACTCGCCATGCGTGCGCCCGACAGCGGGGGCGTGTCCTTCGTGCCGGCCTTCACCGGCCTCGGCTCGCCGTTCTGGCGAAGCGACGCACGCGGATCGATCACCGGACTCAGTCGTGGCGTTGGTCGCGCGCAGATCGCGCGGGCACTCATTGAGTCACTCGCCTTTGAAGTGCGCGCCATGACCGACGCCTTCGCCGCCGGCGGCATCGCGCTCTCACATATCCGCGCCGACGGTGGCGCCGCGGCGATGGGCCTCCTCCTCGAACTCCAAGCCACGAACTCGAGACTGCCCGTCTATCGCAGCACGTCACTCGAGGCCACGGCTCGCGGTGCGGCGACGCTCGCGGGACTCGGTGTCGGTCACTGGGCATCGCTCGAAGAGCTCGCGGAACTCTGGGAGTTCGACCAGCGCTTCGAACCGGACGATCCCCTTTTCGCGGACCTCGGGTACGCCCAGTGGCTTCGCGCCGTTGCGCACGCCTGAGTTAGTTTCGTTGCACGAAGAGGGGGCAACGTGGAAGAGTACACGGCACTAGTCGTGCGCGGCGGTCTGGGGTTTGGCGAAGGTCCGCGCTGGCACGAGGGTCGACTCTGGTACTCCGACTTCTACCGTCGCGCCATCTACTCAATGGCGGCCGATGGGAGTGACGAACTCCTCGAGCACGAGGTTGTCCGCCAGCCTTCGGGACTGGGCTGGCTGCCCAACGGTGACTTGCTCTGCGTGTCAATGATTGATCAGAAGGTCTTGCGATTCACTGACAAGAAAGTATTGACCTTCGCCGACATCGGCGAGTACTGCACGTTTTGGGCCAACGACATGGCAGTCGCCGCGAGTGGCTACAGCTACGTGGGCAACTTCGGTTTCGACCCGGACACACGACGAAAGGAACTCGGGGTCGAAGCCTTCTTCGCGACGCCGCCGCCCTCGACCAACGTCGTGGTTCTTGATCCCGCTGGCAACGTCGTCCAAGTCGTCCCCGACATGGCCTTCCCGAATGGAACCGTGATCACGCCTGACGGGTCAACACTGATCATCGGCGAAACGATGGGTTCTCGCCTCAGCGCCTTCGATATCAACAAAGATGGCACCTTGAGCAGCCGGCGCGTGTGGGCCCAGTTCGACTTCGTGATGACCGACGGCATGTGCCTCGACGCCGACGGCCAGATCTGGCTCGCCAACGCCGTGTCAAAAACCTGCGTTCGCGTGAAGGAGGGTGGCGAAGTGACCGGAACCGTCACCTGTACCCAGAACGCCTACGCCTGCATGCTCGGTGGCGAGGACCGACGAAACCTTTACGTCATGACGGCTCCCAGCAGTGATCGTTTCAGGATCGCCGAGGTAACTCGTGGTCGCATCGAGATGGTGCGAGTCGAGACGCCCGGAGCCGGACTGCCCTGAGGACCTCTGCTCCGCGATCAGCCGAGTTTGGTCAGTGCTTTTTTCAGATTGCGAATGGCCTGCGTCGTGCGAAGTTCATTTTCAATGAGCGCGAAACGAACGTGCCCGTCGCCACCGTCACCGAATCCGACGCCGGGACTGGTCGCGACGCTCGCCTCCTCGATGAGGTACTTCGCGAACCCCAGTGATCCCTTTTCGGCGTAGGGCTCGGGCACCGGTGCCCAAATGAACATCGAACCCCGTGGCGCGGTCACGTCCCAACCAATGCGATTGAGGCCCTCAATCAAGGTGTCGCGACGCGATTGGTAGATGACGCGGAGCTGTGCTGGGTAGTCGGTGGCCTCGTTCATCGCGACGATCGCGGCGATTTGGACCGGTTGGAAGGTGCCGTAGTCGAGGTAGCTCTTGAGTTTCGTGAGCGCCGCCACGATCTCGGCGTTACCGACGAGGAAGCCGACGCGCCAGCCGGCCATCGAGAATGACTTGGTCAGCGTATAGAGCTCAACGCAACACTCCTTCGCGCGCGGGACCTGGAGAATCGACGGCGGCGTGTAGCCGTCAAAACCGAGGTCGGCGTAGGCAAAGTCGTGACAGATAATCACGTCGTGTTCGAGGGCGAAGTCGACGAGTCGCGTCATGAAGGCGAGATCGACGCAGGCGCTCGTCGGATTGTGCGGGAACGAGCAGATGATGACGCGCGGCTTGACGACCGCGTTCTCCCAGGCGACGACGAGTCCGTCGAAGAAGTCGTCGCCCGGGTCGTTTGACGTCGCGCCGGGGTCGTGCATCGGCACGGTGATGACCGTGGCCCCCGCGAAACCGGGTCCGGCCAAGTGAATCGGATAACTCGGACTCGGTACGATTGCCGCATCGCCGGGACCGAGCAACACCCACATGAGGTGCGTAAGGCCCTCTTTAGCACCAATCGTCGTCACGACCTCCGTGTCGGGATCGAGGTCCACGTCGAACAGCATCTTGTAGCGATTGGCCATCGCGAGACGCAGATTCGGGATTCCACGACTCGCGCTGTAGCGGTGGTTTCGAGGATTGTTCGCGGCCTCGGCGAGCTTCGCCACGGCGATGTCGGGACTCGGTAGGTCCGGGTTTCCAAAGCCAAAGTCGATGACGTCGCGACCCCCGGCGCGCGCCTCCGCCTTCAACGCATTGATCGTGGCGAAGACGTAGGGCGGCAGGCCGTTGATTCGACGAAATTCCATCAGTGGACTTTACTCGTCACGAGCGTGCGCGCCATGCCGCGAGGGCGGCGACGTCGGCGTCGGGCGTCAACACCACCCACGTGGCGCCGGCGTCATTCAGTGCGTCAAGTGACGTCACGAGATCGTTGGGCACGGGTCCGGCCCACGAGACGGGGCCGCCCGATCGCAACGTGACGACGCGCTCGGGCGTCGCGTTCCAGAGGTTGAGGACCGCACCGACGTCGCGCGCGACACCATTGGTCGTGTCGTTACCCGCACCGAACCAGACCGGCATGGTGTCAACGAGCGCTCGCGCCGTCTCGGCCATGAGGGCGCGGCGCTCGTCCGCGTTCCTCTCAGGAATGTCGTACGCCACATTCTCAGCCGTCGAAAGCTTGTCGCCCGACCCGAGTGTCGCGATGACCCGGCCCGGTGCCAATGCGTGCAACGTCGTGAACTGCTCGATCAGATGCGGGGACCCCACGAGTCCCACCCGCGCCACCAGCGGACCAACGACCAGTGTCGAGTTCGCACGCGCGACCGCTGTCAGTACCGGGAACGGTGCCAGCGACGGGCGCGTCGGCGTACCCATCGGCCAAAGATGGTCGTAGGCGAAGACGCCGTCGAGCCCCGCGTCCGCGGCGCGTTTGGCGAACGCCAGGGCGTCATGGGCGTTGTCGCGGAAGGTCGGCAGTAACACCCCGAGTTTCATGAGGTTCGCTCGAACGCCACCAGCGCCGCACCCATGGCACCCGAACGAGGTCCGAACAACGACGACGTGACCGTGATGGCCGGGCGGGCGCTGTAGCCCTCGACGAGGTCTGCGAGGTATTCGCGCGCCGAAGGCAGCACGAGGTCCGACGCACGCGAGAGTCCCCCGCCGATGACGAAGTGGCCGCAGTCGAGGATCGCGGTCAGATTCGCCAGACCGAGCGCGAGCCACCACCCGATCTCCTTCATGAGTACCACGGCCTCGTCCAGATCCTGTGCGGCCGCTTCGGTGACGTCCTCCGCGCGAACGGCGGCGGCGTTGCCGCGTTGCGCAACCAACGTCGGTAACCGACCCTCGATTGCCGCCTCTCGGGTCATGCGATTGAGTCCCCCGCCCGAGGCGTAGCGCTCCCAACACCCGTGTGCGCCACAGTGGCAGGCGGCACCTCTCGCCTCGACGACCATGTGACCGATCTCGCCAGCGAATCCGCTTCGACCACGCACCAACCTGCCGTCGGCCACGACGCCACCACCGATTCCGGTGCCGAGCGTGACCATGACGAAGTCATCGATGCCCCGCGCCGCACCCCACTCGTGCTCACAGAGCGCCGCGCAGTTGGCGTCGTTCTCGCAGAACACCATCGCGCTCGAGAGTGACGCGCCAAGTAATGCGCCCAGGTCCGCCCCAGAGGCCGAACGAAGATTAGGCGCGTAGACCAGCCGTCCGTCACGGCGCATCATGCCGGGCAGGCCAATGCAGATCGGCACCTCGCTCGAATCGAGACCTTGACGCGAGCACAACTCATTAATAATTGAAGTGACGACGTCCGCCGTGGGTCCGCCGATGTTGTCACTGTTGAGGTGTGGCGTGGGCGCCTGAACTTCGGCGAGTACCCGGCCGTCGCGAGCCACGACCAACGCCAAGGCTTTGGTCCCGCCAACGTCAACGCCTATCGCGACGTCGATCATCGTGACCGCTCGGCCTGCGCCTTCAGCTCTCGAAGCGCCTGGGTCTGAATGCGGTAGGCCGCGCGAGATTTGATGAACGTGGGAATCGGCACGAGGAGTTCCACCTCGAGTTCATAGGTCACGCGGGTTTCGTCGCCGTCCGCCTCGAACAGATACTGGCCGTTGAGCATCTCGGTGAGATCCCCCTCGATCTGGTGCCACGAGAGCTGGGCCGGCGCGTGCGAGTAGTCGTAGTGCAGCGTGTAGGTCGTGGAGCGACCGAATGCGGCGGCCCGAAACTCGACTTCGAGGGCTCGCCCCTCAGCGTCGCGCGAGAGGACTTCGATTCGCTTGAGGTCGCTCACCCACGCGTCGTAGTGCTCGAAGTCGGTGACGACGTCATACACACGTTGGGGTGACGCGTCGACCGTGATTGTTTCCGTTGCTCGTTGTGCCACGAAACCCCCTCCGCGACAACCTTACGACAGTGGGTTGCGCACCCCAAAGTGGTCAAACGGCACGAGTCCGTACGAGAGTTGCATTGCCAGTCGGTACCACTCGAAACGTCCGACTGCCGCAATTCGCGACGCCCGTCCGTACGCGAGTCGACGCTCATCGTCGAATGCGAGCGCGCGAATGGCTTTGGCGAGCAACTCGTCACTTCGCGGATCCCCAAGGACGAGACCCGTGACGCCGTTCTCGACCGCCTCGTGACTGCCCCCTGAGCGTCCCGCGATCTGCGCCACGCCGGTCGCCGCTGCCTCGACGAAGACGATACCGAAGCCCTCCTGTTCGAGTCCGAGCCACCGACTGCGACAGTCCATCACCATGAGATCGCTCGACGCAATCCAGTCGCTGAGTTCGTCATCGGGGACGCGACCGAGGAACGTGACGGGCGCGTTCAGCCGTTCGGCCAGTTTCTTCAGTCGGGCCTCGTCTCGGCCGGAGCCGCCAATCATCACGCGGAGTCGCGGTAGTTCACCCGCGAGGCGAGCGGCGGCGCGAATCAACGTGTCCATACCTTTGCGAGGTACGAGTCGCGAATAGGAACTCACGACAAAGTCATTGTCGTCAACGCCGAGCGTCGCACGGACCTCACCGCGGCGGTGGGCGTCGACGGGCGCGAACCTCATCGTGTCAACGCCGGGTGGAATCTGGATGATGGGCGGAGTGAATTCCGCGGCGTTGTTTCGCACGATCGCTTCGGGGTACGAGCCGGCACAGATCGCCACCGCGGCGTGTTTGAGAACGAAGCGAAGCGAGGACGCGACGATCGGAATGCGGCTCGGTATCGCCGCTTCCGCGCCGTGCACGATCACGCCGTACGGTACCGAGAGAAGTGGGCCGAGTAGTCCGAGTGGCCAGGCCGGATCGAGGAGCACCAGGTCCGGTTGGTGGCGCGCAATCGCCGCCTCAATAGCGCGCCACGCGCGATAGGTCGGCAGGAAGAGAGTGGTCGCCGGTATCCGCTCCACAATGATCTCTGAATCGACGTCGAACGCCGCGGCGCCAGAGTGCGACGAGGCCGTCAACACGACCGCGCGGCCCGTTTCGAGGCGACGCCAGAGTTCGTGGAGATAGACCTGAATGCCGCCCGTTTTTGGCGGATAGTCGTTGGTCACCAACAAGTGACGTGCCATGTGATGAGGCTAGTCAGTCGATCTGGACCCTTCGGCTGGCCTCAACGACGTCATACGGTGCTGGAACTTGAGGCGGGGCATCATCCCTTGCGCGGTGAACAGCTGCACCACGTCGGCCTCGGCACTCGTCATGACCAATTCGTCAGGTGTCGCACCGAGCACGAAACTCACGAGGCAGTCCTCACAGTCCGGCGTTCCTCGACGAACGCAGTCATTGCAGCTAATGGAAAGTTCAATCTCGTTGCTCATTGATGCACCTTTCACTTACATCAACTGTGACCCAGCGCTGTGACATCTCAATGGGGTAGGAACGACGCAATCTCTGCGGCGACCTGCGACGGTCCAAAGAGGACGCCTTCGGTGCGGACGAGTCCGGCGATCGGATCAACGAGCACGTAGAAAGGCGGCCACTTCACGTCAAGAGCGAGGAGTGCATCTGGCGCAATCAGTACCGGTCGAGGAGCATCGATCCATTCGTTGTCCGTATCGTCCGTCGCACTCATGAAGACAACATCAATTTCTGCGAACTCTCCGAGATCCGAGAAAAGGAAGTCGTGGCACCCGTCACAGTTCGCTTTGATGACGACGAGGAGCGTCAACTTGGTGAGCGACACCATCGCGTCGCCACCCTTCGACCAGTGACCCGTCAGGTGCGACGGACCCGGACGCTCGCGCGGTCGATTGAAGGAGCGCGGTCCTAGGTCAGACGTCACTGGATTCGATGAGCGGTTCAACGCCGCGCCCGTGGCCGCACCATCGACAGGTGACGGATTCGACGGAGTGCGCAATGACCTCGGGCTCTTCGATGGAAAGGTCGCCGCCGACCGTGTAGTGGTGAAACGCCCGCACGGAGGTCGTTTCGACGACGTCGAATCGAGTTAGGTTGCCGCAGGCAGTACAACGGTAGCGAGTGGTCACGGACTCACGCTATGTGGAAACTCAGCGAATCATTCCAATTCGTGGCGTCCGCGACTGTGGCGGGGCTGCACTTCGTAGTCGAAGGGCTCTGGTTCGTCGTAGGCAAACACCGTGTCGTACGCGACGGGAACTGACTCCACGTTGAATCGTTGAGCGTCGATAAGACGACAGAGGGCGCCGGGGTGACGAAGCTTGCCAATCGAAAAGGTCCCGGCAACTGTCTCTAAGTAGATGACACCTCGCCGAGTGAGCCGCTCACTCACGCGTTGGTCGATTCGAATCGCCGCAATGTCGCGAAGCTCAATCGCGCTGTGCTGATGGTGCAGGACACCACCTTCAACGAGAATCCGGTCGTTGGTGACGTGCACCTTGTGCGAGCGCCAACGCCACGTTCTCGTCAGCGCGACTAAGGCGAACGGCCCCGCCAGCAGCACAGCCAACAACGTCTCGTGCTCGTGCACGAGGTGCACGTGTTGGGCACCGAATATAACCAGGGCGACCAACACGATTGTGACCAGCACTGGCCGGATAGTTCCACGCGAGACGGGCGTCACCGAAATGATCCGGACTTCGCCCTCTCGCAGCACCGTTCGTGTGGCCATACCCACAAGCGTAAGGACTCAACGGCGAAAAATCAGAACATCGCGAGTGAATCTCCTGTGAATTTTACAGTTCAAACGTTGCGCATCTGATGGGCTGCCATATCGAAGTAGCTATGCAGTTCAACGAACTGCTCGTCACTCAGGCTGGACTTCACGCTCTCCATGGCCGCCTCCATGGCTGCCAGCCACGCATCACGGGCGCCCTTCGTGATGCGAAAGGGAGCGTGGCGCATGCGAAGTCGCGGGTGTCCGCGCTCCTCGGCGTAGGTCTTCGGTCCGCCCCAGTACTGCTCGAGAAAGAGTTCGAAGTGGCGCTTCGACTCGGTCAGATCTTCTGGGTACATGGGCCGAAGTTGTTCGTCGGTCTCGACACGTTCGTAGAACGAATTCACCAGCGAATGAAAGAACGCATGACCGCCGACCTGGTCGTAGAACGTGTCCTCCACCCCTCCACGTTAATGGCGTCATCTAGACTGCTTCGAGTCTCATTGAGACGTGCGGGTGTAGCTCAATGGTAGAGCTCCAGCCTTCCAAGCTGGCCATGCGGGTTCGATCCCCGTCACCCGCTCCAACGATTTTCTTTGAGAGTGCAATGCTTTCAAGCACTTTCGAGTAACCACGAGTAACCACGAGTGACCACTGTGAAGTGCCCATAGGTGCCCAAACCGATTCACGAGGTGCCCATAGGTGCCCAAAACGACATGCCAAGACCTATCGATCGAAAATCAGATTGCGATGCGACCAAGCACCAGGACGCGGAAAAACCTTATGAGAGAGAGGTCTACGACGGAGGTTCTTCGACGATCGGCTGAGCAATCATTCCAAGCGCGTCAGCGATGATGCGATCGCGATCTTTCGTCGCATGCTGATAGCGCATCGCGGCAACAGACGACGAGTGCCCGGCACGATGCATTAGCTCGACCGTCGTCGCGCCGGTCGCGGCGGCCAGAGTTAGGCCCGTGTGTCGAAGGTCATGTAGCCGCAGGTCTGTACGACCCACTTTGGTGCGTGCACGCTGCCAGGCGACCTGCAGAACGTTCCCAGTGAGCGCTACGCCGGTGATGCCTGTGAACACGAGGGCATCGGGTTCGGGACCCGTAAAGCGACCGAGATGGTCACGGATTCTCTCGACGAGGAACTCTGGAACGGCAATCGTACGGCGTCCGGCTGCTGTCTTAGGTTCTTTCACCAGGGATTTCCCTCGCATGGTGATGGTCCGACTCTGTTCAACACGTAGAGAACCATTGGCGAGGTCGATGTCTTTGCGTCGAAGCCCTAGAAGCTCCGCTCGTCGCAACTGGCACCACGTTGCGAGCAGGACAATGAGACGGAGATGTTCGGGCATCGCCGCCTCCAGGGCTTCGACTTCGCGTACCGTCGCCACCGGTCGTTCAGCGGGACGCTCCACTCTCCCTCCGGCGACTTTGCAGGGTGAACCGATCAAGAAGCCATCGGTGACCGCGGTCCTCAAGATCGCTGACAGTAACCGATACGCCTTGGCGGCTGTTGAAGGATGTTCTCGAGCCAGTGTCGCGTGCCAACTGCGAATCTTCGACGGAGCGATGCCGATGAGTGTCGCACCACCAAGTGACCGAATGATGTGGCTCTCGAGAAGGTACGCATAGAGTTCCTTCGTTCGAAAGGCGAGATCGTTTCGTTGTTCGAGCCATTCGTCGGCGTACACGCGAAGCGTCATCTTCCCAGCCCGTGGATCTATCCACGCGCCGCGACGCAGATCTGCCTCGACTGCCGACAAGCAAGCTAGTGCGTCAGCTTTGGTGGAGTGCGAGCCAGCTGAGTGCATGCGACCTTCGACGCGATAGACAGCTTGCCACCGTCCTGACGACCTGCGGCGCACCGTTCCAAAATGTCTCCTCGACGTCATAGAAGCGTCATTGACACGGTCGTGGATTCATTGGGATTGAGCACCACTATCCAACGGTCGTGCACTCATGAAATTCGAGATGCTTAGTCAGCCGGCTTTACCGTCTGACTCTGCCCGTTTTCGCGCCCGTGCCTCTTCATTTAGTTCACGTTGAAACTTGAAGAAAAGCTCCGCAAGTTGGGTTGCCCGAGGATCGTCGTAGCCGCGACCTTCGTAGTGAAACGATCCTTCAATCGGATCTCCGTGGCGATCGCCAGCCATGTAATCAGTTCGGGCACTTCGGAGGGCGGCAAACGTGGTCGAGAACGCCCTCGACTTTGTAATCAACTGTCCAGTGAAGCCGAAAGTGTGGGCGTGGTCGCGCAACCGCATCGATTCGTACTTAGCTTCACCGCCTATGTCCCAGGCGGTGAGCGCCAAGTGTCGCATATGGAGATCGTCGACGAGCGACACAATCTGACGCCGAGAACGAAAGCGTCGAGCCAGCTCTTTCGAACCGTCCGTCGTCTTCGCCGCGTATTTCGCAACGTAGGCGGCCACCTTCACCGCTTCATCGTCACGTTGCGCGAGATCCTGGATATCGAGGATGCGACCCCACTTAACCGAGCCTCCTTCGAGGTCGGGCGAGGACGACGTCACAATGGCAGTGCGAACAACGCGTTCGAGAAGTTCAGCTGATGCCCACAACGGTGGCTCGGCGTCAATTGGCTTTGGACCATCGAGGCGCAACACGCAATGAAAGTGAGTCAAACCTCTGCGCTGTACTTCGGCAACCTTGAGGTACTGCAATTGTGCAACCGCGCTCAAATTTGGTTGACCGACGCCTCCTTCGGCGGCCAACAACCGGCGAACGAGTTGGATGGTGTTATTCCACAACCTCAACCCAGCGGAGTGCAAAACATGGCGTGTCCCATAATGGCTCGTGGTCGTTCTTTCTTCCCAAAAGACACGGGTGCCGGTAGAATGGCGCATATGGAGTCCGAACTTCGATTGAACTCGCGACTGGGCACACTGTTGATAGAACACCGCGACGCCCTGCTCGCGATTTCGGCGCGGCACCACGCGAAAAACGTCCGTATCTTTGGCAGCGTTGTCCGGGGCGAAGACTCTCCCTCAAGTGACGTCGACTTCCTCGTCGAGTTCGACGAGGATGCCCATCCACTCGACATCCTTGCGCTTGGATGTGACCTCGAAGAGGAACTGGGCGTGAGGGTTGACGTGTGCACGCCACAGGGTCTTCGTCCTTTCGTGCGAGACGAGGTCGTCGCCGAGGCCGTCAGTTTGTGACGAGACGTAATCAAGAGCGTCTCAGCGACATTGAAGACGCCATTACAGCCATAGGTGAGTATCTCGCTGAAGGTGATTTACACCAAGGTGTTGTTTACGACGCGTGTCGTGCCCGCCTGATGGAGATAGGCGAAGCGGTCAAGCACATCGATGCCACTCTGCTCGACGAGCGACCCGAGGTCGAGTGGAAGCAAATCGCGCGCATGCGCGATGTCCTCGTCCATCACTATCACGACACGGATTTCGCGGTCGTGGAGTCGGTGATCGGTGAGAGGCTGCCGCTTCTGCGAAAGGCCGTGGCCGAACTGAAAAGAATCGACGCTGGCACGAAGTAACGATGAATATTGAGGTCGGAACGTCACTGTCATTCGTCGCCTCAACGCCAACACTTTCAAAAGCATTGCGTTCAAGTGAAGCGGACCTCGGATCTTGGACACGATCTTAAGAACGGGGTCCACTTCAAACGCAATCTCTTCCTAAGTGCCCATAGAGTGCCCAAGTGTCGGAATTGCGCAATGACGACGAGGGGAACTCGCAGTTGATCAGGTACTTCGCTGATGGCGATTCGTCACACTCTCCACCCTTCCAAGCTGGCCATGCGGGTTCGATCCCCGTCACCCGCTCTCACGTTTTTCGTAGAAAGCGCAGCTCCATTTGCCGACCGTCAGTCTCGGCGCCCAGCGGTTTCGACAGTCCCAGCCTGTCGGGTGAGTCGAGGCGAGACTCTTCGTACTGTCCCAGGTGGTGGGTCTCTTGCAGACATGCCCCACTCGAGACGTCTCATCAAACCGTGGTGACACCAGGGGTGGGGAGCGGCACGAGCCAACCGAGCACTTCGCCGCAGTACGGGCACGAACCAAGTTGTACTGCGGGGGAGGACGCGACCGTCTCAAGCGGCTCGGTGCGGCCGCCCTTGTCCAGCGACACCATGCGAAGCGCCACTATTCCGAGAACCAACGCAACCGCAATACCTATTAGCGCGAATATTATGTTCAATGGAATCACCACAGCGTTTCTCCGATGCTCTAAACGACCGACTTAGAGAGCAGCGGTCGGTGGCAACATCATGAGGGAACATTGGCCAGCACGCAATACGCTGAACGGCGTATTTCCCGCCACGGCATGACGGAGCCGCATCACGTCAACGAAGAGAAACGGTCAATCTGTGGCGCAATTGACAGCGATCTGCGACTTAACGCTCGAGGATATCGAGCACGAAGGCGGTGAGTCGGCCCCGGCCCCGCACGCCAAGTTTCACGTAGATGTTGTCGAGATGTTTCTTCACGGTGTTTGGTGACACGTGAAGTGCCTGACCAATCGCGACGTTCGTCTCCCCTTTGATCACCAAGGCGACAATTTCAGTTTCGCGCGCCGTCAGACCCAACGCGTCGTGGCTCCGGAACCTTCGCCTCTCCTCTCGCAGGAGCAGTGCGGGAGGATCAGGCGGGCGGCCGGGCAGATAGCGCAGCACCATCCGGCGACCGTCAATCTCGGCGCCCAAGGGTTTCGCCAGCTCGAGTCTGTCGGAGGAGTCGAGTCGGGACTCTTGAACCGCTATCCAGCGCTCCACCCTCGATGACACCGGTCCATTCTTCGAGGGTCGACCGTAGAACCTGTAGAGGGTCATCAGTGCACCAGGGGTGAGTTCGTGCGGTGGATCGGAGAGGATAACGAGCCCCGCACCGCCGAGAGCAGTGGCGTCACTGACAGAGCTGAGCAGTGAACGAAGATGGCCCTGCTCTTTGGCATTGAACCACGCTTGCACGAGATGAGGTCGAATAAGGTTCAGCACGGCGCGGTCGCGCTCGGTGAAGTCGGTGTGTGGACTGGAAAAGACGAGAGCAACGACATGCGGATGGGTTCCGGTCAACGTGAACGCCATCTGATATTCGACGCCGACCACTTTGTAATACTTCTGGTAAAGAGCCCTGGCGTGGAACTCCTCTCGCGTGAGAAAGTCACTGATCTTCTTTGCCGAGCCGTCACCGGTCGCGGCGTGGTACATGATCAACGGATGTTGGTCAGCGAATTCAACGAGGAACGGCTCGATCTCGGGGGGAACAACGAATGACTCCGGTTCAGCAACCATTCGTTGTTGTCCACTTTCGAGATCGATCTCGTTGAGGACAATCCATTCTGAGGGAACGAGCTTGGCGAGTTCGCGAACGACGGCCCGAGAGAACTCACCGGGATCGCGAGCCTCCCCCGCCGCTCGAACGACGTTCAAGACTTCTTCGTAGTCACTCAGACCCAACTGGAATTCCGTCATCACCCCTTGGCCCAGGACGTCGGCAACAGTCGTGTTTTTATACCACGTCCCTTCTGGTTCGGGTCGCTGGTTCGTAGGGACTCGACGTACCCAACCTCTGCGCTAACGTTCGCTCCCGCTGAGTTACTCAACTTTCAGCAAACTTTTTTGTTGGACAGTGGCTGTAGACCCCGTCGCACCGTCGGCTGGAAAGGCTCAAGCCGCCGATGAAAGTGTCCCCACTTCGAGATAATGCTCAAACCTTTGCGCAGGACGAAGGACCCTCGAATGGCACTGCGGTGCGGTAAAGGATTGGCGGGCCAAGCGACTTCACCGTCGCAATCTTTAGGACCCCGTGAGAGGCGATCGAGAACTTGTAGTAGTCAGGATTCTTGGGCGCGCTTTGAAGGTACGGTCCGTGATATGCGCTTGAAATCAAATTGGCCATAGTGGGAAACTTCCCTGGATTTTCAGCTTTGTAGGCCGCAATGGCTGTAGACACCGTTGCACCGTCGGCTTGACACGCTGCCCTCGCTCGAGACGTCTTCGACGAGTGAGAGACCAAGGTGACATTGACTGGCCGGGTAGTCCCAGCAGCGCCCGCAGCGCCTATATCGAAACCAACCAGGAGAATGCTACAGATAGCGATCGACAACAAACCACTTGAGATTCCACGATTTGGCACTCTGCTCCTTCTTACAAACCAAGCACCAAGGTATCAATCGGCTAGCCAGATGTCCACCAACTGTCGAATCTTGTGGCTGTCGACCCGCAGGACAGAACCCACACGGCACGTGTCGGATTGGCTGCGTTGCGACCATGGGTAACCACGAGTGACCTCTGTTACACGCCCAAACTATGCCCACGGTCTCAGTGAAAGACACTTCTCTGTGGCCAATGGAACTCGGGGTAATGCAAAAGAGACATTTGACCGACTCAAAATCTCTGAGGGTCATCCATCTCACGGGCACTTCCTCGTGATCGCACTCCTCGCGACGAACACCTTCAGCGTGCGAAACTGCCCTATGCCTACTGCCACCATCGCCGTGAAGGGAAGCGCGAGCGACGACTTCCCTCCTGACTACGCAATCGCCCATTTCGGAAATGAGTTCAGTGCTGCAGCCCGCTCCGAAGCCCTCGCCGGGGGTAACGCCGTCATTGCCCAATTACGCGACACTGTGGCGCACGTCGGAAAAGGTGTGCGAGAGATAAGGGTCCAGTCTCTTCGAGTGCAAGAGACCTTCAACCACGTTGGCCCCGATCACGTCCGGGAACACTCTGGTTGGGTCGCTCAATTGGGCGGCCAGTTACTGATAGAACCGAGCAAGCTTCCCATTGCTTATGCTCGGCTCATTCAAATGGGCGTGAGGATCCATCAACTTTCCTGGCACCTAGACCCCGACACCGATCTCCAGGCACGTCGCGCGGTGCGACGCCTGGCGGTCGCGGATGCGAGAGAGGCCGCCAACGATTTCGCGCTCGCTCTTGGTGCGAACCTGGGAAGTCTCATCGCTCTGGCCGATCCGGGTCTTCTCGGTGCCACCCTCTTCGCCAACGGTGCACGTGGGTCGTCGCACATGGGATTCGCCTCGGCGATGTCGTCCGGTGCCTCGTGGGATGAGTTCGTTGACATCGATCCTGAAGTGATCACGATTTCGGCCAACGTAGAGGCGAGTTACGAAGTGACGTTCAACTAGGCCCGCGCCTCAACGATTGACAGATGGTGCAGTTCTGGCACCTCATGGCGAGAGCCGCTCATGCAAGACTGCCTTGACTATGGACGATCCGGTATCGGTTCCACCTGCAAACGAAGTGGTACCGCTCGCGACCATTGCACGCGAATGGACGAAACTGGGATTCATCGGGTTCGGTGGACCGCCGACGCACATCGTTCTGCTGCGCCGCCTCTGTGTTGAAAAGCAACAATGGCTCGAACCCGACGAGTTCGAGGATGCGATATCCGCCACGAACCTTCTCCCCGGACCGGCCTCCACGCAACTCGCGATCTTTTGCGCATGGAAATTGCGCGGTGCTGCGGGGGCGATCATCGGTGGCCTGGGATTCATTTGCCCGGGCTTGGCAATGATCATCGGACTGTCCGTGGTCTTTCTGGCGAAGCATCCTCCGATCGGAGTACTCGGTGCCGCCGCGGGAGCCGGAGCCGCCGTTCCCGCAGTTGCGCTGAACGCCTCTCGCGGACTTGTACCAGCCAGTTGGAAGCGCCTTGGCGAAGTGTGGACGCAAAGGTGCAGATGGGTTGCGTACGCGCTCGCGGGCGCGTTGTCCGCGGCCATAATCGGTCAATACCTCGTCGTCACACTCATCGTCTGCGGCTTTCTCGAGATCTTGATTCGCCGACATGGGGAGATGGACGCGAAAGGTATGTNNTCCTATGGCGGTGGCTTCGTCATCGTTCCCCTCATGCAACACGATGCAGTAGTCACGTACCACTGGATGTCGGGTCCGCAGTTTCTCAATGCCGTGGCGTTAGGTCAAGTGACGCCCGGCCCCGTCGTGCAGACGGTGGCGGTCGTCGGCTTCGCTGCCGCGGGCCTCGGAGGTGCACTGCTCGCTGCGGCACTGGCGTTCGCTCCGTCATTTGCGTTCATCATTGCCGGTGGCTCGAAGTTTGCAAAGCTTCGATCAAATAGTTCAGTCCAATACTTCCTCACGGGCGCGGGACCCGCAGTGATCGGAGCAATTGCGGGGTCGGCCATCCCGCTGGGGTTGTCACTTCACTTTTACTGGCAGATCGCAGTGCT
>PLZP01000076.1 GCA_003152215.1 Acidimicrobiaceae bacterium | reverse complement strand
TGACCCATGGCGATGTAGATGTCGGGCAGGCCGGGCTGGGGCGTCCAGGGTTCGCCGGCCCGCTCGGAACGTTGCGCGCTGCGCGCTATGGCGCCGGCGAAGAGTGGGTTTACTGCCTTGCCACTGTCCGAGGCGCCGCTCGCGAAGCGCGACACGGTCTCGACGCCAGCGGCGATGAAGACGTCGCCTTCTCCGGCGCGGATTGCGTGCGCGGCCATGCGAATCGTCTGGAGCGACGAAGAGCAGTAACGGTTGACGGTCACACCGGGGACGTCGGTTAGACCGGCGAGGAGTGCCGCGACGCGAGCGACGTTGAATCCCGATTCACCGGCCGGTTGTCCGCACCCCACCATGAGGTCCTCCACGCTGTGGGGGTCGAGGTTGGGCAACTTGTCGAGGACGGCTCGCACGACGAGCGCGGTGAGGTCGTCAGGTCGCATGTCGACGAGTGTCCCCTTGAAGGCGCGTCCGATGGGAGTACGTCCGGTGGCGACTATGACGGCTTCGGGCATGAGGTCCTCCTACTGGTTACTGCAAGGTAACCGATGAGCATACAGAACGCCGCGGTGGCCCGAAGACCTCAGTTGCCAGTTAGCGGGCCGGCGTCAGCGAAACCCTGGCGAACGCCCTGTCCCGCACGGCGCCGCAGCTGCTCGGGGTCGAACAGCATCCAGTAGGCATTGCGCGCGTGCTTGCGCGAGCGGTCGTCGAACACCTTGGCGAGAACGTCCGGGTCGTCCGATTCGTCTTCGTGGACGAAAACCTCGAGGATGGGCGTGGCGGTCATGAGTTGTGCCTGCATGATGCCCATCGAAGCTTCGTGGGCGCACTGCTTGTCGATTGGTGCGGAGCCGGGCATGCCGAGCGCCACGACGATCGAACAGCCCTCTTCTTGGATGAGGTTCATCGCGGCGACGGCGAGGTCCTTGAAGCCCGGGACCGTGCGTGAGACGACCGCGAACGATTCGCCGTAACCGGAGCAGGCTTCGAGTTCGGCGCGTGCCGCTGATCCCATGTCGTAGCGCGCGAACATGGTGTCGACGACGCCGATTCGGATCTTCTTCGCTGTCTTCTTCTTCGCCACGTCACTCCGATCGACTCAGCAACCATTGTAAAGCGACGTTCGCGACTCCGGTCTGAGCCTCGAATTCGCACGACGTAGAGTGGCAATGAAGGAAGGTGGCCCATGGCGTGGGATTTTGTGACAGAACCAGAGTTTGAAGAGCAGTTGGTGTGGATGCGCGAATTCGTGCGCGAAGAGATCATTCCAATCGAGACGCTCGAGCTCAGCCACGACCAGTCGCTGACGTTCATCAAGCCCCTGCAAGACGAAGTTCGGGCCCGCGGGCTCTGGGCGGCCCACTTGCCAGCCGACCTCGGTGGCATGGGCTTTGGACAGGTCCGGCTTGGTCTGATGCACGAGATTCTCGGTCAGACGCCCTACGGTCCAGTCGTCTTTGGCAACAACGCACCCGACAGTGGCAACGCCGAACTGTTGGCGGCCGGCATGGAGATGACCGGTCAGGAGTACATTCGCGAACGCTGGCTCACGCCACTACTGAACGGCACCATGCGCTCCGGTTTCTCGATGACCGAGCCCGAGACGGCGGGATCGGACCCGCGGCTCCTCAAGACGCGCGCCACGAAAGACGGCGACGAGTGGTTGCTCAATGGACACAAGTGGTACACCACGAACGGATCGGTTGCCGACATTCTCGTTGTAATGGCGGTGACCAATCCCGACATCCACCCGTATCAGGGATCGTCGATGTTCGTCGTCCCCGTGGACACGCCCGGGGTCACCATCGTGCGCGACGTTGGGTCGATGGACGACCCTGAGAACCACTACGGCCGCTTCGGAAACCACGCCGAGATCCTCTACCAGGACGTACGCATTCCCGCGGAGAATCTCATTGGCCCAGAGGGTTCGGGCTTCTTGCTCGCCCAAGCCCGTCTCGGACCGGGGCGCATTCATCACTGCATGCGTTGGCTCGGTCAGTCCCAGCGCGCCTTCGACATGATGTGCGAGCGCGCCGTCAGCCGCTTCACGCACGGCTCGTTGCTCTCAGAAAAACAGACCATCCAGAACTGGATTGCCGACTCACGAGCGGAGATGCACGCGGCCCGTTTGATGACGCTGCACGCCGCGTGGAAGATGGACCAGGTTGGAGCATCGGCGTCGAGGGACGAGATCGCGATGATCAAGTACTACGGCGCGACCGTACTGCATAACGTGATCGACCGCGCGATTCAAACCCACGGCGCACTGGGCTACTCAACGGACATGCCACTTGAAGCCATGTACCGCTGGGCCCGCGCCGCGCGTATCTACGACGGGCCCGATGAGGTGCACCGTCAGACCGTGGCACGACACGCGCTGAAGAATTACACGCCGAGTGAGGTCCCGAGCGAGTTCATTCCCGAGCGCACGAAGGCGGCCCGCGAGAAGTTTGCCGGCATGCTCGAGTTTCTCGAAGCCGAAACGGTCTAGCGCGGCGCGAGTCCCTCGACGGCCTCTTTGAGGTCGATGCCGTAGGGGACGATGGCGAGCGTCGGGACCTGCACGCCCGCCTCGACGTAGCGCTGGACGTGCTCGCGGCACGCCTCGTAGGAACCGTGGACGATCAGCTCGTCCACGACCGCGTCGGGGATCACGGCGTTCGCGAGCTTTCGATCACCGGCGGCCCACGCGTCCCACATTGGTTGGAGCGCATCACCGCGTCCGAGCCAGCGGTGGAATTCGGCGTAGGCGTTGACGGTCAAGTACGACGAAATCATTCGACGTCCGATCATCCGCGCGACGTCGGCGTCGGCCGTGGGAATAACGAAGAGACGCGCGGCAATCATCTTGCCGGCGCCGACTTCGCCGCGACACTTCGCGACGTCGTCCGCGCCAAGCCAGTTGAGGATCGCACCATCGGCCTCGCGTCCGGCGAGGCGCAGCATTCCCGGGCGCAGCGCGCCGAGCAGGATGGGTGGGCGAACGGCGACGGGGCGAGAGATCTTGAATCCGTGCACCGCAAAGGTCTCATACACGTGGTCGATCTTCTCGCCGTCGAGGGCACGCTTGACGAAGTCGAGCACGTCACGCGTGCGTGCGTACGGCTTCTCATAGGCCACGCCGTTCCAGCGCTGGACGACCGGCTCGCTCGACGCGCCCAGTCCCATGGTGAAGCGACCTTCCGCGACCTCGGCCATGGTCGCAATGCTCATGGCGAGGAGTCCCGCACCACGGGTGAAGACGGGCGTGACCGCGACGCCCAGTTTGAGACGTGGCTCCCAAATCGCCGCCAACGTGAGCGGCGTGAAACCATCGGTGCCATCGACCTCGGCCGACCACAGGTCGGTGTAGCCGAGGTCGGCGATTCGGTGGAACCACTCCTTGTGGTCGCGAAGCGAGACGCCGTCGAAGGGGATTGTTATGCCGTAGCGAGAGTCCATCAGCACAGTGTTCCAGATGCCGCGAAGTGCGCGCGCTACTTCAGGTAGTCGCCGCGGCGCGGCGCGGGCACGCTGAAGCCCCGACGCTCGAGGTCGTGCTCCCAGCGGCGGATGAGCGTCTCAAGAACTGCGACCCTCGCGTACTGCTTGTCTTCAGCGGGAATCAGGTCCCAATGGGCGTTGGGCTGATCGGTCATCGCCACCATGTCGGCGAGCGCCTTTAAATACTGCGGACGTTTCTCGCGATTGCGCCAGTCGTCGGGGGTCAGCTTCCACTGCTTGAGCGGATTACTCGCACGATCATTGAAGCGCGCGAGCTGTTCTTTATCCGAGATATGCAGCCACAACTTCACGAGGGTGACGTTGTTGTCAGTGAGGAGACGTTCGAACTGGACAATCTCTTCGCCCGAGCGCTTGGCGGTCTCCTTGTCGATGATCCCCTCGACCCGTTCCACGAGGAGTCGTCCGTACCACGAGCGGTCATAGATCGTCATGCCACCCATGCCCGGTAGGGATGGTTGGAAGCGCCAGAGGAAGAAGTGCGCCAACTCAATGGACGAAGGTGTGCTGATTGGAACGACGAGCACGTGACGAGGGTCGAGGCTCGACGTGAGGCGACGGATGGCGCCCCCTTTACCGGCAGCGTCGAAACCCTCGAAGAGGACGAGCAGTCCGGGGCCCACGCTGCCCGGTGCGAGGAGGCCCGCCGAGAACAGGCGAAGTTGCGTGAGTCGATGCTGCGCGGCAAGGATGCGCTTCTCCGACTCCTCCTTTCCCATTTTCTTGGAGAGGTCAATCTCGTCGACCCGGCTACTCACCGCAGATCCCAACGAATTACGCGTCCTGACACAGCGCCCCTTTCTTCTCACTGCAAAGTAGCAAAGGCCCCGGAGTGCGGTGGTCGGTCGGCGTTGTCGCTGGTCTCTAGGATTGGTCGAACGCGAAACACGAGAGAAGGTCATGCGAAAGTCGGGAGTCGCGCTACTTGCCGTAGGTCTTGCGCTGAGCGCCGGTCTCGCATTCGCTTCCTCACCGCGCAGCGACGCCTCCACATCGAAGTCAAAGTCCCCGCCGACCACCACAACGACGTTGCCGGCGCCGGTGTGCATCCACGCGAGTCCGACGTCGACGATCTGCCATCCCTGGCGTCCACTCGACACGTGGTTCGTCAAGCCCACGATTCTCGTGAACACTTTTGCGCCGAATGCTCAGGTGCCCACCGTCGTGGCCTACGCGGCGTGGATTCGAACGTCGACGACCGACCTTGCGCTCTATCTCGGCTACAAAGGTCCCGGACCATCGGCACTCAACCGCGGCCCCGAAGAGGTGCCGCCCGTCGGTCGCGGACGACTGCTCGCAACATTCAATTCCGGCTTTTACGAGGCTGACGCGGCCGCTGGCTTTTACACCAACAAGACCCTCTACTACCCGATGGTGAACGGGCTTGCTACCGTCGTGCGCTACACCAACGGAACGGTCAATATCACCAAGTGGACCGGTGGCGCCCGGCCCGGTCCCACCATTTTGATGGCGCGACAGAACCTTCAACTGCTCGTGAACAACTTCCGTCCGACCCCACAGTCGGTCGACAACCAACTGTGGGGACTCACCTTGGGCGGAGCGCCCGCAGTATGGCGAACGGCGCTCGGCATCGACAACCAGGGCAATCTCATTTATGTTGCGGCACCCGATCAGACGTCGACGTCACTCGCGCAGATCATGGTCCAGTTGCACGTGGTTCGAGCAATGCAGTTGGACATTAATCCCGAGTGGCCGATCTTCCTCACCTACGCCAATAGGGGTGCGGCCGGTCCGTCGCTGTTGGTGCCCAATCCGAATCAGATTGCTGACCGATTCCTCTATCCGAGCACGAAGGACTTCTTCGCGGTCTACATCGCACAGCGCACCGGGGAGGCCGAACCTTGGTAGCGCGACACTCCAGGCGTGCGCAGCGCCCATCCGGTTCACCGGTGCGTCGATTCTTCGCGTGGGGAAGCGCTGTCGTGCTCGTCGGTGGTGTGGCGGCAATTGGCGCGGCGAACGTGATTGCGCCGGGATCGCCGACGTCGACCGTACCGACGTTTTCTCGGTTGACGTCGACAACGACAACCACGCTGCCCGGCGCGACAACCACCACGACGTCATCGTCGCCCACGTCCACGTCCACGACGTCGACGATCGTCGGAGGGACGACGACGACCACGGCCCCCCAAACGGTGACCATCTCCGCGGTGGGTGACACGGTGCTCGGGAACACGCCCGACGTTCCGTCGAATCCCTTGGCGTATTTCGAGCCGTTGAAAGAAGCGCTCGCCGCACCGATTCAGTTCGCGAATCTCGAAGGGACCATGACGAGCCGCGGTTCGTCAAAGTGCGTCCCAGGGGACAACGAGTGTTACGCGTTTCACGTCCCGCCGTCGTTTGCTCGCGTGTACCGCGCGATGGGATTCACGGTACTCAACTCCGCGAACAATCACTCGCACGACTATGGAGACGACGGCGTGACGGACACGTCGAACGCATTGCGCGACGCGGGCATTGCCCAGGCCGGCTTGCCGGGCCAGATCGCGGTCGTGCGTGACGGCAAGGTCAAAGTTGCGTTCGTCGACTTCGCGCCGTACTCCAACACGAACGATCTCTTGAACTTCCCGGTGGCGAAGCAACTGATCGAGAAGGCCCGTCGACTCGCGTCCATCGTCGTTGTGTACATGCACGCGGGTGCCGAAGGATCCGGCGCCGATCACGTTACGAAGGCGAGTGAGTTCTACGTCGGCGAGAATCGCGGCAATCCGTATTTGTTCGCCCACGTCGCCATCAACGAAGGTGCGAGCCTCGTCATTGCGAGTGGTCCACACGTGCTGCGCGGGATCGAGTTTTATCACGGGCACCTGATTGCCTACAGCCTCGGTGACTCTGTGAACTTCAACAACTTCGCCGCGAGCGGGGACCTGACATTGAGCGCGATTCTCCACGTCACCTTGAGCGCCAAGGGGGCGTTCGTTTCGGGCACGTTTACGTCCGTGAAGCTGAGCCAGTCCGGTCAGGGCTTCGTCGATCCCACGCACGCTGCGGCCACGTTCGTGAATCAACTCTCACGCGAAGATTTCGGGTCGAATGCAGTCGTGATCAATCGAAACGGATCGCTCGCGCCACCGAAGTAAGGCTCAACAGCCGCCCGACGGCCCGGGCGTGCCCGCGCCATTTGCAAAATCTTCGACGGTACCAATGTCCACCGGGCGTGGATTGGGTCCGAGATGCACGACGTACCAGAGGCCGCGCCACGAGATCATCGAGAACACCGCGACCGAGACGAGACGAGCGCCGCGTCGAAGTACGAGGCGCACACCGGGGACATGCCAATAGCCGATCTTGTTTTCGCAGACGCCTGGCGCGATCCACTGGGCGAAGTGCGCGTTCGCATCAATTCTCACCAGGGTCGTCGTTGCGCCGCCAAAGAGCTTCTCGTGATACGCCGTGAGGTCCACGTCGTAGAGACCGATGAGTCGTTCGACGTAGTCACTCGTGGGATCAGGAATCTCGCCCGTCTTCATCGACACGTAGGCCGATTCGGGAAAGAAGACCGTCGCGCCGATGCCCGACGAATCGTTCTTGATCGCGCGGAAGAGCTGGCGCATCTGTGCGTGGAATGGTGCACCAAAGGTCGGCTCGGTGCGCGTCTGGGGAAGTGAGCCCGGTCCACTTGCACCGGCGGGCCCGGCGACGGCGACGACCACGAGAAGGGCGAGCACGCCAGCGAGGTAACGGGGCTTCACGTGTTCGTCTGCCAGCGCCGGATGGCGACGAACGACCAGAGTATTTCGACGACGCCAAAGGGCCACGCGCCACTCGCGAAGCCGTAGACGCTCGAGAGGACGCAACCTAAGGAGAACAGGAGGATAAACAAACGCCCACGTGACTCCAGTGCGTACATCACCACCATGAACGTTACAACCACCACGCCGTAGATGGTGACGATGTCGTGCACGCTCGCTATTCGACCACGGGTCCGGGAGGCGCGTTGCGCGAGCGGTTACGGCGCTCGAAAACCCACGTGGCGAGAAGGAACAGGGCCGCGAGCAGCCCGAGCAAGATGGCGTACTTTTCGTGCGGTGGCAGGAAGGTATAGGTCACGGTCGACGTCCCTTCGGGCACCTTCACACTTTGATACACGCCATCGACCGTCTTTATGGTCACCGACTTGCCGTTTACGTAAGCCTTCCAGCCCGCCATCGAAAGCTCCGTGCGAATCAATTTCGATCCGCCGTTCGGACAACTCACGCTCGCTGCATCGTCGTTCGTCGCGGTCACCGTGCACGAGGACGACGTCGCCGAGATGAAGGGACGGGGGCTCGGCATCTCGTAAATCGTCGCGAGCGAGTCGGTGAAGACCTGGGTCACGCCGAGGTTCGTGAGGGCGGGCAGGATCACCAGCGCCTTGGGCATCAAGAGGTACTTGACCGACGCGTCCTCGTAGGCGGCGAAGTGCGCGACGATGTCCTGCATCTGAATGTCCATGCCCGTCACGCCGTTGTGAATGACGAACTGGTTGGACGGGGTGAGCCCGGGGGCGAGTTGGTTCTCAATGAGATTAGAGAACTTTTGAGGGAAGGGCAGGTCGATCGCGTTGAGTTCGTTCAGTCCATACTGCGAACCCCAGTTAGGCGTCAGGACGGCGAAGTCGAAGAACCGGTACTGACCCTCGTGCGTCTGGAGGAAGTGGATGGGCGCCATGTCCACGTTGACGTACTTCGCCGCCTCACCAGATGGCACGCCGAAGATCAGCAGCGACTCAACCACCAGCACGGCCGAAACCAGCAGCGGGGTCCACCTCCACCTCGCGAAGCGGCCGAGGACGAGGAGCGCGATGACCGCGAGAAAGGGAATGGCGTCGAGGAACGCGTAAATGATGCGCGCGCGGTGCCCGTAGACAATGCCCGTGTTGAGCGAACTGGCGGACAGCACGATCCAGATGAGACCGAGCAACATGACCGACGACGTCACGGTGAAGAGACGCTTTGCCTTGGCACTGTGCGCGAAGTCCATCAATCCAAGTCCGGCGAGCATGATCATCGAGAGTTCACAGCTGGCCATGATGTAGCGGCCGAACGAGACGTTTTGAATGAGGGGAATGAGGTTCCAGACCTTGCGCAGATGCGCGAAGTTGAAGGCGCCGCTCAGTCCAATGAAGATCCAGAGTCCGAGGTAGATACGTAGCGGGCGCAGCCGTTCGCCGAAGAGTCCGAGCAGCGCCAGCGCACCGACGCTGGCCGTGAAGTAACCGCCAATGCCACCCCAAACGCTCGCGACCGCGGGGTTGGCAAAGAGGGTTCCGTGCACGTAGGGGTCGAAGAACATCTGGATTGCGTGGACCGAGATGTGCGCCGTGCCGTCGATCGCGGCGGTGTGATGCCCCAGGTTGGCGACCTTGGAGAAATCGGCGAAGGGGATAAGGATCGGTAGGGACAACAACAGGCCGACGCCACCGCCGATGCCGAGTCGCTCGAGCGCCTTGCGCCGCGATTCGCGCGGAAGTGAGAACAGACGCACGGCCGCCCACCCGAGAGCGAACAACCCGTCAAAGTAGGCGACTTCGGGGAAGCCGGCGTAGAAGGCGAGCGCGACCGCAATGGCGCAGAGGTACCAACCCTTGTTGTCCTTGGTCATTGTTGAGTCGTAAATCATCTCGATGCCGAGCAGGAGCATCGGAAGGAACGCCACGGGGTTGAGCACGGCATTGCCCAGCCAGGCGTAGGTGCCGTTCAGGGCGAACAGGGCGCCAACAGTGGTGGCCACGAGGATCGGGAGTCCGACGCGCTTGGCGAGGAAGTAGGTGCAGATCCCCGCGATGAGTTCAAGGCTGATGTGGAAGAAGAGCAGTCCGGCGGGGAAGGCGAACAACAGCGTCAGTGGGAAGAGCGCGGCCGACTGCATTTCGCCGGCCAGTGGTTGGCCAAGTCCCTCGAAGTAGTTCCACCACGGCAGGTGACCGTGCAGCAGGTCCATTGCCGAAAGATGTCCGAAGGGCTGGGTGATGAAACCCACGTTCGGGTCGATCATGGGCCGGCCACACGTGACGTGACAGACCACTTGGGAGATGTTCGCGGTCCACGAGATGGTGTTGGTGTTCGACTCGCCAATTAAATACAGGCCGTTGCCGACCAGGACCGCGAGGAGGATCAGCAGGAGGGGAGTGGTTGACGCGGGCAGACGTCGATAGAACGCCATAAACCGCTGCCACTGTGCTGTCACTTCCTAAGGCTACAAGAGTCGATATGCGGGTTTGGCTGACTGCGTCAGCGTGGAAGGTAATACATCGTCTCGCCAAGCAGCAGGAGTGGTTCGGGGAAGAAAGGATCCTTAAAGGCTCCAAAGATGTCCCAGCGGCGGATGAAGCGGTTGCGATCGGCGAGCGGGTCGAGCGTGCCACGCGATGAACTCACATAATGGATGAAGACAACGTCGGGCGTATAGACAACGAAGTGAGAGTCCGATTGGCTGCGCAAACAGAGATCAACGTCGTTCATGGTCACCGCGAGTCGTTCATCCATACCACCGAGTGAGTTCCAGAAGTCACGACTCGCCATCTGGATGGCGCCGGTCACCGCAGCGACGTCGCGCACGGCCAGCGCGAATTGATCGACGTGGGGGTAGTTCGAATCGGTGCGTAGGTGCTGGGGGTAAGGGGAGATGATGATGCTTTCGTGCTCCTTGTGCCCGTATTGATCCAAGAGACAGGCACCCACGATGCCAACGTCGGGCAGCGCGGCCAACGAGACCATGCGTTCGAGCCAATCAGGCGTCATCAGAATGGTGTCGTTGTTAAGGGTCACGATGAAGTCAGCGCTCGAATGTGCGACGCCCCGGTTGACGATCTTCGCGTAGTTGAACGGTCCCGGGCACGCCACGACTCGGTACTTCGTGGTGGCAAAATACTCGAGCGACGGAGCCTCCACGGAGTCGTTGTCCAAGAGGATGATGTCGTAGTTCTCGTACGTCGTCTTCTCTTCAATCGCCTCGATACAGCGGCGCACGAGGTCGATTCGATCGCGCGTCGGGATGATGATGTCGATGGAAGGACGTGGCGAAGGCGGCTCGAGCGCCCAGTGCACGAGACCCGCGAACGCCCCGGGCTCGACGATGCCCGTCAGTCCACGCCGCTCGAGCGCCGACTTCACGACGCGACAGGAATCGTCGTCGATGTGCGAGCGCTCGAAGGCAATCAGGGGGCGCCCGGCCGGAAGCACGAGCGCGACGTGATGGAACTGGGCGCCGCCTTCCTGGAGTCGCAGGTACGTATCGTGCTCGAAGGCCCATCCGGCGCCGCTCAGAAATCCCCCGGCGCGACGAAGGGTCGAGATGCGAAGGAGTGCTGGTCGTCCGACCATGTTGTAGCTCAGCAGGGTGTGTGGTGACACGCAGGCCGAGCGAAAGATTGGCTGGAAGATGTTGGGACCGTTCTCGTCGGCGAAGACCACGTCGTCGCTTTCAGTAACCGCGCTCTTCAGCGCCCGCAAGGTCGTCGTGCGGTCGACGTCGCTCGTCGTCTCGTCACTGATCATGAGCCAGGTCTTGGTCGTCGCGAGGTACGCCTCGTTGAGTTGTGCGACGACCGCGGCGGCCGACGACGTCTCTTCGTCGATGATCACGACCTCGACGTCGTCTATCGGAACTTCGAGGAGCGACAGGTTGACGAAGCGCAGCGCGCTCTTGGGTGAGTAGTACGTCGGAAAGACGTCGGTCCCCTTGTGGACGAGTGGGACGTCCAAGAAGACGGCTTCCGCGCGGTGCGGTCGCGCACGCATCTTTCGCAGAGCTCGAAGTGGTGGACGACCGATGAAGCGCGCAACTTTGTAGCGCAGCGTGTTCTCACCGAGGATGCGACCGAGAATCCGTTGCCATCGCTTGCCCGAGAGTTGGCGCATCTGACCGTGGAATGCGGCCCAGCGTCGCTTCATTTCCTTATCGCTGATGATGCGTTGGGTCGATTCACCATCGAGATCTAATCGTTGGAAGGCTGGCAAAGTCGTGCTTTCGCTCGGCGGAGGTGAAACGTTGGAATCTGCGACGTTACGAATTTACTCTGGGCGAATCGCCGGGACTTGACTACTCCGTGGCCGGGCCGCGCCAAAGGTCGACGCCACTCTCGACGGCAAATTGGTCAATTCGTGCCAATTCATCTGCCGTGAAGTCCAAGTTGTTGAGCGCGTCGAGATTCTCGTCGAGCTGCGCAACGCTGCTCGCGCCCAGTAAGACCGTGGTGACCGCTGGATTGCGAAGCGCCCACGAAATGGCGAGTTGTGACATTCGCTGACCACGTTCGTTCGCAATGTCACGCAAGGAGCGAACGGTGTTGAGATTCGCGTCGTTCAACATGTCACGTGAGAGTGACGAGTTCTGCTCGGTCGCGCGTGAGCCTTCGGGTACGCCGTCGAGGTAGCGATCGGTGAGAAGACCTTGGGCGAGCGGCGAGAAGGCAATGCAACCAACGCCTTCGGCGTCGAGGACGTCGAGGAGACCGTTTTCGATCCAGCGGTTCAACATTGAGTACGACGGCTGGTGGATGAGGAGTGGCGTACCGAGTCGACGCAGAATGGCGATCGCCTCTTTGGTGCGCTCGTCGGAGTACGACGAGATGCCAACGTAGAGGGCCTTGCCCTGGCGCACGGCAGTGTCGAGGGCGCCAAGCGACTCCTCCATCGGCGTCGTCGAGTCGTAGTGGTGGTGGTAGAAGATGTCCACGTAGTCAAGACCGAGGCGCGTGAGGCTCTGGTCGAGACTGGCGAGCAAGTACTTGCGCGAACCTAAGTCGCCGTACGGTCCGGGCCACATGTCCCAGCCGGCCTTGGTGGAAATGATGAGTTCGTCGCGCAAGCCCTTGAAGTCCTCGCGGAGGTGGCGACCGAAGTTCGCTTCCGCGCCGCCGTACGGCGGACCGTAGTTATTGGCGAGGTCGAAGTGCGTCACGCCGCGGTCAAAGGCACGTCGCAGAATCTTTTGCTGCGAGTCGAATGCTCGGTCGTCGCCAAAGTTCTGCCAGAGTCCGAGCGAAATGGCGGGCAACCTGATGCCGCTCTTGCCGCATCGGCGGTAGATCATGTCGTCGTAACGAGTTGGTGAAGGTATGTAGGGCGTCATGGCGACATCGTAATGGGTACGGCGAATTCATTGGAGCACCGGGTCGCTCGAAAAATCCTCAAACCTCGCAACTTTGGCGTCGACGTCGCGACCCCGTCAATTCACCCTCCGGCAATATCCGTTGCAGTTTCGATGGCTAGCGTGACGCTGGTGGGCATGGTGTTCGATGACGACTCTTCCGGGGCGTGGAACGAGATGTTTAGCGCGCCAGGGAAGCCTCGTCCAATCTACGAACGGCTCTTCGCCGAACTCGGGCGTTACCAACCGGCCGAGCTGCGCCAGCGATCCGAGCAACTCTCACACACGTTCTCCGAACGAGGTGTCACCTTCGCGCACAGTGGCGAGGAGCGACCATTTCCCTTGGACGTACTGCCGCGCCTAATCGGAGCGCTGGAATGGGACGGACTTTCTCGGGGTATTGCCCAACGAGTGCACGCCCTCGAGGCGTTCCTCGCCGACATATACGGCGAAGGCCGAATCTTCGCCGAAGGTCTGATGGCGCGCTCCGTCGTCACATCGAGTCCGCATTTCTGTCGCGCGGCCTTCGCGGTTGACCCGCCGAATGGCGTTCGAATCTGCGTGGCAGGAATCGACCTCGTACGTGACGAAGTCGGAAACTTCCGAGTGCTCGAAGACAACGTCCGTATTCCCTCCGGCGTGAGTTACGTGATTGAAAATCGACGAGCGATGACCCAGACGTTCGCGTCGTTCTTCGCCGATCACCGCGTGCACCCCGTCGACTCGTATCCGGCCCACCTCTACGCCGCACTCCGCGCGGCGGCTCCGCCCTCGGTTCTCGACCCGGTAGTGGTCGTGCTCAGTCCCGGCGTGCACAACGCGGCGTACTTCGAGCACGTGCTCCTGGCTCGAATGATGGGCATCGAACTCGTCGAAGGTCGCGACCTTCTCTGTCGTTCGAATCACGTCTACATGCGAACGACGAACGGCGAGCGCTCCGTCCACGTGATCTACCGTCGCGTGGACGACGAGTATCTCGATCCCTTGCAGTTCCTTCCCGATTCGATTATCGGCGTGGCGGGACTCGTGAACTGTGCCCGGGCCGGCAACGTCGTGATCTCCAACGGCATTGGCAACGGTGTCGCGGACGACAAGCTCGTCTATACGTACGTCCCCCTGTTCATCCGCTTCTACCTGGGCGAAGAGCCGCTCCTCGACAACGTGGAGACCTTCCGATTGGAAGATCCCGACGTTCGAGAAGAGGTGCTTCGCTCGATTGGGTCCTACGTCGTGAAGCCGGTTGACGGTTCGGGCGGCAAGGGCATCGTGATCGGGCCACGGGCCGACGAGGCGACGCTGAACAAGACGCGCGATGCCGTCATCGCCTCGCCGAGAAACTGGATCGCGCAGCGCCCCGTCGCGCTCTCGACGCACCCGACGTTGGTCGAAGACCAGATGCGTCCGCGTCACATCGACCTACGACCATTCGCAATCAACGACGGCCACGAAGTCTGGGTGCTGCCCGGTGGTCTCACGAGAGTCGCCCTCGGTGAAGGCGAACTCGTCGTCAACTCATCCAAGGGCGGTGGGTCGAAAGACACTTGGGTCCTTAACGATGAGTCGGTGCCTATTCGCGAATCACGCGTCGTGGCCGCGCAGCGATATCGCAGTGTCGCGGTTCGTCAAAGTGACGGCAACGTCGGGCGGGGGGATCAGTGAGCGAGCGCGGAATGCTCTCACGCCTCGCCGAGTCGCTCTACTGGATCGGTCGCTACATTGAGCGTGCGGACGACACTGCGCGCATCGTTGACTCGTACGTGCACCGGATGGTCGAGGACCCGTTCAATGACGAAGACGCGACGTGTCGGTCGCTGTACTCGATCCTCGGTATCGAATTCGAGGAGGAGGAGACGCTCACGACCTCCGACACCCTCCAGCAGATCGTCTACGACGCTGAGAATCCCAACTCAATCGCCGGGTCGCTCAGCGGGGCCTTCGAGAACGCCCGGCGCAGCCGCGACTTCATCTCGTCCGAGATGTGGGTGGCCCTTAACTCGACGCGCAACCGCCTCCCGCAGATGGAGAACACGGCCCGTCGCCTCGGCCCGTCGCAGTACCTCCTCTACGTGCGCGAACGTGCCGCACTACTCGCTGGCCTCACTGACGCGACGCTCAGCCACGACGACGGTTGGCACTTCCTCGTGCTCGGTCGAAGTATTGAACGCATCGACATGACGGCGCGTCTGCTTCGCGGGCGGGTGCTCTCCGAAGACAACGCCCCCGATTGGCTCGCCTTCCTGCGCGCCTGTGGCGCCATGGAGGCGTTCATGCGAAGCACCAGCGAGATTCACGACGCGAACGGTGTGGCCGCGTTCCTTCTCCTCGATCGGCTGTTCCCTCGTTCAGTGTTGTTCTCACTCAACCTCGCCGATCGATGCCTCTACGAGATTCAACCGAGTAGCCAGCGCATTGCAATGGCCGATGTCGCGCGCCAGAGTCTCGCGGGGGCGAGAGGGCGCCTTGAGTTCATTGACTCGACCGAGCTGCTGGTTCATTTGCCCGAGCTGCTCGAGATGCTCGAGGAGACCTGCGTGTCGATCAATAACGCCGTCACGGACCGTTTCTTTCGCCATGAGGACTTCGTGCAGTGGTCGAGAGAGGGAGGGCTGTGACCAACTCACTGAGCCTCTCGATTCGCCACCACACCGGCTTTACGTACGACGGAATAGCGAAGTCCTCATATAACGAGGCGCGCATGACGCCCATCACCTCGGCCAGCCAGGAGGTCCGTCACGCCCACGTCGCGGTCCAGCCGGTGGTACCGATATCGACGCACACCGACTACTTCGGCACGATCGTGACGGTCTTCGACATTCAAGAGCCGCACTCGAAGCTGGAGGTCGAGGCACGTTCGATGGTCGAGAGTCGAGCACAGATGATCGATCCCGCGATCTCGTGGAGTGAGTTGCGAGCACCCACTCTCGTTGACTTCTTCTCCGAGTACCTCCTTGAGACGGAGCGCACGAAGTTGGCGGGCAGCGTGCTGGCCCCACTCGACGAGTGGCGACGCATCCCTGACTTGCACGGCTGCGTGGACGCGGTGGGCGAGTATGTGCGCGGTCAAGTGACGTACTTACCGGGCGCGACCTCGGTCTCGTCGACGGCGCAGGAGGCGTGGGACATCGGCGAAGGCGTGTGTCAGGACATCACGCACATCACGATTGGACTGCTGCGCCAACTCGGCATCCCGTCGCGTTACGTCTCGGGCTACCTGTACCCGTCGGACCACGGTGAGGTCGGGGTCGCCGCTGCGGGCCAGAGCCACGCGTGGATTGAGTACTTCAGCGGCGCGTGGACGGGAATGGATCCCACCAATGGCATTCCCGAGACGGAGCGCCACATCTTCGTGGGAAGTGGGCGCGACTACGACGACGTCGCTCCGCTGAAGGGGGTCTACCAGGGTGCCGCGTCGTCAAGTCTCGGTGTCATCGTCGAGATGACGCGAACGCACTGATCAGCCCGGCAACAGTTGACGAGTCGAGATGTACATCATCGGATGTTGCGACGGTCGAAGAAACCGTAGGACGCGCAGTAGGTCGACGCGGGGGATCGCGACACAGCCCGTCGTCGGGGCGCCGATGGAGACGTGGAGAAAGATCGCCGAGCCCCGGCCCGGCACGACCGGACGACGGTTGTACGCAATCACCGCGAAGTAGTCGTACTGAGGCGTGACTTCCCAGAGTCGTTCGGAGTCGCCGCCGAAGGACGGTGACGTGCCACAACCCACGTGAACGAAGTGGTTGTAGAGCGCGGAGGAGGACTGTTCGTCCCACCAGTCACCGCACACCAACCGGTGGTAGCGGTAGGTCACGCCGGGATTGGCATCGACGCCGTACATCGTTGACTGAATTGCGAAGAGCCCGATCGGCGTGGTGTCGTCGCCCTCGCGGTGGTGGGTGGTGAGGCCGTTGCCCCCGACGTTCGCGCCGTAGGGACCATCGACCAGGTGAAAGCACGTCCCGACTCGCTGAAAGACCTCGAGGGATGCGACGGACGATCGCATTGAAGGAGCGATGACCGTGATCAGTTGGTCGGTCGTCGACGGGGCGGCTACGGCATCGGCGATGACGTTGCAGGTCGACGCGATTCGCGGCGTGGTGGCGGCGTCGACGTTCGACGTAGAGGAGAGACAGACCAGGGAGACGAGCAACGCGAACGACGAGGTCGCGCAGAGCCCTAGCCGCCGGTGGCCGAGAAGTGTTGATAGTCCGGTGAAGCGGCCCATCGTCCTCCCCACGACCAGCCTACGGAAGCGAAGGCGTTGGTGAGCACGCCGCGCGGTTCCGCCATGCCCGGTCGCACGTCGCTGCGGTTGGCGTACGCCTTTCCGTTGACGGGTTGGGCGACGCCGCTAAAGACGTAAGGGTTCTGCACGGGATTGACGTCGATGGCCTCGCCGTACGCGTGCACGGACCACTGCTTGGGACCCGTGGCGACGGCGTAGCGACAGTTGAAGCCGGAGGTGTTGTCGGCTGCCATTGACGCAGGGTCCTTGCCACCGAAGGCCGACTCGGGAATCATCGAGTGAAGTGGGAAGCGCCGAGCGTAGAGGTCGGCGAAGACGTGGATGACCGCAGTGGCGACCGACGCGTTGACCACCAGTGTGCCGACGCGTGCCTTGGCGTCGAACCCGACGTAACGCAGGTGCAGGAGACGAAGTTGGTTGGGCCCAACTGGACAGCCCGGTCTCCACGTTCGACCGAGTTGCGCTGCGCTCACCGGTGACACGCTCGAAGTGAATGCGGGCAACGGACTGTTGGCGGCCGTCGCGGGGGTGCTTGCGATGAACGGCGTACCGAACAGAGCGAGAATGACGAGGAGCGAACGAAGGCGTGGGCGTCGAGGTCGTCGATCGAGGGAAATGGCGCTCACGGCCAAAGAGTACCGCGATGGATTTTATGCCCCGTGGTGGGTGACGGGGCTCTCACGCTGCACGGCATGTTGAAATGAGCCCCATACACTTGCGTCATAGGCAACCGCTCACATCTCACGTCGCGTAGGGCACTGGCCCACCCGCTCACGCTGGCGAGTAGCTCGCTCGTGATCGCGTTGCTGGTCGTGGGCATCGCGACCGTAGCGTCTGCCAAGGGCGGCGCAACGCCCACCAGTGCATGGACCGTGTACCACGGCGATCCGTCAGGTTCTGGCTACACGTCGGTCGTCAAGTCGGTCAATACGAACGCGCCCAAATGGACCTCACCGTCACTTGACGGCACGCTGTACGGTGAACCGCTCGTTTACGGCAAGTACGTCTACGTTGCGACGGAAGACGACACGGTCTACGCACTCTCGGCGCAATCCGGACGCGTCGTGTGGAAGCGCCATCTCGCGAGTCCCGTGCCCTCGAAGAAACTGCCGTGCGGCAACATACTGCCCATGGAGGGCATCACGGGCACGCCGGTCATCGATCCTGCGAGAAATGAAATCTACGTTGTCGCCGACGAGATGGTGCATGATCACTCCGAGCACGTGTTCGTCGGGTTGGACGCCTCGACGGGCAGGCCGCGAATGACCCACGACGTCGATCCGCCTGGTGCCGTTTCGGTGGCACTTCTGCAACGAACGGGATTGACCCTCGATGACGGGCGAATCATTTTTGGCATGGGCGGAAACTACGGGGACTGTGCGTCGTACCGCGGACGTGTCGTGTCGGTCTCGGAGAAGACCGGTGCCGTGAGCTTCTTCACCGTCGATGCGGCCCCCGGCGATAGTCAAGGGGCGATTTGGATGGGTGGAGGGGCACCCTCAATCGATGCGCAGGGCCACGTCTGGGTCAGCGCGGGCAACGGGTCGGTGTACTCATCGAGCGACCCCTACGACGACAGCGACTCCGTCCTCGAACTGACTTCATCGATGCACCTCATGCAGTACTTCGCTCCCACCGCGTGGGCGTACGATAACTCCCAAGATCAAGACATGAGCATGGAGCCGGTGCTTCTCAAGGATGGCCAGGTCGTGATCGCGGGCAAGTCGCGGATCATTTACGTGTTGAATGGAAGCAACCTCGGGGGCATTGGCGAGGGAGAGACCACCACGGGTTCCAACTGTTCGAACGACATCGATGGCGGGGGTGCAGTGCTCGGTTCGACGGTGTATCTGCCGTGCGTCACGGGCACGATTGCCATTCGAGTCGGTTCGACGACGCCATCTATTGACATCCTCTGGAGCGCGTCGACGGGCGGTGGTCCGCCCATCATCGCGGCCGGACTGGTGTGGTCGATCGGACACAACGGTGTCCTCTATGCCTACGACCCGACGACGGGCGCCATTCGACGTCAGGTGACGGTTGGCCAAGCGGCCAATGACTTTCCAACACCGAGCGTTGGTGACGGTCTCTTCCTCGTGCCCACCGCCACGCACGTGGTCGCGTTTGCCACGACCGCCTCTTAGCCGTCTCGCCGGGCGTTGCTTTCGTGAAACCGATTCGTAGGATGAATGCATGGATCTCGAACTCAAGGACAAGGCGTTTCTCATCACCGGTGGCACCGACGGTCTCGGACTGGCGTTGGCGCAACGCCTCGTCGCCGAGGGTGGCCACGTCGCCGTCTGTGGACGCGATGGCGATCGTCTCGCACGAGCGCAAGAACTCCTAGGCGCTGACGCGCTCTGCTCACAGACGGACGTCACCGACGGTGCACAGCTGGACGCCTTCGTGGACGCCACGCTCTCGCGTTTCGGCCGACTTGATGGTTTGGTCAATAATGCCGGTCAGACCGCAGGTTCATCCATCGCCACCTCGAGTGATGAGCAGTGGCGCAACGACTACGAACTGAAAGTCATCGCCGCGTTGCACGCCGTCCGTGCCGTGCTGCCGGCGCTTGAAGCAACGCAGGGTGCCATCATCAACGTGCTCGCAGTTCTCGCTCGCGCACCGGGTGCGAGTACGACGCCGACGTCGGCGTCACGACTCGCCGGTTTGGCGTTCACGAAATCCCTCGCGAGTGAAGTTGGACCGCGCGGAATTCGCGCGAACGCGATACTGATCGGCATCATCGAGTCGGGGCAGTGGGTGCGCCGCGCCGAAGTCGCGGGTGTCAGCGTTGAGGAGTTCTACCAAACGACTGCCAAGAGCGCACACATTCCGCTGGGCCGGGTGGGCCGCGCCGACGAGTTTGCTGATTTAGCCAGTTATCTCTTGTCGCCCAGGGCCAGTTACGTGACCGGCGTCGGTATCGCTCTCGACGGTGGCCTGTCGCCGGTGATTTAGCCACTCGTTCGCGGAGGCGATGGACATTTCGGGCTATAGATGTACCCATGGTGAAGGAGCGTGATGACCTTTAATTTGGCGCAGCTCATGCAAGAGCGTCACGGGGAGAATTTTCAACTGCACGCCCAGTATCTGAATCCTCAGTTGACCAAGGTTGTGTCAACGCTCGGATTCGACCGCTTCTACGAGCGCGGCGAAGGCTGTTATCTCTTCGACGATGACGGCACGAAGTACCTCGACCTGTTGAGTGGCTTTGGTGTCTTTGCTTTGGGTCGCGCACATCCGGTCGTGAAAGACGCACTGCGTCAGGCACTCGATGCCGATCTTCCGAGCATGGTCCAGATGGACTGTGCGCTGTTACCTGGACTGCTCGCCGAGCAACTGGTTCGGCGCAGCCCCAAGCAGATCGAGCGACTCTTCTTCTGCAACTCTGGTGCCGAAGCGGTCGAGGCCGCACTTAAGTTCGCGCGCGCCAGCACTCGCCGCAATCGGATTCTGTACCACTCGCACGCGTACCACGGACTGACCATGGGCGCGCTGGCGGTGAACGGATCATCGGACTTTCGAAGTGGCTTCGGCCCCCTCCTCGCCGACACAACTGAGATTCCCTTCGGTGACCTTGACGCGTTGCGCCGCGAGCTGAAGCGCGGCGACGTCGCGGCGTTCATTGTGGAGCCAATACAAGGCAAGGGCGTCAACGAACTCGACGCCACGCTGTGGCTCGAACTCGAAAAGGCGGTGCACGAAGCCGGCGCACTCTTCATCTGCGACGAAGTGCAGACCGGTCTCGGACGCACCGGCGCGTTCTACGCCTTCGAGCACTACGGCTTGACGCCCGACATCGTCACGATCTCCAAGGCGCTTTCCGGCGGTTATGTGCCGGTCGCGGCAATGCTCACGAGCGACAAGATTCTTCGCGGCGTGTACAGCTCAATGGACCGTGCCATGGTCCACTCGACCACGTTCAAGGGAAACCAATTGGCAATGGTCGCCGGTCTCGCGACATTGTCGGTCTTCGATGATGAGCACATCGTTGAACACGCATCGGCAATGGGCGACGTGTGGCACGCCCAACTCGAAGAGCTGGCTTCGCGCCACGAGTTCCTGCACGTGGTTCGAGGTCGTGGTCAAATGATCGGGATCGAGTTGGGTCGTCCCACGTCGGCCGGTGCACGCCGACGTTGGCGTCTCGTGGAGGCGGCGCGCACGGCGATGTTCTCCCAGACCCTTGTGGTGCCACTCTTCCAGCGCTACCAGATCCTCACGCAAGTCGCCGCGGACAACCTCAACGTCATCAAGCTCCTCCCGCCCCTCATCGCCGGCGAGGCCGAGATCGATCTGTTCGTGCACGCTCTTGACGAACTGTTGAGTGAAGCTGAACGCGGCAGCGGTCTGCTCGTCGACTTCGGCGTTTCAATGGCGAAGGGAATCATGAAGAGGACGCCGAAGGCGCCCAAGCGCACTTCGGTGACGCCGTGAGCTTCACATTGCGCGACGGCGACCGTGTCGTCGTCACCGGCGCGGCCGGGTTCATCGGATCGGCCGTGGTACGCGCACTCCTCTCGCGCGACGTCGAAGTGGTCGCGCTGTTAGAGCCCGGTGCTCCGGCTTCGAACCTCGATGACCTCGATGTGGAGCGCCGAGAGGTCGACATCACGAAGGAACGACAGCTCGACGGCGTCTTCGACGGGGCACGATTCTGCTTTCACCTCGCGGCGAAATTCGGCTTCTGGCCCAAGGATTCAGCGACGTTCTACGACGTCAATGTGAATGGCAGTCGCAATGTCGTTCGCGCAGCGACGACCGCCGGCGTGGAACGAACTGTCTTCACGTCAACGGTCGCGACACTGGGCCTCTGGGAGACCAAATCGGGACGACCGTCCAACGAGGAGGACGTGGCGGACCTTTCCCACCTCTACGGCAATTACAAGCAAACGAAATACGTGGCCGAACACGAAGTGCTGCGACTCGCCGCCCAGGGCGCGCCCCTGGTTCTGGTGTTGCCCACGATGCCCCACGGCCCTTTCGATCACCGGCCAACGCCGTCGGGGAAAGTGGTGCTCGACTATTTGAATGGGCGAATGCCCGGTTACGTCGACACCGCAATGAACGTCGCGCACGTCGATGATCTCGCCAATGGTCACCTGCTCGCCTTGGAGAATGGACGACAGGGCCAGAGTTACATCTGCGGAGGTGAGAACATCACGATGGCGCAACTTCTCGTTATGCTCTCGCGAGTGACGGGGCTCCCCGGCTCTGAACGACGTTTCCCATCGGTCTTCCCCTTGATCGCCGGACATCTTTCGAGCTTCATTGAAGGTGACCTTCTCGGTCGCGAACCCCGAGTGCCGCGTGAAGCGGCACAGATGGCGTCAACCACAATGACCTTTGACGACGCGAAGGCGCGCCGAGAGATTGGCTACACCTCTCGGCCCGCGGCGGAAGCACTGCATGAATCGGCGCGGTGGTTCGTCGAACATGATTACGTCGACGTCGATCGAGCGAAACTCATTTCATGGCATCGGCCGACGAGTGGATGAGAAGCGTGACTTAACACACATAAATTGTTCGGAAGTATTGCTTTGATGCATTACGTTCACGACGGTTTGCGATTGTAGGGTAGAGGCCGTGGAGAACGAAGATCCCTTTGCCCGAAGAAATATCATGCTCGTCGCCAGCGAGCTCGTTAAGGAGCGGGGGAGCAAGGATGTGCAGTTCCGTGATGTCGCTGAACGAGCCAATGTCGACGTCGACGTCGTAGAGAAGTTCTTTGATTCGCGAATCCAACTAATCGCCGAAGTGCAAATGGCCAATTATTTTGTGATGATCGAACCGATCCACCTGGGACTCTCGCGCATTGAGGGCGCTGTCGCGGACGGCGATGAGGCGTCGTTCTGGTCAGGTGTGGAGGAGAACCTCGAGATGTCCTGGTCGTCAGGCCAGGCGGACAGGAAGTGGGGGATTATCAATCTTCTCCACGATGTCTGGTCCGACCCGTTCACGCAGAGTCACTTCTGCGATTTGCTTGATATCCAGTTCAGTCGTTGGATCGCGGTCATTGAAGGTGCGCAGGAGAACGGTTGGATTGATGAGGATGTTGACGCCGCAGCGCTCACGTCGGTCTACTGGTCGGCGTCCGTGGGTCAGGTGATTACGGCCGGTTCCTCGTCGTTGCATCTGTCACCGGGGAGCGTTCGCGACTTCTTTATGCACTTCGTTCGCGGCAAAGATCCTCAAAGTTCATCGCGCCTATAGTCGCGCACGCTTTGTGAGGTCAGTTGGAACTTGGCGTCGGGTGCGGTCAGCGAGATGTTCTCTTCCCACTTTGAAAACGTGATGGTCACGGACTCGCGCTTGAGCGTTACGACCTTCTTTCGAGGAGTTCTTCAATGCGCGACTGCAGGTATGCCCGTTCCACGTTGTTCTCGGTGAGCATCGCCGCCTCGGCGAAGGCGTCACGGGCCTCGTCCACTCGCTCAAGACGAACGAGACAGTTGGCCCGAGCCGCCGCGAGGTAGGGATACGCGCTCAACTGAGGCTCGGTACTGAGGTCGTCGAGGGCACGAAGTCCCGTGTCGGGTCCCTCGGCGAAACTGAGCGCGACCGCGCGGTTGAGCGCGACGACCGGGGAGGGCCACGTGTCAATCAAGAGGTCGTAGAGTCCAACGATTTCGCTCCAATCGGTCTCGTCCCAGTGCGGGGCGCTCGAATGTACGGCGGCGATTGCCGCCATGAGTGTGAAGGGGCCGGGGCGACCGCGTCGCAGCGCGTCGCCAACGAGCACCAACCCTTCATCAATCGAGTCTCGGTGCCACGTGCTCCGGTCTTGGTCGGCGAGGGCGAGGAACTCACCTTCGGTGCCGACGCGCGATCCGCGACGAGAGTCCGTGAGAAGAATCAACGCGAGGAGACCAGTGACCTCTCCGTCGTCGGGCAACAGACTGTGCAACATTCGTGCGAGGTCGAGCGATCGCTCCACGAGGTCAACCTGGGACAGCTCCTCGCCGACGGGCGACGTGTGACCAGTCGTGAAGAGTAGGTGCACGACGAGGAGCACCGCATCGATCCGCGTCCGAAGTTCTGCGCGCTTCGGGACTCGATAGGGGATTCGGGCAATCGCAATCTTCTTTTTCGCCCTCGTGAGGCGCGCCGCCATCGCGGACTCTTTGACGAGAAAAGCCTTGGCGACCTGGACGGTACTGAGACCGCACAACATGCGTAGGGCCAGCGCGACTTGCGTATCGGTGGCCAGACTCGGGTGACAGCACGTGAAGATCAGGCGGAGCCGGTCATCCTCGATGGCCGAATCGGGTTCGCGGTCGAGCGTGGTGGCGTCGGTCACGAGGAGTCGTCGTGAACGCATCGCGACGTCGCGACGTCGTCCGAGGTCGATAGCGCGTCGACGCGCCACCGTGGTCAACCACGCGCCGGGGTTCGTCGGGATTCCCTGTTGGCTCCACGAGGCGAGGGCCTTGGCGAAGGCGTCCTGCACGCACTCCTCCGCGACGTCAAAGTCGCGGGTGATTCGCATCGTCGAGGCCAGGACGAACGCCCACTCATGTCGGTGGGCGTTCGCCACAGCCGCGAAGACTGCCGAACGCTGGATGTCGCCAGAGTTCGTCAGCTCATGTCTCGAATCGGGCGAACTTCGACGCCTCCAAAGGTGGCGGGCACTTGCTTGGCGATGGCCAGCGCGGCGTCGAGGTCATCGGCTTCGATCACGTAATAACCGCCGAGTGCCTCCTTCGTCTCGGCAAAGGGTCCGTCGGTGGCGACGATTTCGCCCGACGCGTTCCTGCGGAGCGATGTCGCCGTCGTTGATGACTCGAGGGCGTTGCCGCCACGTAGTGACGCGCCGTTCTTTTGCCCGAAGCTGCTGTGCTCGCTCATCATTCGCCCGACCGTCGCCTCGTCCGCATTGGCCCACGACTGTTCGTTTTCGTAAATCAGTACCAGATACTGCGTCATGACTGCTCCTTTCGGAGGCTCCCGCTGAACCTCTCACCCACTTCGACGTTGACCACGACGATGAATCGACAACAACTTCCTACTCCACGACGAATTGTTGCGCAATGGTGCGTACGGCCGAGGTCAATCGGCGTTGGAGAGGACAACGCGGTACGCCGCCGTCACGTACGGAGCACGATTAACGTCGCGGTCCAAAGTCCATCGACGGCCCGGTCATCGGTCAAACTTACCTAGAGGGAACTCCGCCGGACCTCTGATGATGCGCGAGGAGACAACGATGAGCGAAGGCGTGGACGAGGCGACCGTTTCACGACGCCGACTCCTTGGCTGGGTTGCTGGCGGACTCGGCGCAGTTGTCGTCGTGGGCGTCGGCGGTGTCGAACTCGTTGATCACGGCGTGCTGCCGGGCAAGTTGCTCCTTGACGAACTCGATGGCGCCTGCTCGGTCAAGGCGCCCAACGTTGTCTTTGGTGAACTGGGAACGACGACGTCGGGACAGTTCTTTTCGAAAGCTCGCCATCGACCGGTGGGCTACTCGATTGGCTACCCGGTCGGAAATCCACCGAGTGACGCACTGTCGCTGATCATCATGTTGCACGGCTATGGCGCCAATCATCGCAACGCCCTCGTCAACATGACCCCCGCACAGGCGGTCGCGATCCGAACAAATGGGAAAGCGCCAACGCCAATGGCGCTCGTGACGGTCGATGGTGGCAACGGCTACTGGAACCCGCACCCCAAAGACGACCCCATGGCGATGGTGGTCGAGGAGCTCATCCCTCTCTGCCAGCGACGTGGGCTGGGACGCGCTCCCGGGACGATCTCACTGATGGGCATCTCGATGGGCGGCTACGGAGCGCTCGCCATCGCCGAACGAAACCCAGGACTCGTGTCGGGTGTTGCGGCAATCAGTCCGGCTATTTGGACCTCCTACGAGCAGGCGCGTGGGGCGAACGCCGGCGCATTCGCCTCGGCAACGGCATTCGAGGAGGGTGACGTCATCGCGCACGCCACCAATCTGAAGGGCGTTGCGGTTCGAATCGCGTCGGGGGCTGACGATCCCTTCCATCCCGGCGTGGCGAAGTTGGCGAAGGTACTGCCCCAGCCAAGCACTGTCGTCTTTTCGTCGGGCTGCCACACCGATCCGTTCTTCTACGCACAAGAGCCGCCCTCAGTGCACTTTCTCTCCACGGTGAAAGCGGTCTGAACCAATGACGAAGAAGTGGACACCAAAGGATCTTCCCGATCTGACGGGCCGGACCATCATCGTCACCGGTGCGTCAAGCGGCATTGGACTGAGCAGCGCGAGAGAGTTTGCCCAACACGGCGCCAGGGTCATTCTCGCCGTTCGCGACGTCGACAAGGGCGTTCGTGTCTCGTCACGGTTCAGCGGCGACACTGAAGTTCTCCGACTCGACGTGGCGGACCTGGAATCGGTACGCTCGTTTGTCGCCGAATGGAGTGGTCCCATCGACACCTTGATTAACAACGCGGGCATCATGCTGATGCCGGCTTTTCGCACGATCGACGACTTCGAACTGCACATTGGGACCAACCACATGGGACCCTTTGCGTTGACGAACCTCCTGTTACCTCACATCACGAATCGTGTCGTCACGGTCTTGTCGTTCCTTCACTTTCGTGGACGGATCCACCTCGACGACCTCAACTTCGACCATCGTCCCTACAAGGCCATCAATGCGTACGAGGACTCGAAGTTGGCCAATGTGTTGTTCGCGTTCGAGTTACAGCGTCGCCTCGACGAAGTGCACAGTCCTGTTCGCTCGATCGCCGTGCATCCCGGGATTGCGCGAACGAATCTGATCAGCCACGTGGGGGGCCTCAACGGTGCGGTGAGCAAACTGTCACAACGTCTGTTCAACAGTGAGGAACAAGGGGCGTGGCCGACGCTCTTCGCCGCGACCGAGGACATCCGTGGGGGCAGTTACGTCGGCCCGGGGGCCTCCTCCATCTTCGTGGCTCTCCGAGCATTCAGCGACCGTCTAAGAAATCGCGTGACGAGTCCGTCGCGCGCGAACTGTGGGACGCGTCAGCGAGGCTCTCGCGGACCGGTGTGTAGTCATCACCAACTTCCTCGCAATGAGCCGCGAATCAATGGTGGTGCGGGTAAGACTTCAATTGTTGAGCTTTTGTCTTCTCGTTCGTAGTGCGTTGGGCGGCTCGACGTAAGGTTTTTCTCGTTCGCAAAAGCCCCGGTCGGGGGGCCTGCGAACGAAGTCGCACTCGTGTGTGCGCCGCGTCAACCACCGACCAGTTTCTCGAGGTCGGCAATGTCTGTCGAAGTAAGGCCCTAGCAAGGGAAGGCCCGCATGACCACCAGACGAATCGTGATTGGTCTCGGCGCCTTGCTGATGCTGTTTGGTCTGTGGGCACTGCTCCAAGCGCACACCCAGGTGGGCGTCTGCAACGTGAGCGGCCCGGCCGGCGCCGGCGCGACCAGCGGTGTCGACTCCACGTGCGTTAAGACCCTGATGGCCTACCTCGAGGGGTTCGTCTTCGTCGCCTGTGGCCTCATCATCACGGTCATTGCCTTCACGATGATCGCCCGTCAAGAGAAAATCGACCTGCATGCCGAGCTGCGCGCCGTGCCGCGAACCTTCAAAAAGGCCAACTACGAGATCCACTCCGAGAACCTCGATGACGATGTCGAAGGTGTCGTGACTCGTTTGTACTTGCCCGGAGCCAGCTAAAAGCTCTCACGTCGCTTCACGACCGTTCATTTGTCGCTCGGTGCTGACTCGCCGCCGCCGCCATCAACATTCGATGCCGAGCCGTGCGCTTCGCTCTCTGGCTCAATGAATCGAACCTCTACAACTTGATCGGCTCGACGTTGCGTCGCCAATGCAATGTCGCTGAGGACACTTTTGTCGGCACTCGTGAGCGGGGGAGCGAGCAAGCTCCGAGGATAGAGGTGTCGAATTCGAACGACGTCGATCTCGGCCGCGATCACGGTGAGTACCGCCGCGACGTAGAGGAAGAAGATCAAACCAAGCACGCTCGCGAAGTAGCCGTAGAGCTGGCTGGCGTGGCGAAGTTCGTGTCCGACGAGCCAGGTCCCGATGTACTGGAGGAAGCTCCATCCAAGGGCCGCGCATCCGGCGCCCGTCGTGAGCATCCTCGTCGCGATCGACTTGGGCGTGAGAATTCGAAACCCCAGGATGAAGAGCGAGACGTTGAGCGCAAGCCCGACAACCACCGCGACGATCTGGAACCAGAGGGCGTGTCCGCCGAACGTGACCAAACCGGCCAGAGCGGTCGAGACCACCACGTCGAGGATGAGGACGCCAAGAAACTCGAGACCCCTTGCGATGCGACGAACGAAGTGGGGGCGCAGCAGATGCGGGACGTTCCAGACGTCGGCCATGGCGCGCTGCCCGGCCTTTGTGACGCCCAGTGATCCCCAGAGGAGACCCACGAGGCCGAGGGCCAAACCGATGCCACTCTTCTTGTGCAGCGATGCGAGTCCGTTGAGATTGCCCAGCTGCTTTCCGATGACGGGGAATTGGACCAGCGCGGAGTGAATGACGCGATGTTGGAGATTTGTGTCGTGACCGAAGAGCAGTGCGAGAAGGGTGAAGAGAACGAGCAGCAGGGGGAAAATCGAAAGGAGGCCGTAGTAGGCGAGAAGAGCGGCGAGGGAGGGACACTTGTCCTCGACGAACTTCTTCATCACCGCGACCGGGAACCCGATCGACGAGTGACGCTGCTGGTAGTCGTCGAAGCGACGCAGAAGCATCTTCATTACAGGAGAGTTCGTGTCAGGCTCGTCCGCCGTCACTTGCGAGGGCCGTTTCCTTCGCCCACTTGTAATCGGCCTTGCCGTTGGGAGCGCGCCGCACGATGTCCACGAGCGTGATGGTCTTGGGGATCTTGTAGTGCGAGAGAGAAGTCCGGAGCCACTCGCGAACCTCGTCGCTCGTCGTCACCTCGTTCGAATTGAGTGACGCGACCGCGGCCACACGCTGGCCATACTTCTCGTCGGGCAGCCCGATGACGAGGCAGTCGTCGATGCCGGGGTGGCGCTTGATCGCCTCCTCGACCTCCTCGGCGTAGACCTTCTCACCGGCGGTGTTGATACACATCGACCCACGACCGAGCAAGGTGACAGTGCCGTCGGCCTCGACGCTCGCCCAGTCCCCGGTGAACACGTAGGAGTTACCGTCAATCTCAATGAATGTTGCCTTGCTCTTGACCGGGTCCTTGTAGTACCCGTACGCAGAGTTCTGGGTCACGAGGACGCCCTGTTCGCCGGATCCGGGAACGACCTCCGTGCCGTCGACATTGATGACCTTGGTGGTGGGCGCGAAGAGAAACTTGGCCGTTGCCGCACCGAACTCTGACGTCGCGACACTGACGCCGATGCTGCCGGCCTCAGTTGAACCGAGTGCGTCAACGAGTTGCACCGACGAGATGCGGCTGCGCAGTCCGTCCTTAATCTCCGCGCTCCAGATCGCTCCGGAGGAGATCATTCGTCGAACGCTCGACGTGTCGTAGGGGCTGCCGGTGGCCTCACGTTCTTCGAGTGCGCGCAGCAGCGGTCGCGCGAAGGCGTCGCCGACAATGACGATTTCAGTGGCACCTTCACGTTCGGCGAGCGCCCACACTTCGTGGGGGTTGAAGGTGCGCTCACTGAGGAGGAGCGCGGTACCTCCGGAGAGCAGTGCGCGCATCGACGACAGCCACATCGCGGTGCCGTGCATCAGAGGACAGCACGCGATCGTGACGACGGGACCGCCGACGTGCAGTTCGAGGACCAGCGTTTCAATGTCCTCGGTCGATGTCGGCATTCGTGCCTCGAGACCGAACGTCGCGAAGGCCGAGTAGAGACCTTGCACGAGCTCTGCCTGATGAAACATGACGCCCTTGGGCATGCCGGTCGTTCCGCCCGTATAGAGCATGTAGAGATCGTCGCCGGGACGGTCTTGTCGAACCTGCGCCTCGTGGCCAGACATCAGCTCGTCGAACGTCACGGCGCCGTCGACGTGCTCGCCGCCGTCATTCACTTCGACGAGGAGTTTCAATTTTGGGAGGCGCCCGCGCACGTTCGCGACGCGCTCGCCGAGCGACGAGTGAAAGACAAGGACTTCGGCGTCGGCATTGTCGATCAAGTAGGCCAACTCATCGTCCAAGTAGCGAAAATTGACATTGATCGGCACGGCACGGTGTTTAAACGATCCGGCCTGGGCAATCAGGTACTCGGGTGAGTTGTAGAGGTAGAGGCCGACTGCGGAACCCTCACTGACGCCGGCCGCGCCCAGCGCGCTCGCGAAGCGTGACGAGAGGTCGTCGAACGCTCGGTAGTTGTAGCGGCGCTCTCCCTGGACAATGGCGGCGTGCTCGGGCACGACGTCGGCGACGGTCTCCCACGCATTCGCGAATTGCAGATCCATGAATCCCCCGATAGCGACACCGCCCGTACGAGCAGTGATTGGCCCACGTTACAGTTCCCGCCGCTTTCGTCGTTGCCTGAAGGCGGTTGGCGCCTTATGAAATGAGCGCCCTTGCCAGTGTTCATTCTGTTCTTATGATGGGCTCATGGTCATCGATCTCGTGCCGAGTTCGGGTGCGTTGCCTGACGTCCTGCCAACCGACCGCCTTCTGGTGAATGGCATGGCCATTCCGGCGTTGCGCAAGGACTATCGCCATATCGAAAACTGGCGTAACGTCCGGGCGGTCACGTTCGTCTGGCTCTGGACCGCGCTGCTGGCGTATCTTGGCACGCACTTCGGCGTATGGGCGGCGCTCGCGGTCTTCATCTTGATGGGACCCATGCACGCTCGATTTGCGATTTTGATGCACGAGTCAGCCCACAAGTTGCTCTTCACCAATAGACGGGCCAACGACGTCGTGGGGAAGTGGCTCATCGCCTACCCGGCGTTCGTGCCGATCGGCATCTATCGTCGGGCGCACTTCGCCCATCACCGCGAGGAGTTCGGGCCGGACGAACCGGACATGGCCTTCTACAGCGGCTACCCGTGCGAGCCCGGCGACCTTCGGCGACGATTGATCCGCGACCTCGTGGGCATCTCGGGCTACAAGAACTTCACATCGATTCTGAAGGCGACGACCAAGTCGTCAAGTCGGAACGTCGCGTCGTCGATTCTTCTCATTCAGGTTGTGCTGTTCGGTCTCTACTGGGTGGGGACGGGCAGGTGGTGGGCCTACCTCGTGTTCTGGTGGCTCCCGTGGATGACGCAGTGGCGAGTGCTCAATCGGCTTCGGGCCGTCGCGGAACACGGCGGGATGATCAAGAGCGACGATCGACGCCTTACGACCCACGACGTCCGCCAGCACTGGCTGGCTCGCTTTTGGTTCGTTCCGTACAACACCGGTTGGCACTTGGCGCACCACGTGGACATGGGTATTCCGTGGCACAACTTGCCCGCGTACCACCGAGAACTGAAGTCGGCGGGCTACGTGACCGATCAGATCACGTTCGCCAATTACTTCGAACTCTGGCGAAGCGCCACCGCGCTACACCGCACTCGCGCGTAGTTGTTTGTCGCTCTGGTTATTGCGCCGGTCCACTCGCGAGCGTCGCGCTGGCACTCGAGGCCACGCCGTTCGTGTTCACGTAGCCAATCTTCACCGAGTTGCCGGGACGAAGCGTCAACAGCAACGCCTGTAGCTGCGTCCCCGTCGTGACGGTGTGTCCGTCGATTGACGTGATGACGTCGCCGGCGACGAGCCCGGCGCTGGCTGCCGGCTGACCCGAAACCACTCCGGCGAGTGCGACCCCGGACGGCGCCGACTGCCCGGGCTGACCCGGGATGACGTTTGACGCTGAGTCGAATTCGACGCCGAGGAATGCCGTCGCACCCACGTGGACGTTCGTTGAGGAGCTGCCGCTCTCGATCGACTTCACGATGCTGAGCGCGTCATTGATGGGAATCGCGTAGCCGCGGCTCGTGGTGGTGACGCCGAACTGCTCGAAGCCGAAGCCTCCATTCGCGGATGAGCCGGCCGTGTCCATGCCAATCACGCGACCTTTGGCCGTCACGAGGGGTCCGCCGGAATCGCCGGGCAGAATGTCGGCGTTGACCTCGACGAGACCACTTAGTTTCTCTGCGCCCGCGGGGTTGGACTCGTCACTGGCGCTAATCGATTGGTTGAGTGCCTTGACGGTTCCTGCGGCGAAGCTGGGCGTGCCACCCGTGCCACCCGCGTTGCCAATACCAACAACCGTGTCGCCGGCGGTCAGTTTGGACGAGTTACCGGTCTTCACGGTGGTGAGCCCCGACGCATTCGTCAGTTGGAGCAACGCAACATCCTTGGTGAGGTCGTAGCCGACCACGGTCGCCGCGTACGTCGTATTGGTGGCGACGTCACGTGCACTGATTGACGACGCGTCCTCGATGACGTGGTTGTTGGTCAAGACGAGTCCATTCGAAGTGAGAATCATGCCCGTGGCCATCGCGGTCGAACCCTGCGTCGAATACGTCGACGTGATGTCGACGAGGCCGGGGTCAATCTTGGTTGCGACCTTGGCCGCCGCGGCGTTCGCCTTTTTCTGCGTCGGCGTCAACTTGGGGGCGGAGTAGGAAGGCGGGTTGATCGTGTAGTTGGGGAATCCAGAGTTGCCACCAGTGGGGAAAGTGAAACGGCTCTGGGGAGCGACCAGTCGAGGTGGTGTGACGATGTAGTGGCCGAAGACGAAGCCACCACCGCCGAGGGCCACCACGAGCACCGCAAGGGCGACGAATCGAGGTATGAAGACGCCCTTGGCCCGGGTGGGCGTCGGCGGGGGCGCCAGGTCCGCCGGCGTTGATGTGACGTTCGTCTCCGACTCGTTCGTGGCCGCACTTACATTGTCGTCTTCGTCCCAATTCATCGGGCTCTCCTTGTACAAATGGGTGGTTCGAGATTCAGTATGGGCGTTCATCGTGAGTAGTCGCTATCGATACACTAAGAACTCGCTAAATCGTCGTGGCGAAAAGCCAGTCCACAGGGGGAAAACAGAGAAACTTTCGCCCTTCGCGAACCATAAAGGGTGGAGGAGCGTCTTTATCTATATGGCGAGAATTGCTGCACCCGAGCAGTGGACGAGGATCAGTTGAATGAGTGACCTGGTCGACGTGGCAGAACTGCGTGCGTGGCTCGAAGAGGGCTACGCCAGCTCGGTCCGAACGGCGTATCTCATCCTGGGCAACCGACTCGACGCCGAAGACGCGGTGCAGGAGTCATTTCTACGGGCCTGGAAGTTCCGTGACTCCCTCTCGTCGGACTCGAGTTTCAAACCGTGGCTCTACCGCGTCGTCGTGAACACGTGTAACTCGAAACTCCGCAAGGAGATACCTCATCGGGTTCGCCGGTCGCACGAGGATGAGTTGACCAGCGTGGCCGCCATCGATGATCCAATGGGTCGAGTCGCACTTTCGAACGATGTCATGACCGCGCTAAAGGATCTCCCGACGCACCTGCGCATCGTGATTGTCCTGCGCTACTACGCAGACTTGAGTGAGCGCGACATCGCCACGGCCATTGGTCGTCAGCCCGGCACCGTGAAGTCACGTCTCAGTGACGCCCGCGCCCGTCTGGCCGCGCACCCCGCCCTGCAGTACGACACGACAGGCGAGACGGACGCTCGCCAGGAGAGGCACTCATGACTATGTTCGATGAAGAGACCCTGAAAAACGCTTTGGCGCAGGCGGCCAACGAGTTCAGCGTCTCTGCGACCGTACCCGATCGAATCCTCGAGCAGGCGAGCACCTCAGACGTCACAGTAAAGCCGCACCGGATCGAGGCGCTCTATCTTCACTTCGGACGCACGAAATCGATCGCGATGTCACTCGCGGCCAGCGTCCTCGTCGTTGCCGTTGCGGTACCGCTCTTTTTGAGTGAGCAACCGGGCGCGACCGGCCCCGCCTTCGGCGCACTTTCGACCGGGTCGCAGAAGAAGGTCGCCGTCGCGGGCTCGGGTTTCTCATCGGGGCTATCGACGACTCCCACCGGCGAAGAGGGACAGGTGACAGCCACAGGCAGCTCCCAAGCCCCCCGGGGTTCTGTCACCTTGGGCGTAACAACCACTGGCACCGCTCTTGAGAAGTCAGCGCAAAGCGCGTCATCGAGTTCGTTGCGCGTCGAAGAAGTCGGGACGATCGATTTAACAATTGGCGGGAGACAGTTCCAGACGACACTGACGCAACTCACCGCCTTCGCGACGGCCGACGGAGGTTTCGTCTCCAGTACCCACGCGCACATGGGTACGAAGAAGAACGGCACGTTCTCCACTGGGTCGATCGTGCTGCAGGTTCCCGAGCGTCGATTCGCGACGTTGGTTGACCAGGTGCGCCACGTCGGGCGCGCGACGTCAGTGGTGACGTCGGCCAATGACGTGACTGGTCAGTACGTGGACCTCCAGGCCCGGATCTCCGCATTGAGGGTAAGCCGTTCGCAGTACCTCAAGATCATGACGCGCACGAATTCGATCAATGGCATCCTCGCGGTGCAGTCGCAACTCAACTCGATTCAGAGCCAGATTGAGCAACTCCAGGGACAACTGAATCTCTTGAATACTGAGACGACGTACGGCACCCTGAGCGTGGCGCTCACCCAAGCGGGCCAGGTGGTCGTTCCACCCGCGCACCCGCGCACGGGCTTCAACAAGGCGTGGCACGACTCCATCACGGGTTTCGTCTCGGGATTCGAGTGGCTCCTGCGCATCGCGGGTCCTCTTCTGTTCGCACTCATCCTCTTGGCCGTGTTGGCGATTTTTGGGCGCTTCGTATGGCGTGTGAGCGAACGTCGACGGAGTTGAGCGAGCCGCGGCCGCGACGCAACCGAATCGACCCGGCGATACGATGCCTGCGTGGCGGGCGTTCCTCCTGAACAACGACCTACTCCAGCAGGGGAGTCGGCGACCATTCGCGTTCGAGCCATTGCGATGGCGCTGCCCGTGGTCAGCGAACGTCTGAGTCACGGAGAGGCAACGTGGTTCGTTGACGACGAGAAGACATTCGTCGGAATGTCCGATCACCATCATGATGACCGGGTCTCGGTGACGTTCGCCGCCGCCGTCGGCGTGCAGGAGTCGCTCGTTGCCGACGAGCCGGAACGCTATTTTCGGCCACCCTACCTTGGTGGCCGCGGTTGGGTCGGCGCCTACCTTGACGGAGTGGACGAAGCCAGCGCGCCCGATTGGGACGTACTGGCCCACCTCATCCGCGACGCGTGGCTGCTGATCGCTCCGATGAAGTATCAATCAATGTTGGAGGAGTAGAACACGTCGCACGTCGCACGTCGCACGTCGCACGTCGCACGTGGCGTGGGCTTAGGACGCGCGGCGGGTCCCGTCGGGAATGTAGTGACGTTCTCCCTTTTGATCCAGCCACACGCGCATGACGCGATTGGTGGAGGGGTCATTGAAGACCTCATCGGTGCTGCGCCAACCGGGCTGAGGCTTGTCGCTTTCGCCGTGGCGGCGAACAAACAGGCTGATGAAGAAGCAGACGATGACGACCGCGACGATGACGAGAACGACGAAGCCCACTGTCGCTACGGCTTCTTGAAGGTGACGGCGGTGCCGTACGCGACGATCTCGGTCAGTGACTGTCCAACCTCAGATGAGTCGAAGCGAAACGAGAGAATGGCGTCAGCGCCAATGAGTTGACCGTTTTCGATCATTCGATCGAGCGCGTGGCGTCGGCTGTCTTCCACGAGGCGCGTGTACTGCTTCACTTCACCGCCGGCGAGTGATCTGATGCCGGCGGTGATGTTCTTGCCGAGTCCCATGGAACGAACGACGACGCCAAAGACCATGCCGAGACTCTTGTCAATCTCTTGACCGGGGAAGACGAGTGCCGTGGTAATAGGAAACTGCGAGCCACCGGGCTCACCGTAGCGAGGACCTTCATCCGACATGGTGTCCTCCGGTTCCGAACGTCCAAATACCATCGATTTCGACCTTACAACACGACCGCAGATTGTCTCGGCGCAGCATCGATGCGTCGCCGCGTTCGACGATGCGTAACATGGCGCAGAATACGTCGATGAAAGGTTTCTCAATGGACCTGCGAATTTTCACGGAACCGCAGCAAGGTGCCACGTACGACGACCTCCTGCGGGTTGCCCAAGAGACCGACCGCCTGGGCTTCAACGCCTTTTTTCGCTCCGATCACTACCTGCACATGGGCGCGGTCTCGGGACTTCCCGGACCGACTGACGCGTGGATCACGTTGGCGGGACTCGCCCGCGAGACGAAGGACGTGCGCCTCGGCACCCTGGTAACCGCGGCGACCTTTCGTCTGCCCGGGCCATTAGCGATCGCCGTCGCACAGATTGACGAAATGAGCGGCGGTCGAGTGGAACTCGGCATTGGCACCGGGTGGTTCGCCGCGGAGCACTCGGCCTACGGCATTGAGTTTCCGCCGTTGGGGGAGCGATTCGATCGACTCAGCGAACAACTAGAGATCATCACTGGGTTGTGGGCGACGCCCGTGGGGGAGCGATACTCGCATGCCGGACCGCACTATCCGATTGTCGATAGCCCGGCGTTGCCCAAGCCTGTGCAGCAACCCCATCCGCCGATCATCATCGGCGGCGGTGGGAAGACGCGAACTCCGCAGCTCGCTGCTCGCTTCGCTGACGAGTTCAATCGGGCCTTCGACAGCCTCGACGCCACGAGGGATCAGTTCGAGCGCGTTCGCAGTGCGTGCACGGCCGGCGGCCGAGATCCGAAGTCGATCGTCCTGTCCGCGGCGCAGGTCCTGTGCGTCGGTGAGAACGAGGCGGAGATCGAGCGACGGGCCGGTCGCATTGGACGCGACGCCGCGGAACTTCGGGCGAACAGTCTCGCCGGCACGGTCGACGAGGTCATCGCGAAACTTCGCGACTTTGGCGAAGCAGGCGCCACGCGGATGTATCTTCAGGTCCTCGACCTCGCCGACCTCGATCACCTTCGCCTCGTGGCCGAGCGCATCATGCCCGTCGTTCGTTAACTATCGAGAGAAATGGGAGAAGACAGTGTCCGTGGGCATTCCGGGACTTGAGCAGTCGTTCGAGTGGGTGGGCAAACCAATCGACGTGGAGTTCGGCGACCGATCGATCGTGATGAGTGCGACGCCGCAGACGGACTGGTTCACTGATCCCGAAACGTCTCAGGTGGTGGCAACCACCTCCGCTGTTGTCTGTAGACCTTTGACCGAGTTCATGTTGAGTGCACAGGTCGACGTCGCATTCTCGTCGACGTTTGACGCCGGCGCGTTGGTGCTTTGGAGCAACACGCAAAGCTGGGCCAAACTCGCTTTCGAGTTCTCGCCCCAAGGACAGGCGATGATCGTCTCGGTGGTGACGAGAGGTGAGTCGGACGACTGCAATTCAGTAATCATCGACGCGACCTCGGTCTTCCTGCGGGTGTCGGGTCTTGGCGACGCGCACGCGTTCCACTACTCGCTGGACGGTGAAGAGTGGCACTTCGTTCGATACTTTCGTCTCGACACCTACGGTTCGGTCGACGTGGGCTTCGAAGCGCAGTCGCCGCTCGGCGGCGGATGCGTTGTGCGCTTTTCGAAGATCTCGTACGTGCCGGAGCGACTGGCGAGCCTTCGTTCCGGTCTGTGACGAATGAGTGGGCAGCATGGAGGGAGATACGTGACGTATACGCATATCGAAGAGAAGAAGTCAGCGGTCGGCGGTGGCCGTCTCGGACGCCACATTGACCGTCGCGACAGTTTTGAACGCCGCCACGTTGATGCTTCGCAGACACCGGCACCTCCCACGAACACCGTGAACTGGGAACGACTCTGCCCGCCCTTTGACCAGGGCGCGTTGGGCTCGTGTACCGGCAACGCCACCGCAGGCGCATTGATGACGATTCCGCTGCACCAGGCCGGATGGAACTTCAACGAAACTGATGCCGTCAAGATCTACGAGCAGGCAACGCAGTTCAATCCCCCCGGCGAGCAATACCCGCCCAACGATGACGGATGCTCGGGACCATGCATCGCCGACGCCCTCGAGAAGGATGGCGTCGTCGCCAAGTCGGTCCACGCAACGGAGTTGATTCCAATGCTCGGACTACTCACGCTCGGTCCACTCATTTTCGGACTTGATTGGTACACCAGCTTCGACACACCACTGCCAAGTGGGGAATGTCCCTTGAAACCGGGCGCGACCGTTCGCGGCGGCCACGAAGTCGAAGCCTTCGGTGTCGAACCCTTCACCAAGATGGTCTGGTTCTACCAATCATGGGGCGAGACGTGGGGCGGTCTCGGGAACGGGACCTTCTGTCTAGCGTTCGAGACGCTCGAACACCTCTTCCTCGAAGGGGGCGACGCGACGTCCTTCACGCTCGCCTCGCCGGTCCCGGCGCCGGACTTCTAGAACACGCGCGGCGTCGAAGTAGGTCAACCGGGCACTCGTTTGCAAGAATCGGTCCCGTGAGAGCTCCGAGCGGAACAGTGACCCTGCTGTTCACGGATATTGAGGGATCGACGCGGCTTTGGGAGGACGCCCCTGCGGCAATGTCGATCGCGCTGGCGCGCCACGATCACATTTTGCGCGAGGTGATTGATCGACACCATGGCCACGTCTTCAAGACGGTAGGCGACGCATTCTGTGCGGCCTTTTCGCTGGCACCTGACGCACTGCGATGCGCCATTGATGTGCAGCGCGATCTTGGTGTGGAGCAGTGGCCCGAGCCCGCAACTTTGCGCGTGCGAATGGCGCTGCACTCGGGAGACTGCGAGGAGCGTGACGGCGACTACTTCGGACCAACGGTGAATCGGGCGGCGCGTCTCGAAGCGACGGCACACGGTGGTCAGGTTGTGCTGTCCGGGTCGACGTATGAACTGGTGGGTGGTGAGGTGCCGGAGGGCGTGACGCTTCGCAGCATGGGCCAACACCTTCTCAAGGACCTCACGAGACCGGAATCGATCTACCAACTCGTCATCGACGGCCTCCGTGATGAATTCCCGCCACTTCGAACACTCGACGACCCGACGGCGAAGAACAACCTTCCCGCGCAGTCGACCTCGTTCATTGGCCGCACCCGAGAGTTAGCGGAACTCTCTTTGTTGATGGCCGAGCATCGCCTCGTCACGATCTGCGGTTCCGGCGGCACGGGGAAAACCCGCGCGTCCCTGCAGATCGCAGCCGATGTCGTCGGTCACGTCGACGGGGGAGTCTGGTTCGTCGAACTTGGACCTCTCAGTGAAGCGGCGCAACTCGCGCCGGCGCTCGCGGCGCTTCTCGGTACCGGTGCCGCAGGAAGTTCCACCGACGCCCTCGTAGATGCCCTGAGTGAGCGCGACACACTCGTCGTTCTCGACAGCTGCGAGCACCTCCTTCAACCGACGTCGGACTTGGTGTCGGAGTTGCTGCGACGCAGTCCCGGCGTTCGGTTCCTCGCGACGAGTCGCGAGCCACTGGGCGTGCACGGCGAGAGCGTCGTTCGACTCGCGCCCATGGCCGTCACGGGCGACGACCCCCGATCGATTGACGCCGTTCGGCTCTTCGAGGAACGGGCACAACTGCAGCGACCAGAGTTCGTTGTCGACGAAGTAAACGTTGAGACCGTTCTCGCACTCTGTCGACGGCTCGACGGCATACCGCTCGCCATAGAGTTAGCCGCCGCCAAACTTCGTTCGATGTCCGTGCATGACGTTGAGGAGAGACTCTCGGATCACTTGCGGATCCTCACGAGTGGGAATCGGTCGGCACCCCCACGTCAGCAGACATTGCGAGCGATGATCGATTGGTCCTTCGACCTGCTGAGTGAACCAGAAAAGTTAGTGATGTTTGAACTGAGCGTGTTCGCCGGCGACTGGTCGCTCGATGCGGCGGAGACTATCTGCGATCTTGGAATCGAGAGCGACGACGACGTCATTGGCATCGTGGACTCGTTGGTGGACAAGAGCCTCGTGCAGGTTCGACCAGTTGGGTCGACGACTCGCTATTGGCTGCTCGAAAGTGTTCGTCAATACGCACAACAAGGTCTGGAGGGCGTGGCGGGAGAACCACGCGCCACCATGACCCGACACGCACAGTGGTGTCTCCAATTCGCACAACGAGCGAGCACTGAGTTCTCTGGAGCGAATCAGTACCCCTGGCTGTCCGCGGTCGAGGAGGAGTGGCAGAACATCGTTCGAGCAACGCTGTTCCTTAGCGAACATGAGGACAGCGCTTCCGACGCTCTACGAATCATGGTCGCACTTCGGACCTTCCTGCTCAATCGATTCAAGAACGAGGAGGGCGCGGAGCTGACGATGCACGCCCTTTCCCTTTTATCGCACGCGCCGCCAAGTGCGATCCACGCCCGGGCGCTCGACGTCGCGGGGCGCTGTTTCAATCAGTCACGCCAAGTCGCGAAGAGTCGTGACTGTCTCACGGAGGGTCTTTCTCTCGCCCGAGAAGTCGATGACGAGATTGGCGAGTCGCGTCTGATGCTCCTAAGCGCCTACCTGGCGTTCAACGAGGGCAACCAGATACAAGCAATCAATGACGCCGAGCGCGCCGTGGCACTCGCTCGCGGACATGGCCTGGTTGACCTCGGAGCAGCGCTCCGCCTTTGCGGTGCCTTTCGGTCCGAGATGGGCGATGAACATCTCGAACGGGCGAGGTCAGAGTCCTACGAAGCACTGACGATTGCGAGAGAACTCGGTGACGCGCGTTCCGAGATTCGTCTTTCGGAGGATCTCGGACTGATGGCGATTCAGTCGGGCGACCTTGATGCAGCGAGCGTTCTGTTCCACGACGCCGCATCCCTCGTCGAACGAGACGCGGCCGGCATTGCCAAGGATCGACGTCTCGCCAACATCACGATCAATCTGACGACGATCGCCCTGCTTCGACTCGACGTCGACGCGGTCGCCTCGCACCTTGGCGAATCAATTGCGCACGATCACACGTGGGATGAGTTGATTCCGTACCAAATACTGTTTGGCGCGCTCTACGCGAGTCTCCGCGGCGAGGCGCGCACGGCCTGCCTGCTGCACGGTGCCTCTGACGAGCTCATGCGCCGCCACGGCATGGAGCGCGAGTTGATTGAATCGCAGTTGCGACACTCTGATCAGGAGCGACTTCGATCAGGAACGGACGAGCCGTCGTTCAACCGACTTCTGGAAGCGGGCGCGGCGCTCGACCAGGATTCGGCGTTAGCGATGGTCTTCGAACTGCTCGGTGGCTGAGGAGTCGCCACCGCTGCGTCGCTAAATGGACGTCGGTGCTTCCCAGATTGTAGCGCAGTCCTGGCACGTTGCCTTGAGTGTCTCGCCGCCGGTGGATTTGCCCACGGTTGCGTGGAGTGCCTCGCCGCCGGTGGTCTTGCCAACGCTGTCCAGCGTGACTCGGGCACTGCCGCACGCGGGGCACGTAACTACTGAAGGTTCCTCGGACATTGCCATCCTTTGTTTTTTTCGGGTGGACGAAGCAGTAAATCCCTGTGACGAGCGAACAGTAGTCGCTTAATCATTGCCGCGGGCATTTATAGGACAACGACGTCTACGAAACTTGGTCACCGACCTCTTCAACCCAGTGCCAGTGCATCCGACCGTTCGACACGGGTATCTACGTGCGATCCGGGAGTGTCCCAGTGCGGGGCCGCGCTAGCGACCTACGGTATCGAGATGACCGATACCGCCAACTTGTGTTACACGTGTGCCGCGACCGAAAAAATGAACGAGCTCGGTCCCTCGAGCGCGATCTGGGTGACCGACGGATGGAGAGTTGCGCACTCGTTCAATTCGGCGCTGCTCGGTTGGCTCGTGGTGGTACCTCGACGGCATATTGAATCGATCCACGAGCTGAGCGACGACGAGTCGGTCGAACTCGGGCGACTACTGCGACGGGCGTCGAAGGCGCTCGTTGACGTTGTCGGGTGCCAGAAGACGTACGTGATGATGTTCGCCGAAGCGCCCGGATTTAGCCACGTGCACTTCCACGTCGTTCCTCGGGCGCACGCGTTGGACGCGGAACACCGCGGTTCGAGCATCTTCGAGTACCTGAAGCATCCCGAATCGGAGTGGATTCCTTTGGCAGAGCAAGACGAACTCGCCCTGGCGCTGAGGAGCGCCAACGTTGAGTAACTGTCCTTCGCGCCCTCAGGCGCGAGGCGGCTCGTGGACCGGCGCAACCAACCCGGCAACCACGACATCGACGACGTCGCGAGCAAAACGGTCAGTGAGCGCAAGGTGGGTTTGGAGTAATCGGTGATAGGCCGGCCCGAAGAGGAGATCCAGAGCCACCTCGGCGTTGGTCGACGCAGGGATCTCGCCGCGAGCAATGGCGTGTTGGATCATGACGCGGTGATGATCGCGGACCGGTTCGATGAAGCGGTCTCGCCAAAGCGCCGCGAGGGCAGGATCGCGTTGCACCTCGGCGATCAACTCGACCAACGTTTTACCGGTTGGCGTTCCCTTTACGGAGCGCATCCAACCCCGCAGGGCGGCGAGGAAGTCACCGCGCAGCGTTCCGGTGTCCGGGAAGGGCTGCCGGGCTAGAAACTGAGCGGAAAACGCGTCAAAGGCGAGTGTGCCTTTGGACTGCCACCATCGATAGATGGTGGCTTTGCCTACGCCCGCGCGTACGGCCACGTCTTCGATGGTCAGCGCCTTGAAACCCCTCTCTTCGAGCAGGTGCGTCGTCGCTTCAAGAATCGACTGCTCGGCCTGTTTTGAGCGGGGTCGACCCCGCCCGGACCCGTCCGTCGCTCGAGGTTCCCGCACCGAAATAGGGTATCTCTGTTATAATACGATACGTAACGTTCTATAACAGGAGATGTAACAAATGTCGTACCGATCATCCCAGCCACGCCAGTCATCCATCCTCTGGGCGATGACCCCACTCGGCGGCTTCCTTAGCCGTACCGACGTACCAACATCAGACGATGTGTATTTCAGCGTTGCCGACCCTGAAGTGGTCGACGCGCACAACGCTCGTCGCTAGGCGCTGTTTCGCCTAAACCGGTGGCGAATCCTCGATTCGCTGGTTTCGCCAACTTGACTGTTGGTCCCAACAAGTAACTTCTCGCCTCCACGCGGCGCGTAGCGGTTCGTCGCGCCCGTGCGTCAGCGGCTCAAGTGTCGCAGAACTCAGAAATTTGGTTCAGATACACAGTGCGGGGAATCTGAAATATTACATGCTTGCTGGCAAGCAATGACCGGTAGGATGGTGGCATGACCGACGCCACCATCACCCCGACCGAGAGTGAAACCCAGTTGGCGGAGCAGTTTCGCGTCGCGTTTGGGCGTCTGAACCGGAGTCTTCGCCTCACGCACACCGATACCGATCTTCCCCCCAGTCAGCGCGAAGTGCTGATGGCTGTTGCGCGCGTGAAGTCGCTACGTCTCTCAGATCTGTCGCAAGAAGAGGGCATTAACCCCACGATGTTGTCGCGAATTGTCGCGAAGCTCGAAGCCTCCGGACTCGTCACCCGAACGCCCGACAGTGAGGACGCGCGCATCATGCACGTGGCCGTCACCCCGTCCGGCGTCGCATTGCGCGACACGATTCGTGGCGAACGAACCGACGCGCTGCACTACGCACTACGTCATCTCACCAACGAGGAAAAGCGCGCGCTGGCTGCGGCCACTCCGGTGCTCGAGAAGATCGTGGCGACTTTGCGAGAACGCCAATGAACGTAAAAGCATCGGCGCAACGGACGTTCTCGTCACTCTCGAATCCCAACTACCGCAAGTACTTCTTCGGCCAGACCACGTCGCTGGTCGGCACGTGGATGCAGATGACCGCCCAGTCGTGGCTGGTCTTCACCTTGACGCACTCCGCCACCGAAATTGGCTTCGTCGTGGCCCTGCAAACGCTGCCCGTCCTCCTGCTCGGTCCCTACGGCGGTGTCGTCGCGGACCGCGTCGACAAGCGTCGACTCATGATCATTCTTCAGGCGGCCATGGGAATCCAGGCGGCCGTCCTCTCGGTGTTGGCGCTCACCCACGTCGTGACGTACCTCGACGTCTGCGGGCTGGCCATCGTCCTCGGCCTCAACAACGCCTTCGAGAATCCTTCGCGTCAATCCTTTGTTTTGGAGATGGTGGGACCCAAGGACCTGCGAAACGCCGTCAGCCTGAACTCGACCATGAACAATGTGGCGCGCGCCGTCGGACCGGCCGTGGCCGGAGTGATCATCGCGACCATTGGTGAAGGCTGGTGCTTCGCGGTCAACGCGCTCAGCTTCATCGCGGTTGTCGGGTCGCTCATGGCCATGGACCGCTCCACACTGAGCCCGAGCGTGCCGACGGAGCGGGCCAAGGGTCAACTACTCGACGGCTTTCGCTACGTGGCCGCGACACCGAAATTGCTCTTCCCTCTCATCATGATGGGCCTCGTCGGCATGCTCGCCTACGAGTTCCAGGTGACGCTCCCGATCGTTGCGGGCCACGTCTTTCACGGCAGCGCCGAGGTCTTCGGAATCTTGACGGGGTCCATGGGCGCCGGTGCGATCATCGGCGGACTCTGGACCGCCGCGAAGGGCAAGACCGGGACGCGCGCCATGGTCCGCGCCGCGATTCTCTTCGGCGTCTTTATCGCCTTCGCGGCGCTGTCGCCCAAGCTCTGGGTGGAGATTCTCGCGCTGGCACTCGTGGGCTTCGCGAGTGTCCAGTTTCTCGCGATGGCCAACTCGACGTTGCAACTCGAGACCGATCCCCAGATGCGCGGCCGCGTGATGGCCCTGTGGGCCGTCGCCTTCATGGGTTCGACACCGATTGGTGGACCGTTGATTGGATGGATCACGAGTCTGGCCGGCGCCCGCGTCGGACTCGGCGTCGGTGCGGCGTCGTGTTTCGTTGCGGCCGGCATTGGATGGTTCACGGTGCGTCACTTCCGAGCGCGTGACCTTGTCGTGCGCGAGCCATTGGCCTCTGAACCTCTCGTCGAGACCTGATCAATTCCTCAGGTCCGTCCCGTTTCAGGGAGCCGCTGTGGTAGTCGGTCCGAGGGAGAGTAACTCGAGCAATGACGTCTTGATTGAAGGACGGCTGCCAAAAACGAGCAACAGTGATGCCTCACGACTTGTGCGCTCGGCGACGTCACCCGCGAGCGACGCCTGACTCCCGCGTTCGACGGTGAGCAGGTGCGCCGCACGCAGCGCGAGCGCGTTGGCGCGCGCGCGCGCCAACGGCATTGCCGCAACGTCGGCACTGTCGAGTTCACTTCGACTGTCAATCAGTTCGTCGTCGAGCGGCGATGGACCGAGCAGTGCGCAACAACGGCGCGTCACACCGAGCGCGAGCGATCCGTTCGCGCGAAGACCCTCACGACCCTCTCGTCCCGGCGCGTACGGCTGGCGGCTCACGAAGCGGTCGGGATTGACGAGGAGTCCATCGAAGTCGAGGCGAACGGTGGCCGTCGCGTTGAGCGCCGACAGTTGATGGTGCGTGACCTGGAGACCCGGTTGGTCGCGAGCGTCCAGGATGGCGCTGATCACGGTCTTATCGGGACCACGGGCCGTAACGAAGAGGACGTCGACGATGCCCCAGCCGCTCACCCAGGGGGCGTCACCTTCGAGTATCCATCCTTCATCGCTCTCCACGGCGCGGAGTCGTGGCGGACCCGGAAGGAGTCCGCCGAGCGCGACACCGCCCTTGAGGTCGCCACTGATCGCTCGCGGCAGCAGTGCCCGCAAGTCATCGGGCGTCGAGGGGTCCATCAATGCCGCCAACAATCGGAAATGTTGCATCCACACGAAGGTCGGCGAAAGACTCGCGGCGGCCAACACTTCAATGACCTCGCACATCTGGTCGAGATTCAGCTCCAGGCCGCCAAGGGACGTGGGAGCGAACGTTCCGTACAGTCCGGCGTTGGCGAGGCCTTCGAACTGTTCATTCGAAATGGTGCCAGTTTGGTCAACGCTCGATGCCGTGGCTTCGAACAGTTCAGCCAGCCTGTGGACATCGGCGGATAGGTCGCCGTTCGATCCGACGCCGTGTCGATCAAGCGCGGCGTGGACATCGTGCTCGGACACTTCGTTCCTTCCTCGATTGACTGACTCGACCTTGCAGTCGTGATGTTTAGCGTAAAGCCGGGAAGGAGATGGCAACTCTTTGGTGACGCCATTCCTTTGAGGAACCGCTACATTCGCCTCATGGACTACGTCAATCTCGGAACTACTGGACTCAAGGTCTCACGAATCTGCCTTGGCTGCATGAGCTACGGCGAACCCGGTCGCGGGAACCATGAGTGGTCACTCGGTGCCGACGACGCGAAGCCGTTTTTCCGTCAGGCGCTCGACGCAGGCATCAACTTCTTCGACACCGCCAATGTCTATTCGGCCGGTTCGAGCGAGGAGATCACCGGATCGACGCTGTTGTCGATGGCGCCACGCGAGGAACTCGTGATCGCGACCAAGGTGCACGGACGAATGGGTCCCGGACCGAACGGACAGGGCCTGTCGCGCAAGGCAATCATGACTGAGATCGACAACAGTCTGCGGCGTCTCGGCACCGACTACGTCGACCTCTATCAAATACATCGCTGGGATTATGACACGCCGATCGAAGAGACGCTCGAAGCGCTGCACGATGTCGTCAAGGCTGGCAAGGCTCGCTACATCGGCGCCTCGTCGATGCACGCGTGGCAGTTCGCCCAGACCCTGTACCTCGCCGACCTCAACGGTTGGACGCGGTTCGTCAGCATGCAGAACCACTACAACTTGCTCTACCGAGAGGAGGAGCGCGAAATGTTGCCGCTCTGCCTCGATCAGGGCATCAGTGCAATTCCGTGGAGTCCCCTCGCACGAGGTCGACTCACCCGTCCTTGGAACGAGCAGACAACTCGCTCGGAGAACGACGACTTCGGCCGCTCTCTGTATGGCGACAGTGATCAGGGAATCGTCGGCGTGGTCATCGACATCGCGAACGCGCGCGGGGTCTCAGCGGCACAAGTGGCGTTGGCGTGGGTACTCGCGAACCCGGCCGTCGCGAGTCCGATCGTGGGTGCGACCAAGGCGCACCATCTGAGCGACGCAGTTGCCGCTCTCGACGTCCACTTGGAGGAGAGTGAGATCGAACGGTTGGAGAAGAACTATACGGTCCGCGGCGTTGCTGGCTTCCGCTAGAGAAAGCTGGAACCAAGGCACACCGCGTCGACTAGTCGAGTGCTCGAATCATTGTGAGTCGGTTACGGCGCTGTGGTCGTCGTTGAAACCGTCGTCGTCGTCGTTGGCGTGGCGCCAGGTGACGGGTAGGTCGCGATGAGACTCCCATCAGTAATCGTCATCTCGGTGAGAGCACCTGTCTTGGCACCGGAAGTCTGGCTGTTGTCGCCGGTGCGACTCGCGACCCAGAGGTCGTCACCCGAGACGGCAAACGCCGACAAATCGGAGAAGTAGTACGGGCCGTTGGTGTTGCACATGTACCAGTAGGGCGTTCCGCTGGTCGCATCGACCTTCGTGACCATCGGGCTCGTGCTGTAGGGGGTCATGACGTACACGTTGCCCTGCGCCGCGATGACGGCCGACGGTTGACCGAAGCCGTAATCACCGTCGGAGTCGGAGTACGTCGCAATCACCGCGCCGGTCGTTGCGTTGATGTCGGTTGCCGCATTACTGGCGGCGTCAGCGACCCACACGTTGCCGCTCGAGACCGCGATGCCGTCGGGTGCGTCGAGTCCCTGTCCCGTAATCACTCGCACGAGCGCACCGTTGGCCACGTTGACCTCCGTGACGGAGCCGTTACCCTCATCGGCGACGAAGATGTTCGCCCCTGACACGGTGAGTGCCTGTGGGTTGGAGAACGCGAATGTGGCGCCGGACACCCTACGCAGGAACGCTCCTGTCCGCGCGTTGAATTCGGTGATCGAACCCGACGGCGCATTCGCGCTTCCGGCGTTGAGGACGAGCATCGTATTCCCCGTCGACGTGATCGCAACAGGGTTGGCGAAGTGGAAACGAGCACCTGTAATGACGCGAACGAGCTTGCCGCTACTTGCCGTGATCTCGGTCACTGAATCGCCAGCGTTCACTATGAACAGATTGGCTCCGTTGAGCGTTATTGCAACGGGCTTGTTGAAGCGATAGCCCTTGGCGCGAGCAACGGTGGCGATCCACGCGCCGTTTGACGGGTTGATTTCGGTAACGGAGTCGCCGGCCTCGTTGGTTACCCAGAGGTGGCCACCACCCATGGCGAGTCCGGTGGGCTCGTCGAACTCATTCGCACCCGAGACGCGCGGGCTGCTCGCGTGCGCGGTCGTCGGCGCGACCACGGTTCCCAGGGCGAGCGCCAAGGTTGCAAAACTAATTGATCCCCTTTGCCACCGACCGAGACCCATGAAACGCATCGTACCGCCCTCTCCCTTTTCCACGACGTGCACCCGCAATCCGTCGCCATCGTCAGGGTGTTCTTGCTTGGGTGCGAAAGTGGTAGGCCTTCATACTGTGAATCCATGTTGAATTAACAACGTCGATGAGAGGTGGTGAGCGTGGAAACTTCGTCAATTCGGCGAATTTGTGTGACCGGAGCAAGTGGGAAGGCGGGGCGTGCCGTGGTTCGGGACCTACTCGAACACGGCTACGACGTCGTGGCGACCGATATCTCATCGTCGAGAAAAGATATTGAGCAGGGTGCCGTCCGAGCTGATCTCACTGATTACGGTCAAGTCCTCGAAGTGCTGAAGGGCGTCGATGCGGTCATCCATTTAGCGAACATTCCGGCGCCGGGGATCTATACGCCGGCGGTCACTTTCAACGCGAATATGTCCTTGAACTTCAACGTGTTTCACGCTGCGGCACGTTGCGGGTTGAGCCGAGTTGTGTGGGCTTCCAGCGAGACGACACTCGGTCTGTCATTTTCTGACCAAGAGGGATCACGGCCCCGGTACGCGCCGGTCGACGAACTCCACTACCCAGTGCCAACGACGACGTACGCACTTTCGAAGGTCGCGAGCGAGACCATCGCCGGCCATATTGCGCAGTGGTCAGGGATCCCGTTCGTAGCACTTCGTTTTTCGAACATCATGGATCCTGACGACTATCGAGATTTTCCGTCGATGTGGACGGATCCTCATGCGCGGGAGTGGAACTTGTGGGGCTACGTGGACGGCCGAGACGTCGCCACCGCCTGTCGCCTTTCCCTCACGACGCCGTCAGAGGCGATCGCCGATAGCCCGGGCTTGATCATTGCGGCAGCGGACACGGTCATGAACCGCCCGTCGGCCGCGCTCTTTCATGAGGTATTCCCGGGGGTGCCGCTCACCCGCGACATCGGAGAATTTGAGACGTTGCTTTCGATCGACCGCGCTCGCGAGGTGATTGGCTACGAACCCCGTCACTCCTGGCGAGATCACGTTGTCGAGCCCTGACCATTAGTTGGAGCGTCATTTGCTATCTCCAAACCACACTCTCGCTTGAACCCTTCACCAGCGGTGTCACAAAAAGGTGGCCGCAATAAATACCAAATCCTCGGATGACGCCAATACCGGGTTCGTATATCGACCGTGCAGTGAGGGTCCCTCGTGAACCAGGCAGTGTGATCAGGATTGCGTTGGCCGAGGGTCGAGGCCCGTCGCAGCGTTCGTAACGTTCGGGTGCTCCGTCGGGCAACGACGTCCTGACGTCTTCCAAGCGCATTTGCGACAGGCCTTATCATTCGTGCAGTGGTCCTAGGAGGATGATGACGAGAGGTCTAAAATGGGGTGTGCTGGCCGGGGTGATTGCCGGGGTAATCGCAATCGTCCTTGTTGACATTTCCGGCATTCACGGATCTCTTGGTGGACTCATAGCAGCGGGTGTAACCGGCGTCGTCATTTGGATAGTGAGCCATCGGATTGACCGGCCGCGCGAGGGTTCGCGAGGCCGCTAGCGCTGGCGAAGGTGTCTCCGGTTCTCGCGGTGGAACATTCCCACAAGATCGCTCATAAACGTGTATGTTCCTCTCGGAGGACTTCATTGGAAGTCCTAACAGGGGGAAAAATGGCTAACAACGAGGTTAGTGACGTCAGCGACGCCAGTCACGGTGAAGACGCACGGATGGTGGCGCTTGGTTACCGAGAAGAACTTAAGAGGGTGCTGTCATTCTTCGACAACTTCTCGGTGGCCTTCAGCTACCTGAGCCCGATGGTGGGGATCTACTCGCTCTACACACTGGGCCTTGGTACCGGCGGACCACGCTACATCTGGACGATCCCCATCGTCGTTGCTTGCATGATGCTGGTGGCGCTCGTCTTTGGGGAACTGGCGAGCGAGTACCCGCTCTCGGGCGCGCTCTATCAGTACGGCAAGTACAACGTCGGACCGCGCTACGGCTGGTACGTCGGCTGGATCTACGGTTTCGCCCTGCTGGCGACTGTCGCCTCCGTCGACTCGGGCGCGGTGCTGTACATCGTGGATCTGGTCAACCTCTGGTTCAAGACCGATCTCAGCTCAACCAACCACGTCACCATCTTCGTGATCGTGGGGCTGTTCTTCATCGTCTCGGGAGCCCTCAACGCGGTGGGTGCGAAGATCATGGGCCGGGTCGCAAATCTCGGCGTCTACGTCGAAACGATCGGCACGTTCGGCGTATTTCTTGCGCTCGCGATTCACGGATTCCACCAGGGATTTGGTTTTCTCTTTACGACCCAGCACGTACAGGACGTCTCGCGAAATGCGTTCGGCGTCAACCTGGGGGGCAACTGGTGGCTAGGCGCCGCGCTCGTGGCCGTACTGGCCAACGCATACATCTTCTACGGCTTCGAGTCAGCCGGTGACATCTCAGAAGAGACCGTGAACGCGCATCGCAGCGTGCCGCGCGCTATGCGAAGTGCCCTGCTGTACGGGGGGATAGCTTCGTTCGTCCTGGTAATGGGCCTGCTGCTCGCTACGCCGAAGGCCGGCATCGCGGGCGTGGTCTCGGGAGGCATTCCGGTGGTCCTTGCGCAGTTGCCGAGTTACATCACCGACTTCTTCCTCGTCATGGTCGTCATTGCCTTCTTCAGTTGTGGCACGGCGGTTCAGGGGGCGGGAGCGCGCGTTGCCTACGCGTTGGCTCGTGACGGCGCCCTACCCGCGAGCAACTGGGTGAAGAAGGTGTCGCCGAAGTTCAAGACGCCAGCGAACGCGGTCCTGATAGGAGTCATTGTTCCGTTCCTCTTCATGCTGCTGGTTCTGGTCAACCCGTCCAAGCCCATTCACATCCTCTGGTTCTACTACCCGGCCAACGTGAACGCCCTGTATGCGTTGGTGTCGTTCGGAGTGTCGGGGATCTATCTCTCGTTCTTCCTCACGGTCCTTGGATCATTTATTGCTCGCTCGCGTGGCTGGAAGCCGAGTGGGTCCTTCACACTCGGGAAGTGGGGCCTTCCCGTCACGGTCGCCGGCATGACGTACCTCCTGGTGATGTTCGTCAATATTTGTTGGCCGAGTTCCCTGTCGAGCGGTCGCGCGCTCTTCAACTACGGGTGGATCACCCTGCTCGTCATGGCGGTCATTGTGATAATCGGAGGACTGTACGAGTTCATCGTTCGCCCGGATCGAAAGATTGCCGCTCACCGCATTGAGAAGAGTTAGATGTAGTTGCCAATCCGGGGCGACGCCTCGGATTGGCAACCGGCAAAGTTCGAAGATGCCTCGTTGTGGGCACTCTGACCCTACGACAAAGCACCTTTTCGCGGTTCATCAAGTGTTGGGTCTTTGAACATTCAGAATTGAACAGTTCGGCCTCCATCAAACTGCTCCACTTCCGGGGTCAGAGACCTACCGAAATGATGGGACCAAGGAGAAGTTGATGACCGTTAGGAAATGTACCCCGAACAGATCATCGCCCAGTTGCGAAAGATCGAGAGGCTCGTAGAGCGACTCAAGGTGGGGTCTTGGGAGTCCGAGGTATGAAGTGGACCCCATCCCTTGGACA
>PLZP01000081.1 GCA_003152215.1 Acidimicrobiaceae bacterium | reverse complement strand
AGGCCGCCGCTAAGAAGCGTCCTGCTGCGAAGAAGGCCGCCAAGCGTCCCGCTAAGAAGGCCGCGAAGCGTCCCGCTAAGAGGGCTGCCGCTAAGAAGTAGTCAATCCCATCCGGGATTTTCATTCGAGGGGGGCCGATGGCCCCCCTCGAATGCTGTCTAGGAGCCTTCAAGGTCCGAACGTTCATCGACGTCAAAGCGCCAGGGACTGTCCGTGACGACCCGCAGGGTCAATTCGAGACGCTCGGCTTGATCGATGTGACGCGCGAGTGAGTTAGCGCCGTAGGCGAAGCGAAAGTCCAGCCCCGTGGGGATCACCAGAACGTTGGTTCCCGTGCCGTGGTGGTCGGCGTAGAGCGTGAGGCCCGGGTCGAAGTCGACGACGCCGAGACCTTCGGGTAGTCGTAGATCGCCGTGGGCGATGATCAGGCGCTCAAAGCGTCCAGTAAGGCCCCGGTACGCCCCCTGGACAGCCTCGTTGAGACCCGTCGCGTCCGAGTGCCAGACCTCGGCGCCGAGTGACGAGGCGAAGTCCGCGACGATGGAATCCTCGCTCACAACGATGACCGGGCGCGGGGCGCTGGCTTCGATGACACCCTGGGCCAGATCTCGGGCAATGCTCGTGACGTCGAGATCGTCATTCCTACGAAGGCGGTCCTTAGCGAGGTCGAAACGCTTGAGTGGAATAACGACGGCAGCGTTCATAGTGGTGCATGTTACGAGGCGAGGACCTAGGTACCCTTGGGAAGATGACCGTCGCACCCCTTGATCTCCTCGAATTCGAACGAGCACTCCTCGTTCAAGGAGAAATAGTGGTCGGCATTGACGAAGTGGGTCGAGGAGCGCTCGCCGGTCCGCTGACCGTAGGGGCGGTGGTTATCTGTAGTGAATCAGATCCACCCATCGGCCTCAATGATTCCAAACTTTTGAGCGCGGCGCAAAGGGAGTCGCTGGTGGAACCTTTGCGTCAGTGGGCAGCGGCGTGGTCCTTGGGATCGGTCAGCGCAGGCGAAATTGACGCCTGGGGACTTCGACTGGCCCTCGCGGTCGCCGCGACACGCGCGATCAATGACCTGACTCTCGTGCCGACTCACGCGCTCATCGATGGTTCGTTCAACCTCCTGCGAGCTCCGGTGGACGTGGCCTTGGGCCAGGCCTTTCCACCCCCACTTCGTTACGGATCACTTCCCGTGACCACGATCGTCAAAGGAGATCGCAAGTGTGCCACCATTGCCGCCGCGGCGGTGCTGGCCAAGGTCCACCGCGACGCCATCATGGTCGCCTTGGACCACGAGCGCGACGCATACGGTTGGGCCTCGAATAAGGGCTACGGGGCACCGGTGCATCTCGAGGCGCTCCGGCGGGTGGGACCTTCGACCCATCACCGCCTGTCGTGGTCGTTGCCGGAAAAGTCAGAGAATTGAAAGTGGTCGTCCTCGGTGACTGGAGGGCCCTCGCCACGGACAGAGGCCTCTAAAAGACTAGGATTGCTCAGTTATGTCTTCGCTGCTCTCGGTCAATGATCTGAAGGTCCAGTTTTCTACGAGAGACACATTTGCCACTGCGGTCAACGATTTTTCTTTGACCATCGACGCGGGAGAGAGCGTCGGGCTGGTCGGCGAGTCGGGTTGTGGCAAGACGACCACGGGCCTCGCGATTATGCGTCTTCTGCCGAATAACGGCAAAATCGTCGCGGGCAACGTCGTGCTCGACGGCGTGGACTTGGCGACGCTGGCCGAAAAAGAAATGCGCCACTATCGCGGCAAGTCCGTGGCGCTGATTCCTCAAGACCCGATGAGTTCGCTCAATCCGACCACCAAGATCGGGCGACAGATTGGCGAGGGTCTTCGCATCCATGAGGGAGCGTCGGACGAGGAGGCGCGTATTCGCGCTCTCGAGGTACTCGAAATGGTGGAGATGCCGCGACCCAAGGAACGCCTCGGTCAGTACCCCTTCGAACTCTCGGGTGGTCTTCGACAACGCGTCATTATCGCCATGGGGTTGGTGTGTCGACCAAAACTCCTGATCGCGGATGAACCAACGACGGCTCTGGACGTGACCATTCAGGCGCAGATTCTTGACATTATCGATCGCCTTCGCTCTGAACTCAATATGGGTCTCCTCCTCATTACCCACGACATGGGTGTCATCGCCGGGCGTACCGATCGCGTCGTCGTTATGTACGGCGGTGAAAAGGCCGAAGAGGCCTCGACCACCGAGCTCTTTGATTCGATGCACCACCCTTACACGCAGGCCCTCTTGGCGTCCATGCCGAATATTGAGAACACGACGAAGCACGCGCTCACCTCGATCGCCGGAATGCCGCCGGACCTCACCAAGCCCGTCATCGGCTGTCCGTTTGCGCCGCGTTGCGCTCACGCCCAAGATCGCTGTCGCGTCGAGGACCCGACACTCACCGTCGAGGGTCGCCACGCCTACGCCTGTTTCTATCCCGTCAATGGTCCCGAAGCAATCGTCATTCGCGGTGCGGAACGGGTGGCCACGGTGCGGTCGACGAATGAGATCATTCGAGTCGAAGACTTGGTCAAGGAGTTTCCGATCAAGGCCGGTGTCGTTCGACACAAGGTCGGTGCCGTGCACGCCGTGTCGAACGTCAGTTTTTCAATCTCCGAGGGTGAAACCTTTGGTTTGGTCGGCGAGTCGGGCTGTGGCAAGACGACCGTCGGGCGCATGCTGGTTGGCATTGAACGCCTTACGTCGGGGAATATTTTCTTTGACGACAAACTGGTCTCAGATCGGCATCACAAGACGTCGCGCGCGGACTACCGCGAGCGCCAAATGATGTTCCAAGACCCCTATTCGTCGCTCAATCCCCGCATGACGGTCAACGACATCATCGGTGAGCCCCTGCTCGTGCAGCGAGAGGGTTCCAAGGTCAATCGACAGCAGCGAGTCTACGAATTGCTCGACACGGTGGGATTGACCCATCACGCGGCCGATCGCTATCCCCATGAGTTCTCGGGTGGCCAACGCCAACGAATTGGCTTGGCGCGCGCTCTCGCGCTCAATCCCCGACTTATCGTCGCCGACGAGCCCGTCTCCGCACTCGACGTGTCGGTGCAGGCGCAGATCTTGAACCTGATGAAGGGGCTTCAAGATCAGCACGCGCTCTCCTACGTCTTTATCAGCCACGACCTGGCCGTGGTGTACTACATGGCAGATTCCATCGGCGTGATGTATCTCGGCAAGATCGTCGAGATTGGTGACGCGGAGTCGGTCTTTCGCACGCCCGTCCACCCCTATACCCAAGGATTGCTCGACTCGGTGCCCGTTCCCGACCCTCGCCAGGCCCGCAGCAAGCGTGGCGATCAGGTGCGTGGCGAATTGCCCTCGCCGATCCATCCGCCGTCGGGCTGTCGTTTTCGCACCCGTTGCCCGCGGGCGCAAGAGATTTGCGCTGCCGAAGAACCACCGATGGTGTCCTACGGCGAGCGCCACCAAGCGGCCTGTCACTTTCCGCTGAGAACGCCCGTCTCCATCTCCCACTAGTTCTAGGACGGCTCACCGAGCAGGTCTACGAGTGGGTCGCCAGACTCGTGATTTCCTCTCAATGGAGAAGGACGTCTGGGCTAACGCTCGAGGAGGCGGACCTCGAAGGCGTCACGCAGTGCGTCGCCGATGTAGTTGATCGCGACGACCACCAAGATGAACACGATGGCAACCGGGAACACTTCCCACCAGAAGCCATTTTGAAGCTGCTCGGTCCCTGCCTGGAGCATCGTTCCCCAGTCCGTCTGCGGGGTCTGTATACCGAGTCCCAGGAACCCGAGAGCCGAAAGGAACAAGATGGCGTCGGCGACCGAGAAGGTGGCGACCGTAACGATATTGCTGATGGAGTTGGGAAAGACGTGGCGGCGAATAACGTGCCATTTGCTGGCCCCCATCGACGTCGAGGCGTTCGCGTAGTCCAGATGTCGGATTAGCAGTGCGTCGCCGCGAATGATTCGCGCGTTGCCCCACCATCCGGTCAACCCAATAACCAAGATGAGAAAAGCCGTGGAACGGCCGAAAATGGTGATCAGCGAGATGAGCAAGAAGATGTAAGGAATGGAGAGGAAGGCGTCGATCATGCGCATCATCACGGCGTCGACCACGCCGCCGAGAAATCCCGAGATCATTCCGTAGAGTGTTCCCACGAAAATCGTGATGAAGCCGGCGAGAAAACCCAACGTGAGCGAGTACTCACCGGCAAAGAAGATTCGCCCCAACTCATCGAACCCGTTGCTGTCCGTACCGAACCAATGCGACCCCGAAGGGGCTGCATTCTCAGGGGTTCCGAAGGCAAGGGCCTGATTGGTCTGGTTCGTGGGGTGAATGTGCGGCACGAGGTAACAAGCGAGCGCGAGGACGATGACGTAGACGCACGAAGCAATCGCGAGTTTGTTGGCCATGAAGATCTTGAGGCGCTGGCGCCACATTGGAACCGGCGGAGTTTCTTCTTGGCCAACCAATCCCCGGTTGTCGGCGACGATGCTCATTTGGAACTACCCTCAATGCGAATGCGCGGGTCGATAAGGCCAAGGGCCACGTCGGCGGCGAGGTTGCCAATCAGCGTGAAGATCGCCACGAGAATCGTGATCCCGAGTACGACGGGCACGTCGATGTTGAGCGCGGCGTTATAGGTTTGCAGGCCCAGGCCCTCGTAGTTGAAGACGTATTCGATGATGAGCGCTCCACCGAAGAGGCCGGGGATCGCGAGGCCGAGAATGGTGACGATGGGTCCGAGGGCGTTACGAAAAGCATGGCGCCACAGGACTCGCTGGGAACCACAACCCTTCGCTCGAGCGGTACGAACGTAGTCCTGGACGAGGACTTCGAGGACCGTGCCACGCATAAAACGACTCAGGCTCGCCACCGAGAGCAGCGTCAAACAACCCACCGGCAAGATGAAGGACTTGGGATCCGTGAAAATCGCCCAAGGCGCAACTCCTGATGGCGGCGAGATTGGCAAGTGAGGAAAGTGGAAGCCGAACGCGTCGATGGCTAGAAGGCAGAGTAGGAACGCGGGCATTGCATAGAGCACGAAGGCCGTGCCCGTGGCGGCGTAGTCGGCAATGGTGTTACGACGAGACGCCTGAAAGATGCCAAGGGGAATCGCGATGAGAGTGGTGAGAATCAGCGCGCTCAAGGCAAGCCAAACGGTCCGTGGTACGTACAGGCCAATTATTTGCACAACGGAGAGGCCCTCTTTGTATGAGTAACCCAAGTTGAAGTGGAATACCAACTGGTCAACGTACCTCACGAGTCGAACAAAGTAAGGCGAGGTCAGTCCATGTTGCGCCGCCCAGACGTGGACGTTGTAGATGCTGCTTCGACTTCCGAGCGCGGCGTACGCCGGAGCGAGAATGCCGTGGGTTTGAAAGTAGGGGAGGGAGAACGTAATGACGATGATGATGAACAGCACGACGATCGACTGTCCGAGGCGTCGCAAAATGTACGAGAACACCACGCAACGCTACCATCTCAACCGCATCCAAAGGATTTTGGGATTGAAAAAAGGGGCCCTTCCGGGCCCCTTTTTTCAACGCAACTCTTTTCGAGTTGCCGATTTCGGTACAGGCTTAGTAGCGGTAGTACTCCGGCGTCAACGTCAGGAGCACATTGTTCCAACCGATGCTGCTGTGCAGTGTCTTGACAATTTCACCGGTTCCCAGGTTCAACGGGTCCCACAGGTCAGGCAGGTTTGACGCCGTGAACTTGGCGTAGGCCGTCAGGTTCGTGTTCGTCGTCAACGTGGCCTTGATCAGCGAGTCCATCGTCGGGTTGGAGTAGTTACCGTAGTTCGAACTCGCACCCGTGAGGTTCAGCGGCTCGCCCGAAGGGTAGTAGTCCGGAGCGTACAACCAACCGCCACCCCAGTTGCAGATGTCCTCGGTGGTTGTCGGGTTGTACAGAGACGTGCAGTTGAAGATCACGTTGTCGAACGTCGCCTGGGACTGATTGACAGTGATTCCCAAACCCTTCCAGTCGGCAATGATGGCGTTCATTTCGGTGTCCTCTGACGGGGACCCCGAGTTCCACTGAACGTTCAAGGTGAGCGCCTCGCCGCTGGTGATACCAGCGCCGCACTGACCACTGCCCGTTCCGGGGCTCGTGCAGGTGATGCTGCCACCACTGTTAGTCCAACCATTTTTCGTCAAGTCCGACTCGGCCGTGGCCAAGTTGAACGGGTACGGAGCTGCGAACGGGGCAGACTCAGCCACTGGCGTTGACAGTGGAAGAGCACTGTACGTAGGAATGGCGTAGTTCTTAAAGGCGTCCTTGGCGATCGTCGCTTGGTCAATCGAGGACTCCAGCGCTTGACGCACGTAGAGCTGGTTAATGAACGGGCTGCCTGGATTCTTCCCAAAGTTCAGGTCCATGTCATTCTCCGCGAAGTCCGAGCCCGTGACCATGTTGTAACGCGAGGACAGTTGGCCCCAGTTAGCTCCGACCTTGCCCGGAGAGGGTGCGTCCGAGGTGAGGATCGACGGGTCAACAACTCCGACGTCAATTTGTCCCGCCTGCAAAGCGTTCTCTTCAGCGGTCTCGGAGGTGAAAGCGACCTCTTTGAAGGTCGCAACTTGCGCCTTCTGGGGTCCGCTGTAGGCCCTGTTGGGCACAAAGGTCGCGTTACCCAAGTCGTCAAACTTGGTCAACTTCCACGGCCCGTCAGTACCGCTTTCCCACATCTTGTCCGTGAAACTCGACAATTTCGCACCCTGAGCGTTCAGGTAGGTATAGACGTTCTTGCAGGCGACAGTGGTTGAAGCGGCGCCGTACTTGCCCGCCGCGCAGTTTGCGGTTTGCGTCGCGCTGGTACGGTCCCAGGCGTTCGGCATTGGCGTAATGGTCGCCAACTCGTTGTCGGAGAACCACAGGGGACTGACAGGGGACTTGAGGTGAATGGTCACGGTATTACCTTTTCCAGTCGCACTCGAGACCTGATCGGGAATACCGAGGCCTGGACTGTACGTACAGAAGTCCGTAGGAACTGCCTTGAACATGTTCAAAAAGAACATCACCGATTCGGCGTTAACGGTTTGGCCGTCCGCGAACTTCCAGCCCTTCATCGTGAGGGTCACGGTCTTGTTCCCGTTGGAGTACTTCGGAGGATTGCCCGTGGAAATCTTGGGCTGAACCGCCGCGCTGTTGCCGAGTCCGAAGAAGTACAGAGGTCGAAACATCAACATCTGAAACTGCGTCGTATTCGCCACGGAGCAGAACTGACCCGAGTAGTACGGAAAGATGTAGTTAGGACTAGCTCCCGCACCTTCAGCAAATCTGATCGTCCCCTGCTGCGAGGCGCCACTTATGGTCGGGACGATTAGTCCCAGTGACCCCGCCGCCGTAACCAATCCAATGGTTATTGCAAGGCGTAACTTGCCTTTTCGAAACATATTGCCTCCCAGTTCCACCGAAGTGGTCACATTTAATTTGTCATTCCATCACAGATGGATTAGTGACTACTGTATCCGCAAGGATGAGGCTCAGAATGGGCACCCGGGCGAAATAAAGCGACAATATCTCTGCCGGTACTTCCGTGATAATGAAGCAATCTCAACGGTTTTCACCAACCAGGCGTCGAAAGTCCTGGCTCAGTCGTTTGGGCCCGTACTAAAGAATGCGGAACCGCGCAGTCACCTCGGCCGGGTTACGTCGCAGTCCTCACGAAGAGGGTGCTCGACGGCTGTTCGCCGCGACGGTCCCAACAGCGTCCTGCGCGAGGATCTCAATGATGAAAGTATTCCGGCATGAAATCGCCCAATGGATTGGGAGCGAACCCAATGGAACTCTTCAGATCGCGCGCCACTTCGTCGATGGAATTCGTCTGGGGCTGGTAGAGGACGGGTAGTTGTTGGGCGGCAAAGGTCCCGTAGGCGCTGAGATTGGCCGTCCCGTAAATGGACTTTTTAATCAGTGACGTCATCTGCGTGTTCGCGTAGGTACCCACGTTGAAGTCCCCCCCGGGCAGGAACAACGACTCGCCCGACGGATAGTCGCTGGGCACGTACGACCATCCGTAGCCCCAGGCACAAATCTCGAAGGGTTTGGCGCCCGTGCAGTCACCGATGACGTTATTGAAGGTGTCGGTCGTGTGTGTTATCTCGATACCGAGCGATTGCCAGTTGGCAATCTCGGCCAACATCGTTTGGTCTAATGTCGTCGAATCGGTGGGCCACACGACGTTGAAGCTGAGCTGGTAGCCCTGGGCGATGTTCGCGCCGCACTCTCCGGTGCCGGTGCCGGGAACCGTGCAGGTCAGCACATTGTTCACGAGGGTCCAGCCGTGCGCGCTCAGCAAGGTGCGTGCGGCCGCGAAGTTGAACGGGTAGGGATTGGGGATTGGCCTACTGAGGGTCGTGGGCGTATTGGGCGGCAACGGACTATCGATCTCTGAGCCGTAACCCTTGTCGACATTTTCAATCAATCCGCGCTGGTCAACGGCGTATTGCAACGCTTGGCGAACGTACAACTGGTCGATCGCCGCACCGTTCGGGTCCGACGACGTGAAGTTGAATGCGGCGAAATTGAAACCCCACGACGAGCTGGTGACGATCGAATAGTGCGAAGCCAGGGGAACCCAATTGGGCCCCACCTTTCCAGGCGCCGGCGCCGGACTGGTGAGAACGCTCGTGTCGATGTACCCAAGCGAGAGTTTGTTGTTCAGGAGGTCGCTCTCTTCGGCCTGAAGGGACGTGAAGGCGATCTCCTTCACAATTCCGACTTGCGCCTTTTGGGGTCCTCGGTACTTCGTATTGGGCTCGAACGTGGCGTCACCGGTGGGATTGAACGCGCTGAGTCGCCAAGGTCCGTCGTCACCGCTCTGCCAGAGCGTCCCGGTGAACGTTGAGGTCGTCGAACCCTCTTTCGTGAGGTACGTCAGTACCGCATTGCACGCGGCATTGGTATTCGACGCGCCGTAGGCGCCGCTGGCGCAGGTCGAACTCTGGGAACCCGACGACCGGTCCCAGCGATCGGGCATCGGCGTGATCTCCGAAAGGTAGTTGTCAAGTAGCCAGACCGGATTGACCGGCGTCGTGAAGTTGATGCGAATCGTATTGTCGTGACCCGCCGCGCTCCTCACCTGATCGGGTATTCCGTAACCGGCGTTATAGCCGCAATAGGCGGTCGGGTCGGCTTTGTACATGTTGAGGAAGAACATCACTGAGCGAGCGTCGACGATTTGACCGTCGGCGAATCGCCAGCCCTTCATCGTGATCGTCACGGTGCGATCACCGTGGGTGAAGACCGGTTGGTTGGCGAGCGATAGCGACGGTACGAATTTTGCCGATCCGGCGAGTCCGAACCAGTAGAGGGGGCGAAACATCAGCATCTGGAACTGATTGATGTTGTTGACCGAGGAGTAGGCGCAACCAAGGAAGGGAAAGATAAAGTTCGGATTCGCGCCCGGCGCTTCGGCGAAGGTGATGGAACCCGTGGGCCCGCCGGTAACCGTGGCGAAGGCCGATGGGCTCGCGAGGACCACGCCGCAGAGCACCAGCGCGGCGAGGGTGAGGCGAAGTGAATGTCCGACGTGCATAAAGGTTCGAGCCCGCGCCACCAAGATGGCCATAGAAACCGCACCCGCAACGAACGGGTCAATGACAACGTTACAGGTCGGGCTTTACGGACCAGAGGTCAGGAGAGCGCCGAGGAAATGATCGATTCGATGTTCGGGCTCTCGAAGGTGAATCCACCCTCGATCAGCGCGGTGGGTACGACGCGTTGACTCGCGAGTACTGCCTCGGTGACGAGGTCTCGACCAAGTGCCACTTGAAGCGCCGACGCCGGAATACGGAGACGCGCGGGACGACGAAGCTGCAGCGCCAGCGCGCTGGTGAATGACCGATTTGTCAGGGCTGCCGGGGCGACGAGGTTGAACGGACCGTTCGGTCGTGTGTCGAGGAGCCACAAGATGGCGCGCACTTCATCACGCAATGAGATGGGACTGATCCACTGCGCACCGCTGCCCAAAACGCCGCCGAGGCCGAATCGAAAGAGCGGCAGCTGTTTCTTCAGCGAACCCCCTCGAGACGACATGACAATGCCGGTGCGAAGGTGCGCCACCTTGGTGCCAGCCAGCTCGAGCGGCGCCGTCGTCTCTTCCCACTGCGTGCAGACGCGAGCGAGGAAATCATCGCCGACGTGCGACGACTCATCCAGTGACTCGTCGCCGCGCGATCCGTAGACGCCGATTGCCGAGCCGCTCGCCAGAAACGCCGTGCCGGGTGCGGCGGCGAGGATTCGAACCAGCAGTGCGGTCGCGTCGAGTCGCGAACGTCGAATCTCCTCTTTGCGCGCACTCGTCCAGCGTCGATCAGCGATGCCCGCGCCGGCGAGGTTGACCACCGCATCGAACGCTCCGACGCGTTGCAGATCGTTCTCGTCAGCGAGACCTCGCGAAGGGTCCCATCGGATCGAGGTTTCATTGACGCGCGGCGAATCTGGTCGCACGAATCGAATGACGTCGTCGCCGCGCTCGTGAAGTGCCGCCACCAGCGTCGAGCCGATGAAACCGGACGAACCGGTTACGCCGACGCGCACGTGTCGTCCCACAGTTCTGCGATCAACGCGGCGAGTTGATCGGGAATCGACAGGTGCGCACCGTGAGCGGCGTTGATGGCCTGTCGACGCTGGATGAGCGGATTGATCGACGCGAGTTCGGTGCCGAGTGTGCGATAGAAATCGGGCGCGAGGACGTCGCCGTACACGAAGACCGCCGGCACACGCAGCGTCCTGATATCGAATGGCGCCGTCGCTGATCGCAGGCTCGAAAGGTCGCTCACGAGCGCGGGACCATCACGCCGACGCGAGTCGCGCTCGAATTCGCTGAGTCGTTTCCATGCACTGTCTGAGACAATACGACGAAAGAACCTCTCGGCCTCGAGTTCTGGATCACCACCCAATGGTTCTCCGGTGCCGTTTCGTCGGAGGATCCAGGGGAGCGGCGCTTCGTACGTGACGACGAGTTGCGCGAGGGACGCGTCAGCGATCGCGGCGCCGTAGGCGACGACGCCGCCATAGCTGTGGCCGAAGAGGATGAGCGCCCGACCGTGCTCTTCGTGACGCGCGAGCGCGATGAGGTCATCGACGTGGTATTCGAGTCCGAGCGGACCGAGGTCACGCGAACCCTGGTATCCGCGTCGGTCGTAAGTGACGAGGTCGAATCGATCGGTCCGTCGCGCGAGTCGAGCGAAGGAGCCGCCCCGGTCCAGCCCGCCGTGGATGCAGATGATCGTGGCCTCGGGATGTTCCACGCGACGTTCCGCCACCGCCAGACCCGGGACCGGCGAGCGGGCAACGAAGTGCAGTCCGTGGGGTGTGGGGGCGGAACTCACTCCGCGAACTTAACCTCCGTTTGTCCGTAGCGAACCACGGGAATAATGCCCTTGGACCCCTAGGCTAGGAGTCGTGACTACGCCCCCTGAATCATCATCGCCGCGTTCGAGCAAGGGCTCGTTCGGACCCAACGCGTGGCTCGTCGACGACATGTACGACCGTTTCTTGGCCGATCCCAGCTCGGTCGCCGAGAGCTGGCGCGAATTCTTCGCTGACTATCAGCGTTCCACCGTGCCCAGCGTCGCCACGTCCGCTCCGTCGGCGCCCGTCGTTCCGACGACCAATATCGACGAGGAGGCGACGCCGCTTCGCGGGGCGGCGGCACGAATCGTCGCCAACATGGAGGCCAGCCTTGCGGTACCCACGGCGACCAGTGTGCGTACGGTTTCGGCGCGACTCTTGGAGATCAATCGGGCCGCGCTGAACGAATCCTTGTCACGTTCCAGTGGGGCCAAGGTCTCCTTTACGCACTTCATCGCCTTCGCCATCGTGAAGGGTTTGGGGCAGATCCCTTCCCTGAACGCGTCGTTCGTTGACGCCGTGGATAAGAAAGGCACCCCCGGCATCCGACGTCATGAACACGTGGGTCTCGGACTGGCCGTGGACGTCGAACGTCCCGACGGCACGCGCAATCTCTTGGTGCCGGTGATACGCGACGCCGACACGATGGACTTTCGGGCGTTTCTCCTGGCGTACGAGGACCTGGTGCGTAAGGTCCATTCGGCGAGTTTCGGCGCCGATGACTTCGTCGGCGCGACAGTGTCGCTCACGAACCCCGGGACGCTCGGCACCGTGCAGTCGGTGCCCCGACTGATGGCCGGTCAGGGAGCGATATTCGGCGTGGGCGCACTCGGGTGGCCCGCCGGCTTCGAAGCGGCCGACCCTCGCGCACTCGCCGAACTCGGCGTGGGCAAAGTACTGACCCTCACGTCGACCTACGACCACCGAATCATCCAAGGGGCCGAGTCCGGGCTGTTCTTGAAGTACGTCGCCGAATGCCTCACGGGACAGCACGACTTCTACGACGAGATCTTCGCGGCCCTGGGCATCCCCTACGAGCCCGCGCGTTGGGCCCCGGACCGAAACCCGTCGCTGAACGACGGTGACGCCGAGCGCATCTTGAAGCAGATTCGCGTACAGGAACTCATCAACATGTATCGGGTGCGCGGTCACCTAAACGCGCACCTCGATCCCTTGCACTCAGAACCACCGGCCCTGCACGCTGAACTCGACATCGCTAACTACGGACTGACGATGTGGGACCTGCAGCGCTCCTTCGTCGTCGACGGACTCGCCGGACGCCGCGAAGCGACGCTCGAAGAGATCCTGTCGATTCTGCGCTCGGCCTACTGTCGCACCACGGGCATCGAATACGGCCACATCATGGATCCCGAGCAGAAGAAGTGGATCCAACAACGCGTGGAAGGCGTGAGTTCGTCGCTCAGCGTCGACGAACAGCACCGCGTCCTCGAGGCGCTCAACGAAGCCGAAGTCTTCGAACGCTTCTTGCACTCGCGCTACGTCGGCCAGAAGCGCTTCGGTCTCGAGGGCGCGGAGTCGACCATCGTGGCCCTGCGAACGATCCTCGACGTCGCGGCCGACGACGGGACCAAAGAGGCGGTCATCGGCATGGCGCATCGCGGGCGCTTGAACGTGCTCGCCAACGTGGTCGGCAAGTCCTATAACGACATCTTCTCGGAGTTCGAGGGGAACTTGGATCCCGAGAGCGTGCAGGGAAGTGGGGACGTCAAGTACCACAAGGGTGCGAGCGGCGAGTTCAAGAACCCCCGCGGCGCCACGATCGACGTCTCCATGGCGTCGAACCCTTCGCACCTCGAAGCGGTCTCGCCGGTCGTCGAGGGCATCGTGCGCGCCAAACAAGACCTGATCATTCGACCGAGCGACGGGACCAACGTCGAATCGCATATCGAGTCGTACCCGTACCTCGCGATTCTGATTCACGGTGACGCCGCCTTCGCCGGTCAAGGCGTCGTCGCTGAGACCCTCAACATGAGCCAACTCTCGGGCTACCACATCGGTGGCGCGATTCACATCGTGATCAACAACCAGGTCGGCTTCACGACGGCGCCGGAGTCGGCGCGCTCGAGTTTCTATCCCACGGACGTCGCCAAGATGATCCAGGCGCCGATCTTCCACGTGAATGGCGACGATCCCGAAGCCTGTATGCGGACCGCGCGACTGGCCTACGACTATCGCGAGACGTTTCACCGCGACGTGGTGCTCGACATCGTCTGTTACCGGCGCTTCGGTCACAACGAAGGCGACGACCCGAGCTACACCCAGCCCCAGATGTACAAGATCATCGACCAGATGCGCTCGGTGCGAAAGATCTACACCGAAACGCTGGTCCGTCGCGGCGACCTCTCGATTGACGAGGCCGAAGCGGCGCTGAACGACTTCAACGAGCGACTCCAAAGCGTCCTCGACGAAGTGCGAACCGTTCCCGTGCCCGAACTGAAAGGTGTTCCCGTCGCCGAGGTCCCCGACGATGCGCCCGCACCCGAGACCGGAGTGGAACGTGCAACGTTGCTCGAGGTCGCGCGCGCGACGATGAGCGCCCCGGACGGCTTCACGATTCACCCGAAGCTCGAGCGTCAGTTCGCCCAGCGGCTCACGTTGCTGGATGAAGGAGAGGTCGACTGGTCGCTCGGCGAGGCACTCGCGATCGGCACGCTCGTTCGAGCCGGTTCCAACGTTCGCCTCATCGGACAGGACTCGAGGCGAGGCACGTTCTCGCAGCGTCACGCTGCGCTGATTGACTACGACAATGGGGATCAGTTCGTCCCACTGGCCACCATGGGAGCCAAGGGTTTCTTCACGGTCCGTGACTCGTTCCTGAGCGAGTACGCCGCGCTCGGCTTCGAGTACGGCTACTCCGTGGAAGCACAGAACACGCTCGTTGCGTGGGAGGCGCAGTTCGGCGACTTCATGAACGGTGCCGAAATCATTATCGACAACTTCCTCGTCGCTGCCGAAGACAAGTGGGGACAGCTGGCGAGCCTCGTCATGCTGTTGCCCCACGGCTACGAGGGCCAAGGACCCGAGCACTCCAGTGGCCGACTCGAACGCTTCCTTTCGTTGTCGGCGCGCAACAACATCCGCATCGCACAACCAACTTCCGCCGCTCAGTACTTCCATCTGCTGCGCAGCCAAGTGGTGCGTGCCCATCCGACTCCCCTCATCGTCTTCACGCCAAAATCAATGCTGCGCGCTGTCGCGACACGATCGCCGTTGGTTGACTTCGAAAAGGGATCGTTCTTGAGCGTCCTCGACGACCACGTGGACGACGCGTCACTCGTGACCCGAGTGGTATTTGCCACCGGCAAGGTCGCGCATGAGGCGCTGGCCAAACGCGACGATGCGGTGGCGACCAGTGTCGCGGTCGTACGCGTTGAGCAGCTCTATCCCTGGCCGAGGGACGCCGTTGACGAAGTGCTCGCTCGCTACGCGAACCTGCAAGAGATCGTCTGGCTCCAAGAAGAGCCCGAGAACATGGGCGCGTGGCCCTTCGTGCACCGACAGTTCCATGACCAGTTCCGGGGCCATAGTGTGCGCCACGTGGCGCGCGCGGAGTCGGCCAGTCCCGCGACGGGCAGTGCTCTGGTGCACACCGCCGAGCAGGCCGACCTCTTGGTGCGAGCCGTTCTATGAGTTCTGTGAAGGGGCAGCGACTTCGTGTCGTCGTGGACGGTTCGAACTTCGCCACCGAGGGTCGAGTGGTACCAAGCCTCGCGCAACTTGACCTGGCTGTTCGCGCATTCCTCGAAGAGCATCCAGGCGCCGAGATGATTGTCGTCGCCGACGCCAGCTTCGAGCACCGCGTCGCGACGAACGAGCGCGCACATTTCAAGGAGGCAGAACTGGCGGGCGAGATCGTGACACCGCCGGCCGGCGCTGTAGGCCGGGGCGACGCCTTCATCTTGAAGATTGCCGATCGGATCAAGGGCGTGGTGCTGAGCAACGACTCCTTCCAAGAGTTCCACGAGGAGTATCCGTGGCTCTTTGACGAGGGTCGTCTCATTGGCGGTAAACCCGTTCGTGGCGTCGGATGGGTCTTTACGCCACGACTGCCCGTGCGCAACACGAAGACCTCGCGCCCGGTGAAGAAACTTTCCGTCACGCTCTCCGACGGCGCGAAGCCCTCCATCGGCACCACGTTGACGCCCGTCAAGTCGGCGAAAGCGCCTTCAAAGAAGTCACCCGCCAAGGTGACAAAAGCGCCGGCGAAGAGTGCGAAGAAAGCGCTCAAGGTCGACGACGTTCATCTCAGCGACGATCCGTCCGTCAAGAGGGTCGCCAAGCGTGCGCACGCCGCGAAGAAGACGTCGGAGAAACCCGTGGCCCCGGTGAAGAAGGCGCCGACGAAAGCCACGAAGAAAGTTTCGAAGGCGCTCGCTCCGGTTTTGGAGCCCGTGGTCGCACTTCGTCGAGGACGACACCCCGTCAATCCCGAAGCTGACTTCACCCTCTTTCGTGCCGCGCATCGACTCGGCTCGCGAGTCGACGGCGAAGTGACCGCCTTCACGTCACACGGTGCCGTCATCAAAGTGCATTTGAAGGGTGGACAGGAGATCGAGTGCTACGCGCCCACGACGTCACTGGGCGACCCCGCGCCCGCCCGGGCTCGCGACGTCTTGAATCGCGGCGACCGCCGGACCTTCCGATTGGTGACCGTAGACAGCGAACGTCGAATCGCGGAGCTGGCCCTATTGTGAGTGACTTTTCAATGGATCCTCAGTCGTGGCTGCCTCACCGCCCCCCGTTCTTGCTGTTGGACGTAATGTTGAGCATCGAACCGGGCGTGCGTGCGAGTGGTCTCTGGACACTCAGTGGCGACGAATGGTTCTTTCCCGGTCACTTCCCGGGACGTCCCACCACGCCCGGCGTGCTCCTGCTCGAGTCGCTCGCCCAATGCGGCGCGGTGGCCGTACTCTCCGATCCCAAGTACGCCGGACGACTCCCGCTCTTCGGTGGCGTCGAGCGCGCACGCTTTCGACGCCAAGTGGTGCCCGGTGACACCGTGCTGCTCGAGACCGAGATGACCCAGATGTCGGCGCGCGGTGGCAAGGGTCACGGTCGGGCCACCGTCGAGGGCAAGGTGGCGGCCGAAGCGGACCTTCTGTTCGTCCTCGCCGACGTCGCATGAAGATCGCCACGTGGAATGTCAACTCGCTGACGGCACGATGGGGTCGCGTCGAGGCGTGGCTCACGGCGAAGAGTCCCGACGTGGTCTTGATCCAAGAGACCAAGCAGAACGACGCCAAGTTCCCCGTGAAGGATCTCGCGGCGCTCGGCTACGAAAGCGCGCACTACGGACAGGGACAGTGGAATGGTGTCGCCGTGTTCTCCAAAGTGGGTATCGAGGACGTCGTGGCGGGGTTTGGCGACGACGACCCCGAGGCCCGGATCATCGCGGCGACCTGTGGTGGTGTGCGCGTGGTCTCGTGTTACGTGCCCAATGGCCGCGCTCTCGACGACCCTCACTACGTCTATAAACTCGCGTGGCTCGAGAAGCTTCGCGAAGTGGCGGACGCCCGTGACCGAGATCAGCACATAGTCATCGGAGGCGACTTCAATGTCACGCCGACTGACCTCGACTGCTACGACCCATCACTTTTCGTGGGGGCGACGCACGTGAGTGAACCGGAACGCGCGGCGCTGCGGGCGCTCGAATCGACCGGCCTCGTGGACCTCACGCGACATCTGCACCCCGACGAGCCGAACTACTCCTGGTGGGACTATCGCAACGGCTCGTTCCATCGTGGGTGGGGACTTCGCATCGACCTGCTCTACGTCGACGAGGGGCTCCTCGCGAAGGCGACGGCCAGTTACGTTGACCGCGACGAACGCAAGGGTGAGAAACCCTCCGACCACGCCCCGGTCATCGGTGAGTTTGCTCTCTAGTTGAGTCCCTTGGGCAAGATCGCCTCGATGAACATTGGTCCGGGTGTCGAATAGGAGCGTCGAAGGGCCTTGACCAGCTCGTCGGCCGTCGTAACGCGCACACTGGGCACGCCCTGCGCCTCGGCCAGTTTGCAGAGATCGAGTGTGGGCTCGTCGAGGTCGAGCATTCGCTGACTCGATGATCCGTCGCTCACGGCGCCCACTCGTCGTAACTCGTAGTTGAGGACGGCGTAACTGCGATTGGAGAGTCCGACGACGGTGACGTCGAGGTTCTCCCGGGCCATTGTCCACAGCGCCTGGAGCGTGTACATCATCGAGCCGTCGGATTCGATGCAGAGGACTCGCTGTGTACTTCCAACCGCGGCACCGAGCGCGAGCGGCAGGCCCATGCCAATCGCGCCACCGGTCAGGGTCATCCACTGATGTGGCGGAGCGAACTGCAGGGCGCCATAGAGATGGACGCCACTCGTATTGGATTCGTCAGCGATGACGAGACCTTCGGGCGCGGTGGCGGCAACCGCGGCCGCGAGCGTCACGGTCGTCAGTGCACCCGACGGCGCACCGGGTGCCTCGCCGGTGAGTAGTGCGACGGGCGCCGCGTGCAACTCGTCGACCATGAACGCCAACGCGGCGTTCGAGTCGGTGCCCGGTGGGCAGAGGTCAACGACCTCACAGCCCTCGGGCGCGATCACGCTGGCCACGTCCGGGTAGGCGAAAAATGAAACCGGCGCGCGGGCGCCGATGAGGATGAGCGCCTCAACGTCTTTTAATTGCGACGCGGCGAACTCGGCGAGGTAGATCAGACGCTCGGGACTCACAATCCCTGCGCCGTGGTCCATGATCGCCGGGAACGTTTCCATAATCACTTTGCTCGACGTTGCGGCTGCGACGCGCTGCGCGAGCGCCATCTCTCGAGCGCTGAGCGCCATACCCCCGACGAAAAGCGCAGTCCGCTTGGTTCGCAAGAGTTCAACGGCCCGAGAGAGTTGGGACTCATCGGGCGTCGTCAGCATCTGGCGTTCGCCGCGTGGCCAGTCCAGTGGCGCGTTCGTCACTTCAGTCCACGACACGTCGGCAGGAACTATGAGAGTGGCGATCTGACCCGGTGGCCCGTACGCCGCGCGTACCGCATCGGCCGTGTCACGCGCGACGTCGTCGGCGCGGCTACTACGTCGTTGCCAACCTTCCAATCCTGACGCCAGTGCTTGGATGTCGCTCTGGAGCGGCGCGTCGTACTGCGCGTGATAGGTCGCATGGTCGCCCACGATGTTGACGATCGGAACGCGAGCGCGCCGCGCGTTGTGCAAGTTGGCCCAGCCGTTGGCGAGTCCGGGACCCAAGTGGAGCAGCGTGGCGGCCGGTCGCTTCGTCACGCGGGCGTAGCCGTCGGCAGCTCCGGTGGCGACACCCTCAAAGAGACAGAGAATGCCGCGCATCTCGGGGAAGTCGTCGAGACCCGCGACGAAGTGCATTTCGGACGTACCGGGATTGGCGAAGCACGTCGTGACCCCGTTGGCCCCCAACGTGGCGAGCAGGGCGTGGGCGCCGTTCACGATCGATCCATTCCCTTCACGTTCACTTTGAAACGACGTCGATACTTAGTCAAAGAGTTCGGGGTCGGTCTTTACAATGTCGTCCCACAGCGGCTGGAATGAGAACCAACCGGCCAGCGGGTACCCGCTCTGGTCGCGGGTATAGCGCGCGTCGTCGGCGTTCACGAGCAATGGCGTACCGGCCGCCTCCGCGAGTAGTTGGGCCTGACAGGTCCGCTCCATGGTGATGAACCACCAGGCCGCCTCGTCAACGGATTGGCCAACGGTGAAGAGGCCGTGGTTTTGATGGATGGCCGCCTTCTTGTCACCGAGACCTTTGGCCAGAATTCGACCACTCTCTTCGTCGAGCACGATGCGTCCGCCGCCTTCACTCACGAGCACGTGGTCCTCGAAAAATATGCAGGCGTCCTGGGTGATCGGATCAAGCGTGCGGCCGAGTGAAGAGAACGCCTTGCCGTAGATCGAGTGCGCATGGGCGGCGGCAATGACGTCGGGTCGGGCCGCGTGCACGGCGGCGTGGATGACAAAGGCCGCTCGATTGACCGGACGACGGCCCTCGACGACCTGACCCTCGTGATTCACGAGTAGCAGGTCCGAGGCCTTGACGTGACGAAAGTTCATACCGAAGGGATTGACCCAAAAGTGATCGAGCAGTTCGGGGTCGCGCGCCGTGATGTGCCCGGCGACGCCTTCGGAGAACCCCAGTTTTCCAAAGATCCGAAGTGCGCCCGCGAGGCGCTCCTTGCGGTGGCGTCGTTCGGCGTTGATTGAATCAAAGGTCGGCGGGACGTTGAACACCAACTTCGTCTGGTCCTGCGTGGTTCGTTCGGTGACGTCGGTCATGGGTCTCCTCCGTGTCGTGTTCCTCGAGCGAACTATAACGCTGACCCTTTGCGTAACGATTGGGGTGGCTCGGACGGCGCCAGAGCGTCAGAGGCTGCAAGTTCCGCCCGGATTGCCGCGAGGCGTGCCTTGCGCGCGTCGCCCGTCAGTGGCGCATTGCGCTGTTCGATGGCGGCGATGACCTGTTCTATTGGCGCGAGGAATCGCGACGGTGCACGGTCGGGGTACCTCGGATCATTGCGCCCACGACTCCACGTAATAAGAAGGGCGTCTTCGGCGCGACTCAGCGCCACGTAGGCGAGACGCTGCTCTTCGGCGATCTCGCCAGCGGTCGTCGCGTTGTAGTTCGGCAGTTGCCCCTCGGCCCAACCCACGGCGGCGACATTCTGGAACTCCAAACCCTTTGCCCGGTGAATCGTCGACAGCGCCACCGCGTCACGTTGGTCGTCCTCAATCCGACGTTGCGATGCGTCGGACGCAATAAAGAGGTCAGACGCGGGGGAGTGTTCCGGTCCCCGTCGCTCGTTGGGGATATTGGCGACGTCGAGGTAGCCCGCTATCACCTCGAGTTGGGCGTTGGTACGCGCGAGCACGGCCATCGAGCGCCATGGTGTTCCCGGCTGGTGCTTCGCGGCCAGCCAGGTGGCGACGTGTTCGGCCTCTTGCGCGTCCGTGTCATAACTGCGCACCATCGGGACATCACCATCGTCCTTTGCCGGCACGATGCCCTGCGCACCCGCTTCGAGCAGCGTGTTCGCCACTTCGATGATGTTCGCGGTCGAACGATGATTCCTCGTGAGGTCAAGGACGACGGTGTCGGGCCAGGTGCGAATGATCTCTTGGAGCAGTTGTGGGTTCGCGCCGTTGAATCCGTAGATGGACTGGTTCGGGTCACCGACGCAAAAGAGATCGGGGTCGTCACCGGCCATCTGTCGCAACATCGAGAACTGCAACGGGTTCATGTCCTGGGCTTCGTCAACGTAGATCGACTTGTTGTGGTGGCGAAAGGACGCGAGCACGTTTGGCTCGTCGCGCAACAACGCAATGGCTTCGCTCAAAAGCAGGTCGAAGTCGAGTACGCCGCGACTACGACAGAGTCCGACGTAGCGGTCAAGGACTTCAGCGAACTGACTGAGTGGCAGAGGAGCCTCCCGGCGAAGTCGGCGCGCGCTCTTCACGTAGAGTGCGCCGCTGAAACCTTGGGAGAGTGCCCAGCCAATCTCCTGTTCCACCCGAGGGAGTTGCCACTCTTCGAGTTTGAGGTCGCCGCTCTCACGAAGTTGCACGGCGAGTGCCGCGACGAGTCGTCGTCGACTCGGCTCGAGGGTGAGGGGCTTGAGATGTTGGTCCTCGCGGTACTGGGTGACGATGCCCAGCGCGGTGCGGTGAAAGGTTCCCGCGTGCACGTCGCGGATGCCCGCGCGAAAAAGTCGCTTCCGAAGTTCGTCGCCCGCTTTGCGCGTAAAGGTCATGGCCAACACCTGGTCGGCACTGACCTCCTGGTCCGCGACGCGCCGCTGAATCCGCAACGTCAATACGTGGGTCTTACCGGAACCGGCCGTCGCGCGAACGAGCAGACGTCGACACGGCGACATCACTGCTTCGCGCTGTTCAGGGGTGAGCCCCATGAGCAGGTCGTTCGTGAACGTCGTTTCATCCATAGTCACCATGACGCTACCGGTCGGTGGTGACGTGACCGAAGCCAGCACGGGGTGTCGGTAACCTTTAAGACGTGCTGCAGGCCTACGGCGACGGAACGATTTTCGGGACGCCGTACGGCGAGGGACCCGTGCGCGTGGTGTGGCTGCACGGATGGGCTCGCCAGGGCCAGGACTTTGCCGTCGCGGCCGCCCTGCTCGCCGATCACGGTGTCGCGTCGGTCGCACTGGACCTTCCGGGCTTTGGCGCATCACCCGCGCCGGCGACTGCAGGTGGTGCGCGCGAGTACGCCGAACTGATCGCACCGGTCTTGGTCGGACTTGCTAGCGCGCCCTTCGTTCTGGTCGGCCACTCCTTCGGTGGCCGAATTGCGTGCGTCGTCGCGTCGAAACACCCCGAACTCGTGGATCAACTTGTCTTGACCGGAGTTCCACTCCTTCGACGCGGTCACTCGCGCGCCCCACGAACGTTCCGTCTTCTTCGTTGGCTCAATCGGCGAGGCCTCTTGAGCGAGGCTCGCATGGAGTCCGCACGGCAGAAATACGGCTCGACTGACTACCGCAACGCCCACGGCATTATGCGCGACGTTCTTGTCGCCAATGTCAATGAGAGTTACGAAGATGAGCTCGCGACGATTGTCGCCCCGGTGACACTCCTGTGGGGTGAGCGCGACGCAGTGACCCCCGAAGACGTGGCGATGCGAGCGAGCGCAGTCCTGAATGCGACGCACACGTTGGTGTCGTTGCCCGGCGTTGGTCACCTTCTGCCGATCGAAGCGCCGGCGGACCTCGCCACTACCGTGTTCGGGGTAGTGCGCTAGTGGTCGTGCTCGACGTCGTGATGATCGTCGCGTTGGTTGGCGCGTACGTCGCACAGATGCTCAGGTGGCTTCGCGTGTTGCAGCGCGAGCACTACGAGGCCCGTTCGATGAGTCGATTCCTAGGACGATGGTCGTCGCCACAAGTCGGCGCCATCACGAAGTCCAAGTTGCGCCTCGAACTCGCTGATCACTCGCCACGTCGTGCGACGCCCGACGACTTCGAGGGCGCGCAGCAGTACGACCGCGAGAGGTTGGCGCCCACGCGCGACAAGCGCCAGTACCGGCCAGTTACGTTGAGCCAAGTGCTGGTCGTCGTGTTCGTCGGCGCGGTCATTCTGAAAGAGCCGGTGTTCTTCGTCGCGGTGTGTGTGCTCTATGGTTTCGCCTGCCCCGTGGGTCTATCGATCAAGGGTTCGACAAGCCCGTTGGCATGGACCCGACGCCTCGTCACCATCACCATTGTTGCCACACTCGTGGCAGTCGCGATTTCGTTGCTGGGCATTCCAGTTCGCCAGCATTGGCTGCCCGCGGCCGTCGCCCTGTGGGCGGTGCCGGCGATCCTCGACGTGACGGCGCGAGCGCTCAAGCCCTACGAGGGCCGGCGCGCGCAAGCCTTCGTGGATCAGGCGGTGACCCGCCTGACGCGAGTGCATCCGCGCGTCGTGGCCATCACTGGCTCCTACGGCAAGACCTCGACGAAGAATCACATCGTTGACCTCCTCGCCGTTGACGGAGGCGTCGTGGCGACGCCGCGTAGTTTCAATAACCGCGCCGGACTCTCCAGGGCGATTAACGAGAATCTCGCCGACGGCACGCGCGTCTTCATTGCCGAGATGGGCACCTACGGACCCGGTGAGATTCGCGCCCTGTGTGAATGGTGCGTCCCGGAGATCGCGGTCGTAACAGCGATCGGCCCGGTGCACCTCGAGCGGATGAAGACGCTCGCCGTCATCGAGGGCGCCAAATTCGAGATCACGGAGAGGGCCAAGGTGGTCATCGTCAACATCGACGATCCGGTCCTCGCGCGATGGCCCACGCAACGAGCGAGTGATAAGAAGCGCTACCGGACCGCTGGATCGGTGAACTCGGACGCGTCGGTGCGAGTTCGTGTGGACGGTGAGGAGTGGACCGTCATCGTTGACAACGAGGCACTGGGCAGCTTTCGCGCCATTGCGAGTGTGCAACCAACCAACCTCGCGTGCGCCGTGGCCGTCGCTCTCGAACTGGGCACGCCGAGCGATCAACTCGTGGCGAGAGCATCGTCGGTACGCCCCATTGACAATCGCTCCAACGTTGTCACCGCGGCATCGGGTGTAATCGTCATTGACGACACGTTCAATGCCAACCCCCAAAGTGCCGTCTCGGCTCTAAATACGCTGTCGCGGGTCGCGGCCACGGGTCGCCGCGTTGTCGTGACGCCGGGCCTGGTTGAGCTCGGGCGCGCGCAGTATCGCGAGAATTTTGCACTCGCCCAGAAGGTGGCCGCCGCGCAGGACGAATTGGTGATCGTCAAGCGCACGAACGCCCTTCCCCTCAAAGCCGGCTTCAAGGGGCCGGTACGCCGACTTAATTCGCGCGACGAGGCCGTGGCCTGGGTGCGGGCCGCGCTCGTGGCGGGCGATGGCGTGTTGTACCTCAACGACCTGCCCGACCACTACCCTTAATGCTCTAATGACGGCACTGGAAGCATCGTGACACTGGGTGTGCTCTTCGGGGGGCCGACACCCGAACACGACATATCAATCCTGACGGGACTGCAGGCCCTGCGCGAGCTGGAACGCGCGGGGCGCGAGGTGACCGGGATTTATTGGACGAAGACCGGCGCGTTCTATTCAGTGCCCAATGATGTCGAGGCCGAATCATTCCTTGATGGTCTACCCAAAGGCTCGAATGAACTGACACTGAGACTCGGTGACCAGGGTGGGTTTCATGGCGCCGGTCGACTGGGCAAAGACCGCGCGCTGGCCCTTGAGGCCCTCGTGCTCGCCACGCACGGCGGCCCCGGTGAGGACGGAACGCTCCAAGGTGCACTGGACCTCGCCGGACTCGCCTACACGGGACCGACGGTTGCGGGCGCGGCACTGGGCATGGACAAGTGGGCCTTCGGCGCCGTGATGGGTTCGGCGGGCATACCGACGCTGTCGCGGGCGTTGCTCGAGAGTGCCACGACGACGCTCGACTTCGACGGTCCCTACATCTTGAAGCCGCGTTTTGGCGGCTCGTCGATCGGCATCGAAGTCGTCACCGACGTCGCGACGGCTAAAGCACGCCTCAGCACGAACCTGCACTTCGCCAGGGGATGCGTCGTCGAGCCGTTTCGTCGCGACCTCACGGACTTGCAGATTGCGGTGCGCACCTACCCGACAGTGTCGCTGTCGGCGATCGAACGGCCGATCCGACGTTCCACGGACACTGAGATTTTGGATTACCGCGATAAGTACGTCGGTGGCGAGGGCATGGTGTCGGCGCCGCGCGAACTGCCCGCCGTCCTGCCCGAAGGACAGGCGAAGCTCATCGAGGAGTACGCCCGCCACATTGTGGACGTGGCGAGTGTGCGCGGTGTTGCGCGCATTGACTTCCTCGCCAATGAGAGCGAACTCTTCGTGAATGAGATCAATACCATCCCCGGTTCACTTTCCAAGCACCTCTTCGTGCAACCGCCGCTCGCCTTCGCGGCACTACTCGGTGACCTGGTTGCTGAGGCCATTGAACGACCAGCTCATCGCTTCAGCGCGGCCGGGGCCGACGGACTCGTGTTGCGCAAGGCCTCGTCCATCGCCGCCAAACTCGCGTAGGCGCGGCACTCGAGCGCTCGCCTCGAGCAGCACGTCGCTGTAGGGATCGATGAGCAGTCCCTGCTGGAGTGCCCAGAATGCCAGTTCATAGTGTCCGTGGGTGATGGCGTCGTGATGCAGCGCGAGCGCCGCCCATTCACCATCGCGCGAGAGTCGTGCTCCGTAGCCCTCCGCGAGGAACCATTCGAATCCGCGCAGGGCGCTCGCGAGTGGCTCTCCCTTTACCATCGCCAGCGCCTGATGGGCGAGGGGTGCCGCTTCATCGTTCGCGAGCTGGCGAGCTCGAGCGACGAGCGTGGTGAAGATCTCAATGTCGCTCGTGATGCCGTGGGTGACGTACAGCCCCGAGGACGTCACCGCATGGAGCCGTGGTCCGGTGGCATCTACGCCGGCGCTTCGACGAACGACGCTCGCGGTATTAGCGAGCGTCCGCAATGAGGCGTCGACGTCGGCGTGCGTGAGGACCCGCGTGCGCAGTCGATCACCGGTGACCGGTTCGTTTCGGTGTAGCGCCAGGTAGGCCAACATCTCGATGGCCCGACGGCGAAGCGTCGGCGTGAGCGGCTCACAGAGTCCGAAGACCTGGGGGTCGGCGCGCAGAAGGTCGACGCGAACGTCGCCGGATCGTATCGGTGCAGCATTGACCGGCGTTGCCCATGACGTCGTGACCGGTCGAGTTTCGTCAAGGTAGGGGGTCAAGGTGATGGCGCAGGCGGCCAACTCCTCGTCCAGGTCGCGCGGTGGTCCGAGGTACAGCACCAACGTGTTGCGCACAGTCCTCGTCGCCAGGGCGCGAAGCAAATCATTTTCGGTGTTGGTGAAGACCAGTCGCCCTTCGTGTAACGAGACGACGGCGTTCGTGACGTCGTCGCCGTCCCACGTGGGGAGAATGGCCAATCGACCACCTTCTCGCGCAAAACTCACGAGTGTTGCCGCTCCGGTGTCGCCGAGCGAACAGGCCACGAGAGGATCGACGCTGGCCACGCCGCTCGAAGGGGCGAGGTCGTGCGGCACTTCAATGACGCCGTCAACCCTGTCGCCAATGAGTTGTCGAAGTTGTGCGATAAGTGCCGGATTCAGCGCTCGCAGCACTCGAATGGTTTCGTCAACGTCGTGGTCGATCTCGACGAACTGATGCTGGCGGATTAGGTCACTACGTCGTTTCGCCATGAGGGCCATTGGAAGTGGCCCCAGAGCGGACAGTGACAACGGGACGCCCGGATGAGAGGGCGATCGTGTTGGTACCGGGCGGTAGCCACGATGCTGCACGGTCGACTGATTGGCCAGTGCACCGATCGGCTGCGTGATCGAGTGTGGCGCGTGCGTGGGAATGGCGACGGCGGGAATGAGGAAGGGGAGTACTGCGACCAAGAGGCCGGCAAGCCACGCGCTTCCTCCTTGCCCACTTGAGGAACCACGACGAAGACGCACGACGTTGAGCACCACTTGCGAGAGGAAGATCAACCAAAAGAGCGCCAGCAGTAGGAGCAGCGCACGAAGGAGCGTGCCGTTGCCGTGACGCGCGGCGCCGTTCCACTTGGAGAGCACGACGTAGGGGAGAAGGACGAAGTAGAGCGCCATTGCCGTGCCCTGCAGGGGCGCGGCAACGCCTTTTAGGTGACCGGTATGAGTTGCCACGTGAGCGACGCCTCGCTCGACGTGGAGGAGATCTCTAACTGGCAACTTTGGGTGGCGCCGACCACGACTTGTTGTAGGACCGGACTCGTCTGTGTGCCGCACTGGAGGGACTGGCTCGTTGACGCGCTGGTGGTCAACGTCCAATCGCCGGGACCTCGGAGGGGGACGTCGACGACCTCGAAACCGGGACCGAGTGCTCCGGAGGACTCGCCCGTCATCGCGCTCGCGTTGGGTGCGGAGTTGATTCGCCGTACGGTCGTCGTGGTCACGACGGAGAAGCTCGGCACGGCTCGTGGCGTAGTCGTCGTCGGCGTTACCGGCGGACTTCGATGTGGCTGCGTCGTCGTTGTCGTCGTTGACGTCTGCGTCGCCAAGGTCGTCGCTGGCGAGTGCGTCGCCAAGGTCGTGGTTACCGGTGACCTCGAAGAGAGTGGGTGCGACGAAGCCGCGGGGACGTCGGGCGTCGCGGCCGAGGTGAGAGTGAACACCAATACGACCAGAAGAATCGGGCTCGACCACATTAAGAGGTGCGTGCTCTTCAGGGAAAAGTGTGCGCGCGCCATTGTTTTCGAAGGGTAGTGGTGATGGTGGCAAATAGCGATTCGACAATAGCAATCCGGCGTTTCACCTAAATGAGGAAGCGCACAGCAAAGTGCTGCAGCTCTTTTTGGAGAGTGGCGGGCGCAGAATGGTCGTCGGCGGCGACCTCTCGAAGCGATCGACCTTCATAGACGCGCGCGTATGTGAGACTCGCAATTCGCTCGTACTGACTGCCGCGAAAGCTGTTAAGTCGCGCCAAAAGGGGTGAAGACTCCGCGGCTGGCTCGTCGCGCTGCTCGAAGTTCGACACCGACCGTTTGGCGGACTTCTCTTTGAGGAGCCAACGGCGCAGACGCCCTCGCAGCGCCGAGAGTATGTCCGGTGCGGCGTACTGGCGTGACTGTCCGGCCCAATCGCTGAGGAGTTCGCTGGCGAGACCGACGGCGACAGCGAGTGTTTCGCTCGGTTCGTCAACGATGCCGTCACCGAATCGCAGTTGGCGACAGACGCTGACAATGCCCGGAATCAAGGTCTGAAGGAGTGCACGGTGCACTTCGGGATCGTCCGCCGCTTCGAGCAGTGCGCGCACCACTTGTGCTCGTTCGAGGACGGTTCGCCCGCCTCGAACCTCGAGCAGGTTGACAATGTCGTAGAGATCGATGAGGCCGCCCAGACCTAGGTCGGGGAAGCGTTCGTCGAGGGCGGTGAGTGCGCGGCGCGATCGTGTCGTGTGGCCCACGTGTTGCCACTCGTAGCGCATCTGTCCCAGGAAGTCGTTCTGAAGTGTCATGGCGCTCAGTACAGGTCGATGGGCGCATCGCGCCACCACTCGCGGCGCGCCATGGATGAGTACGTTTGTCACGCCCGCCATCATTCGCGCACCCACGCACATGGCGACGCACATAGTCGCGACGTAGGCTGTCACTATGGACATTGAATCCTTTTACGAGCAGAACGAGGCCCGCCGAGAGAGCGCGGAGTTTGAATTCGGTAGCGAATGGTCCGATGCGTCGGACAACGAATACGAGCTTTCGTGGGTGGAGGCGACGGGCGAGCTCTATTTGATGGTGGAGCCCGACGCGGTCGTCAACGAAGACATCTTTGGCGACTTCTACGTTCAAGACGAGATGATCAGTGACCTCACTGTCGTCATCATTGGCAAATCGCCATCGCTCGCCGGTCTCGAGGACACGCTGCGGGGCTGGGAGGACGCGATGCTCGAAGAGAACTCGCTCGCCTGGCTCTATGAGCGGTTCCCGCCGACGGCCTAGAGGTACGGCGTCCGCGAGTCGGCCACTTTGCAGAGACGCGTTAGTGAGGGTACGAGGTTCTTTATGGGAACGCGCTCCGCTTCATTGATGGTGGTCATCAGCGCGTTCCAACTTCCGTCAATTGACGTCGCGGCGGCCGCGCTCGGTGTGGCCTTCAGTAGATCACTCATCGCCCGACCCTGGAGCGACGTGCGCGTCACGGCGCTGAGTCCGGGAGCGCCACTCTGCGCTTGGAGTGCAAGCGCCCGCTTCACGAGGACGCACGATGAACGCGCATCGGTGATCGCGCCGCCCGTCCCGCACGAACTCAGCGCGACGCTTGCGACCACGAACGCCAGAAGTGGACTGAAGCGCCTTACTAACCGAGCCACGAGTCAGCAGCCTGCAGCAGGAAGTCGCTGACGCTGCGTCCACGTTCGAAGATGTCGCACAATGGGTCCTCACCCTTGGCGACCTGACTGAGCGAAATGGCCCGATGCGCGACGATTGAGATTCGACGTTCACTGCTCTCGGTAGGCGAGGCGAAGACATCAGTCGCGGTTACTTCAAGGGGCATCTCGAGTCCGCCAATAGGCGCAAGGTCGATCGCCAGACGCAACAGATCGGGACCGTGGGGCATCGGGGGCAGGCTCCACGTCAGCACCAGTGGAAAGTGAAACTCGTCGGGCGGGTCGACGTCATCGGGAAGTCCGAGGACGGCGTCTTCGAATGCGAGCAGGGTCCTGGGGTCTACGTCGAGTTCGATGTGGAGATCAATCGGTCCGCCGCACCCGTCTTCGGGATGCAGATCAACTTCCCAGGCTTGACGCAGCGAATACGTCTCGACGAAATGTCGTTCATCGTGCACGTGGAAACCGTGAGTGACCGCATGATCCTTTAGGTCTGCAACGAAACCAGCGACGTCAATGGCGGCCATTGACACTCAGGATAGTCCCCAACACCGCTACGGTGACTGCGTGACTGACACACTCCTGGACCCCCTGCGATCGTGCGCACTCGAGATCGGCGAAGCGATCAAAGGTCATCGGGGAAGAGGTCTCTCAGGTCAGCGTGCGACGCAGTATCACTTAGACCTCGCCGCGGACGAAGTGGCGATACGTGTACTCGGTGGCGCGGGCTTTCGCGTGATCAGTGAAGAGTCTGGGGTCACTGGGAACGGTTCAATGAGTGTCGTGGTCGATCCGATTGACGGCTCGACGAACTGTGACCGAGGGGTGCCATTCTTCTCTACGAGCCTCGCGGTGATGCGTGGAGGAGAACTCGTGGCCGCGCTCGTGATGAATCAAGCAACGGGCACGATCTACGAGGCGGAAAAGGGGAGCGGTGCTCGCCGAGATGGTTCGTCGATTCAGCCGAGCGGTCAAATGGATATTTCGAAATCAATCGTCAGCTCCTCGGGCTACCCGACGCACGACCTCGGCTGGTCGCAGAATCGATCCCTCGGCGCGGCGAGTCTTGAGATATGTCTCGTCGCCGATGGCGCACTCGACGTGTACGGCGTGGCGCAACACTCTGGACTCAATATATGGGACTACTTAGGCGGACTGCTGATTGCCCGTGAAGCGGGTGCCGTCGCAGCTGACTATCACGACGAAGAGTTAGAGACGAGTGAGAACGTGCTGCGTCATCCGGTCTTTGCGGCGACAACTGAATTGCTTTCCTTCATGGTTGGAGCGGGACCGATCTAACTTTTTGTTTGCTGGCTACAGCATTCAATGAACGAACAAGATGTGAAGTTGGCGATACGCACCATCTAGGCTTTAACTCCGCGGGCGCTTAGCTCAGTTGGTTAGAGCAGCTGATTTACACTCAGCAGGTCGGGGGTTCGAGTCCCTCAGCGCCCACCAAGAGTGTGTGACTCAAACTACTGACCTCAGACACGC
>PLZP01000119.1:25643-25803 GCA_003152215.1 Acidimicrobiaceae bacterium | reverse complement strand
GTCGCGAGGCCTACCCCGGTGACGTTTTCTATCTCCACAGTCGTTTGTTGGAACGTGCGGCGAAACTGAGCGACGAGCGCGGCGGGGGATCGTTGACCGCGCTGCCGATCATCGAAACCAAGGCCGGCGACATCTCGGCGTACATCCCGACCAACGTGAT
>PLZP01000119.1:2418-25610 GCA_003152215.1 Acidimicrobiaceae bacterium | reverse complement strand
TCGACCTCGCCCAGTTCCGCGACCTCGAGTCCTTCGCGACGTTCGGTTCGGAATTGGACAAGTCCTCGCAGCGCCAGCTCGACCGGGGTTATCGCCTCACCGAACTGTTGAAGCAGGGCCTGAACGCGCCGATGCCCGTCGAAGAGCAATGCATCGCGATCTACGCCGGTACCAAGGGCTGGCTGGACGAGATCCCCGTTGAGGACGTGCGTCGATTCGAGTCCGAACTGCTAACGAACTTTCGCGCTCAACACGCCGACCTGCTCGCCACGATTCGAGAGACCGGCGCACTGCCCGAAACCACGTCACTCGACGCCGCGATGCAGTCGTTCGTGAACGGCTTCGCCGTCACCACGAAGTAAGCAAAAAAGACCAAGCGAGAAAGGAGGAGCAATGGCCGGTGGACAGGAACGCATCCTGCGTCGACGCATCAGGTCGGTGCAATCCACGCGCAAAATCACGAAGGCGATGGAACTCATTGCCGCCTCGCAGATCTCTCGCTCGCAGGCGCGCATCGTCGCCAATCGTCCGTATCGAAACGGCATGCGGCGAATCATCGTCGAGGCGGCCAAGGGCGACCCGGCCGCCGCCGCCAAACTCCTCGTGACGCCCGAGCACGTTGAGTCGGCGATCGTGCTCGTCCTGACCGGCGACCGGGGACTCTCCGGCGCGTACAACTCATCGGCGCTGCGCGCCGGTGAGCGACTCGTGCGAAAGCTCGAGAGCGAAGGGACGAGCGCACGGCTCTACAGCGTCGGCAAGAAGGCGGGCGCCTTTTATCGCTTCCGAGGCATTGAACTGGTCGAGGGCTTCGTGGGCATGTCAGATCGACCGACCTTCGAAGACGCTCGGCGGATCGCGGCGGCAGTCGCTGCGCCGTTCGTTGCTGGCGAGGCCCAACAGGTCCTCTTGGTGTCGACGCGATTCCTGTCGGCAGCTTCGCAGGGCGTCGAGGTCGAGCAGTTGTTGCCCTTGACCAAACCGGCGATTGTCGAAGAAGAGACGGAGAAAGTCCTGAAGGGCTATACCGAATTTGAACCCGAAGTCGCCCAACTCCTCCAGACCCTCGCCCCCAAGGCGCTCGAGAGCGAGATCTTCTCGGCGCTCTTAGAAGGCGCGGCGTCATTTCACGTCAGCCAGCAGCGCGCCATGGCCGCCGCGACTGACAACGCGGACGAACTCGGACAGAACCTCAGTCGCATCATGAACCGGGCCCGTCAGGACTCGATTACGACCGAAATCATGGAAATCGTGGGCGGCGCCGAAGCGCTCCGCTCGGGAAAGTGAGAAACAAATGACCATCGCACCTGAAAAGACCACCCTCGAGACGGGACGCGTCGTCGCGATCGCCGGTCCGGTGGTGGACGTGGAGTTCCCGCCGCACTCGTTGCCCGAGATCAATCACGCCGTCGAAGTTGACATCGTCATTGACGGCGAGACCATCACGGTGACCGGCGAAGTCGCTCAGCAGATCGGCGAAGGCCGCGTTCGCTGCGTCTGCATGAAGCCGACCGACGGCCTCGTGCGCGGTGCCGTCGTTCGCCAGACCGGCCGTGGCATCACGGTGCCGGTAGGTGACGCGGTCCTCGGACACGTGTTCAACGTGATCGGCGAGTCGCTCGACACCGACGACATCGGTCCGGTTGAGGACTACTGGGAGATTCACCGCAGTGCGCCGGCTTTCGACCAACTCGAGCCGCACGCCACCATGTTCGAGACCGGCATCAAAGTCGTCGACCTCCTGGCCCCCTACGTCCAGGGTGGCAAGATCGGCCTCTTCGGGGGAGCGGGCGTTGGAAAGACCGTCTTGATCATGGAGATGATTCGCCGTGTAGCCGAATTGCACGAAGGCGTGTCAGTCTTCGCGGGCGTCGGCGAGCGTACCCGTGAAGGTACGGACCTCCTCTTGGAGATGCGCGAGTCGGGTGTTATTGAAAAGACCGCACTGGTGTACGGCCAGATGGACGAGCCACCTGGCGTGCGCCTTCGCGTCGCGCTGGCGGCGCTCACCATGGCCGAGTACTTCCGCGACGTGAAGAACCAAGACGTGTTGTTGTTCGTCGACAACATCTTCCGCTTCGTGCAGGCCGGCTCCGAGGTCTCGACGTTGCTCGGGCGCATGCCGAGCGCGGTGGGCTACCAGCCGACACTGGCCGACGAGATGGGTGAACTCCAAGAGCGCATCACCTCGACGCGTGGTCGTTCGATCACGTCATTGCAGGCCGTCTACGTGCCGGCTGACGACTACACCGACCCCGCACCGTTCACCACGTTCACCCACCTCGACGCGACGACGGAACTCAGTCGACAGATCGCCGCGCTGGGTATCTACCCGGCGGTCGACCCTTTGACCTCGACGTCGAACATCCTGGCGCCGGAGATCGTTGGCGAGCGCCACTACGCCGTCGCTCGACAGACCCAGCAGATCTTGCAGCGCAACAAGGAGCTCCAAGACATCATCGCGATCCTGGGTCTTGACGAACTGTCCGAAGAGGACCGGATTACGGTGACGCGCGCGCGCAAGATCCAGCGCTTCCTCTCCCAGCCGATGTTCGTCTCCAAGGTCTTCACCGGCATCGACGGCATCAACGTCCCGGTGCAAGAGACCATCGAATCCTTCGAGCATTTGGTCAAGGGCGACCTCGACGCATTCCCTGAGCAGGCGTTCTTGAACGTCGGGGGAGCCTCGGACGTCGAGCGCAAGGCCGCCGAACTCCAGAAGGACTAGGTGTGGCAACTCTGAAGGTTGAAATCGTGACGCCGGAGGCGCCGTTGTGGGTTGGTGAAGCGACCGAACTCGTCGCGCGGTCCACCGAAGGTTGGTTCACCGTCTTGCCCGAGCACATGGACATGGTTGGTGACGTCGTGCCGAGCGTCGTTCGCGTCGGGACAACTGAAGGCGAGATCGCCGTCGCCGTCCACGGTGGCTTCTTCCAGGTCGGTCCGGGCGAATCTGAAGGCGAGACCCTCGCCACCGTGCTGGCGGGAATCGCCGAGAAGGTTGACGAGATCGACGTCGCGCGCGCCCAGGCCGCGAAAGTCGCCGCCGAAGCCGATATCGCTGCCGAAGCTCGCAACGAACAAGAGACCGCCGCGAGCATGCTGGCGAGAGCCGCCCTCGAACGGGCCGAACTTCGACTGAGTGCGAGGTCTTGATGCGCGTAGTGGACCGAATCGAGCAGTCGGGCGTCAATCGTTGGGGCTCCAAATATTCCGAGCGCGCTACCTATGGCGATGCCATCGCCGACCAATACGGTAGAGCCCAGATCTGGAAGCGCATCACCTGGGGGTTCTACTTCGTGGGATTAGTACTGATGTTTTCGCCGGTCGGTCACGCGCTTCAGTACACAGGATGGATGTTTTCGACCGCCGGACTCTTTCCCCTGGTCTGCTGGTTGGGCGAGCGCTTCAAGTTCCGAAAGTCCGTCAAACTCGCGACCGAGCAATCGTCTCACGCGACGTAGCGAGGATGCGGTCGAAGCAGTGAATCGAGTGACGTCGCTCTTGTTCTCAACGAATCGCTACCTCGCCGACACGTAGTCCAGCAGGTCCTTTTTCTCGTGTTCGAGTTCATCAAAACGGGCCTTCACGACATCACCAATCGAAATCATTCCGACCAGTTGCTGCTCGTGGACCACGGGAACGTGACGAATCCGACGCTCAGTCATGAGCCCCATGAGCTCGGTCACCGTCGCCGTCACGTCACAGGTCTTGACGTCAGTCGACATCAGTTCCGCCACCGTCATGTTGAGTGCGTCGGCGCCGCTGGTGGCGAGAGCTCGCACGACGTCGCGCTCCGAAAAGATGCCCACGAGGGGGGGCTTGGGTCCGGTTACCACGAGCGCGCCGATACCGCGCTCCTTCAAGAGTTGTAATGCGTCGTTGACGGTGCGCTCCTGAGAGATTGTGGCGACGTCTTGTTGTTTGCTCTCTAGAAGACTAGAAACCTGCACGGTGACCTCCTCAGTCGGTACGCACGTACCAGAGTCCAATGGACTCTAGAGCGCAACCTAGGACGCCGTTTGTGTGATTGCAATATGAATGCGCTCAGAATTCGGTCTTCGATGTTGAATGCGAGCAACGAGCGGGGTTCGCGCCATGTGAACTATTTGACAAGGACTAGAAGCCGGCGGAGGTGAACTCTTCGAGCTTGTTGTGACGATGGAACGTCTCGACCGTTCGCACGGTGCCAGAGCGAGAACGAACGACCATTGACTGTGTCGTTGCACCGAAGTCGTGAAAGCGAACGCCGCGAAGAAAGTCGCCGTCGGTGATGGCCGTCGCCGAGAAGAAGCAGTTGTCACTCGCGACCAAGTCGTCGGTCGTCAATACACGCGAGAAGTCGTACCCCAGGCTCTCGGCCAAAATGCGTTCCTCGTCATCGCGGGCAATGAGCATCCCTTGTATTTCGCCACCGAGGCCCTTCAGCGCCGCGGCGGCGATGACGCCTTCCGGCGTGCCGCCGATGCCAAAGAGGACGTCCGCGCCCGAGTTCGGCCAACCGGTGGCAATGGCTCCGGCGACGTCGCCGTCAGAGATTGAGAGCACGCGCGCTCCGGCCTCTCGCACTTCGGCGAGAAGAGCTTCGTGGCGCGGGCGGTCAAGGATCACGACGCCCAGTTCGGGCACCGGCTTCTTCAGCCGCTTGGAGAGTTCGAAGAGATTGTCGGTCGCCGAGGCGTTGATGTCAACGGAGCCGCGACCGCGTGGTCCCACGGCCACCTTGTTCATGTAGACGCACGGACCGGGATTGAACATGGTGCCGCGTTCGGAGAGAGCGATGACAGCAAGCGCGCCGTTGCGACCCATCGCGGTCAATGTCGTGCCGTCAACGGGGTCGACCGCGATATCGACCATCGGCGGACGACCGTCGCCGATGCGCTCCCCGTTGTACAGCATCGGGGCAGCGTCCTTCTCGCCTTCACCGATGACGACGATGCCGTCCATCTCGATCGCTCCCAGCACGAAGCGCATTGCGTCGACTGCGGCACGGTCGGCCGCGTTCTTGTCGCCACGACCTGACCAACGCGCGGCGGCAATGGCCGCCGCTTCGGTCACGCGGATCATCTCCAGGGCAATATTTCGGTCCGGTTCGGACGGTTGCAGCACGAGGCCAGCGTACACAAGTGGGTCAGTCGCCTCGTCCCGGCCCATTTCATCCGAACTGCGATACTTGATGCGTGACATCACTGGTCGTCAAACCCGTCGGCGCCCTCGAAGGCGAGGTCCAGGCCTTCGGCGCCAAGAACGCGGTGTTGAAGGAGATGGCGGCCTGTCTACTGGCGACTGGCGAGCACCGCCTCACCAACGTTCCCGACATCACCGATGTCGCGGTTATGGGCGAACTGCTCACGGCCCTGGGCTGTGCCGTCGAGCGACCGGCGCCACACGAACTTTCGATTGTGGTGCCTGACTGCTCGCGAATCAACCCGGTCGCTCCGCCGCATCTCTTCGAAGCGATGCGCGCCTCCATCGTGATCCTCGGTCCGCTGCTCGCGCGCTGTGGACGCGCTGACATGGCGTTGCCAGGCGGTGACGATTTCGGTCAGCGTCCGATCAACTTCCACACCGATGGACTCTCCGCGATGGGCGCCACGTTCCACAACGACCGCAGTTCGATTCGTGCGGAGACGAATCGTGACCGACTGCGGGCCACGCGCATCACGCTCGAGTACCCGAGTCACACCGCCACGGACAACCTCCTCATGGCCTGTTCGCTCGCCGAAGGACGCTCGGTCATTGACAACGCGGCTCGCGAGCCCGAGGTCGAGGACCTAGGTCACCAACTGATCGCCATGGGTGCGCGCATAGAAGGACTCGGCACCTCTCGTCTCACCATCGACGGCGTCGCGGAACTTACGCCCGCGAGCCACCAGGTCGTGACCGACCGGGTAGTGACGGCAACGTATCTCGCCTCGGGTCTCATTACTGGCGGCGAGGTGCGCGTGATCGACGCACACCCCGAACACATGGAGATGCTGCTCAGAAAAATCGAGGCGATGGGCGGCACCGTCGATGTGACCGGCGAGGGAGTACGTGTTCGAGGGCCGAAGCGCCTGAGCGCCTGTGACGTCGCGACGTTGCCCTATCCCGGCGTCGCGACCGACTACAAACCACTCATCACCACCATGCTGAGCGTTGCCAGCGGGGTCTCGGTGGTCACGGAAAATCTCTTCATTGGACGGTTCCGCTACGTGGACGAGTTGGTCCGCCTGGGGGCGAGCATCACCACCGAAGGCCATCACGCCATGGTGCGCGGCGTCGACCATCTGGTGGGCACGTCAGTGCACGCGAGCGACATCCGAGCGGCCGCGGCGCTCATTCTGGCCGGACTCGTCGCTGAAGGAGAGACCACAGTCACGGGACTCGTGCANNCCAAGCTCGCGAGGGCTCGCGAACCGCGCTGGCGCGACTCCTCACCTTCGTCGAGTCGGGAGGCTCACCGCAGTTGACGACCGCGGCATTGGCGTACCGGGCTCCGGCGCCGTACGTCGTGGGGATCACCGGACCGCCCGGTGCCGGTAAATCGACGCTGACCGACCAGTTGATCAACGTCGTACTCGAACGCGGCTCCTTCGACGGTGTCGACCCCTTTGGTGAGGTCAGCGTCCTGTGCGTTGACCCGAGCTCGCCCTTCACCGGCGGCGCAATCCTCGGTGACCGGATTCGCATGCAGGGTCACGCCACGAACGAGCACGTCTTTATTCGCTCGATGGCGACGCGTGGTCATCTGGGTGGCCTCTCACTGGCCGTGCCCGACGCCGTGCGCGTGTTGGGTGCCGCGAACTTCCGCCTGGTGTTGGTCGAGACCGTCGGCGTAGGACAGATGGAAGTGGACATTGCCTCGGCGGCCGATACGACGATCGTCGTGGTCAATCCCGGGTGGGGCGACGCCATGCAGGCCAATAAGGCGGGCCTGCTCGAAGTGGCCGACATCTTTGTCATCAACAAGGCCGACCGCGCCGGCGTGCGCGAGACGCGTCGCGACCTCGACCAGATGCTCGACCTCGGCGGCGAACACGAGTGGCGCCCCCTCATTCTCGAAACGGTGGCGACGACCAATAGCGGCGTCCGTGAACTGTGGGACGGCGTGGTCGCGCACCGCAAGTTCCTTGACGACGGGCGACTCGAGAATCATCGCCGTGCGCGCATGCGCGTCGAACTCGACAAGGTACTCGCGGCCACGGTTCGTTCACGCGTCGGCGACCTCGCCCACGGCGAGGCGTACGAGGCGCAGGTGAGTGCGCTGCTCGCGGGCACGACCGACCCGTACCAGGCGGCGCAGACGCTCCTGGAGGGCGCGTGATCGCAACGTCGGTCGCTTTCGACCTGGTCTTTTTGCTGCACATCATCGCGGCCATCGCGACATTGATTGTCTTCGTCGCGATGCGTAGTGCCGGACAGGCGGTGGCGCGTGGCGCCGACGGGTCGGCGCAGCTGACCAAGTTCCCCAGTCGCCAGAATTGGGCCGCGCGTGTACTTCACGTCCTGCCAGTGAGTGGCGTCGTCATGTCACTTGCTGGCGACAGCTCGCTCTCTCTCACGAAACCGTGGATCGGTGTGGGCATCCTCTGCTACCTCGCCGCCGCCGGTTACCTCGAAGGTCGCACCCTGCCCATGGAGAAGATGCTGAGCGAGGTCATTGCCCAGAACGGCGTGGCCTCGCCGGAGCAGGGCCGGGCGTTCGTCCAATCGATTGACGTGTTGCTGGCGTTGCTAGGCGTCGCATTGATCGCGATGCTGGTGCAGTTTTAGTTAAAGGAAACTGGCGTGCCCGACCATGCCGGCCGCCACGGTCGCGTTGGTCGCTTCGTCAATGAGGACGAAACTTCCGGTCACGCGATTCACGCGGTAGTCGTCGACGACGAGAAGATCCGCCGTCTGCAGAGTGGCGAGACCGATGTCATTGGTGTTGAGCGACGTTGAATCGTCGATATCCAATTTCGCGATGTCGATGACGCCGTTGATGATCTTGACCCGGACTGGCGTGACCTTCGAGGTGTGCTTAAGGCGGAGTCGTTGACCAACCACGAGAGGCTTCTCACCGAACCAGCAGATGGTCGTCTTCAACTCATTGGAGACCGTCGGCAGGGGAGCGGTGGCGATGAGGTCGCCGCGTCCGGCGTTCGTCTCGGCGGCCAGTCCCAAATCGGCGGCGAGGCCGACCGTGGCGTCGGCAATCTCGTCGCCACCAAAATTAATTGACGTAATTGTCGTCTCCACGTTGGCGGGCAGGAGGGTGACGCGGTCGCCTACGTGCATCGTGTCACCGTTCACCATTCCGGCGTAGGTGCGACCGCCGCCGGGTTGGCGAAGTACCCACTGAATCGGGAGTCGAGCGCCTTGGGTCGTCGTGTGCTCCCAGGTGCCGGCCTCAGAGCTCTCCAACGCGTCAAGGACCGTCGGCCCGTCGTACCAAGGGAGATTGTTCGACGATTCGACGACGTTGTCGCCGAGCAGCGCCGATACGGGAATGATTGAGACCGAAGTGAAGTCCAGTTCGCGCGACAGTGTGACGATCTCGTCAACCACGCGGTCAAAGGCCAATTGGGACCAGTCCACGGCGTCCATCTTGTTGACCGCGACGATGATGGAACGCACACCGAGCAACGCCGCGATGCACAGGTGGCGCCTCGTCTGCTCCTTGAGTCCCGATGCCACGTCGAGCACGACCAGCGCGAGATCGGCGGTCGACGCGCCGGTCGCCATGTTGCTGGTGTACTGCACGTGTCCGGGGCAGTCCGCGATAATGAACTTGCGCGTTGGTGTCGTGGCGTAGCGGTACGCGACGTCGATGGTGATGCCCTGTTCGCGTTCCGCGCGAAGTCCGTCGGTAACGAAACTGAGATCGAGGTCCCCGACGCCGCGTTTCTCCGAGGCTTCGGCGATGGCGTCGAGTTGGTCGTCAAAGAGTTGACGAGTGTCAACGAGGAGGCGACCGATCAATGTTGACTTCCCGTCGTCGACGGACCCGATCGTGGCGAGGCGCAGCAGATCCTTCGTGGCTAGCTGCATGCTTAGAAGTACCCCTCGCGCTTTCGGTCTTCCATGGCGGTCTCGGAGAACTTGTCGTCGGCCCGAGTCGCACCGCGCTCGGAGACGTTGGCGAGCGCGACCTCTTCGATGATGGCGCTCAACGTGCTCGCGCGCGACAACACCGCGCCCGTGCAGTTCGCGTCACCGACCGTGCGAAAGCGAACGGTCAGTCGCTCGACGGTCTCGTTCTCTCGCGGTGCAACGAAGGGACCAATGGCGAGGTACATGCCGTCGCGCAGTACGACGTCGCGATCGTGGGCGAAGTAGATGTCGGGCACCGTCATGCTCTCTCGCTCGATGTACTGCCACACGTCGAGTTCGGTCCAGTCCGAGAGGGGGAACGCGCGCACGTGTTCGCCGGCGTTGACCTTTCCCTGGTAGAGCTGCCAGAGTTCGGGACGTTGCTTGCGCGGGTCCCATTGGCCGAAGGTGTCGCGGAACGAAAGAATCCGCTCTTTGGCGCGGGCCTTGTCCTCATCGCGGCGCGCGCCGCCGAAGGCCGCGTCGAAGTTGTTGTCGTTGATGGCATCGAGGAGCGTCACGGTCTGGAGTCGGTTGCGTGAACCCATGAGCCCGGGGTCGACGACCTTGCCTTGGTCGATCGAGTCCTGTACTTTGGCGACCACTAAACGCGCGCCGACGCGCTCTACCGTGGCGTCGCGAAAGTCAATGACTTCGGGAAAGTTCTGCCCGGTGTCGATATGCATGACCGGGAAGGGCAGTTGTTGGGGCGCGAACGCCTTCACGGCGAGGTGCAATAGGACCGCTGAGTCCTTGCCGCCCGAGAACAGCAGGACGGGGCGTTCGCACTCCGCCACCACCTCTCGGAGGATGAAAATGGCGTGAGACTCCAGTAGGTCGAGGTGGTCGGTGGTGTGGGAGGTGCGCAAGGGTGTCGTCGTCATAGTCCGTTAGGTCTCCGTATATCCTAGTAAAACACTCGAGAATGTAAGGCCGTTGAGCATATGCCCCTGATTGCACCGACCGGTGAACTCCTCGATGAACTCGAGGCCGTGAACGAGAGCTTCGAACGTTCTACGCCGATCCAAATTCTGCAATGGACCTTCGAGCGATTCAACGACGACGTCGCAATGGCGTGCTCGTTCGAGGACGTCGCGTTGCTGCATATGGTTCATCAACTTCGTCCCAACTCTGAAATCATCTTCTTGGACACCGAGGGACACTTCCCCGAGACGCTCGAATTTGCTTCGCGAATCGAACGCGACTGGTCGCTCAATATGACGCGCACGAAGCCTGGAGCGGAGGCGAACGAGTGGCCGTGCGGCACTGAACGGTGCTGCGAACTTCGAAAAGTGGAGCCACTTGGACGTGCAGTCGCGGGTAAATCGGCGTGGATCACGTCGGTCAAACGTGTTGACGCACCGTCGCGTGCGACGATGAAAACCCTGATGTGGGATGAGAAATTCAAGTTGGTGAAGGTGAACCCCCTCGCCACGTGGACTGACGACGACGTGGCGTACTACTTGACGTCGAACGACCTACCCGAGAACCCCCTCTGGGCTCAGGGCTATGCCTCAATTGGGTGCGCCGCGATGACCGAGAAACCACTCATTCCTGGCGACCGCAGATCGGGTCGTTGGGTCGGTGCGGACAAGGAAGAGTGCGGGCTCCACGAGGCCTGACATCCACCATAAACCCATAAAACGCCCGTAGCCTTGACTGCAATGTCAAGGTCGTCAGTTGTGAGGCTGGTCAGGTGCTGTTAATAATCCTGGCCATATTTTGGGTGGCCCTTCTGGCACCCGTGGCCATCCGACGGCTTCGAGACGGCAGTCCCGAACGCTCGATTGAGTCCTTCCACGCCGAACACGAGGTCCTTAGCCGCCAGGAGTACTCCGTGCCGCCCGCCCACCGATTGGACCGGCCCGACGAAGTCGATACCCAGGTTGCTGAGGAGGTCCGGCGTCCTCGCCTGACCGTCGTTCACGCCGATGACACCTACCGTTCGCTGGAGACGCGCAGTTCGTGGGACGACTGGAGCGAAGACTACGACTTCGACGACGAGACCCAGAGTCGCGTGCCGAGCATGAACCGCTACGCGCAGGCCTATTCATCGGTGCCCAAAGAAACGACCGTGACACGAAGTTATGAAGAGCCGCTTCGCCGTCGCTCAATGAAGTCTCGTCGCAAGATGATGTTCGTGCGTCTCGTCTTGTGCGCGGCAGTGCTGACAATCGGTGCGTTCGTGTCGGGCTACGCGTTGATCATGGATGTCGCCGTCGTGTCGTGGGTGTGCGTTGCCAGCTTTGTCGCGCTCGCGCTCTACGCCGTGAGTCAGGGCTACCTCGAAGAGTCGTCGCTCGGCGTGCGCATTCCCCAGCCCCGCCGACTGGCCACAATCCAGCCCCTCTACACCGACGGTGCCCCTCAGAGCACCAATGAATTCGACGCCGAGTACGACGAAGATTACGACGACGGCTGGCAACGCCAGCCCCTGCAGCGACGGGCGTTGGGCTAAAGTTAAAGCCTCTTCGGGGGTGTAGCTCAATTGGTAGAGCGCTACGTTCGCAATGTAGAGGCAGTGGGTTCGAATCCCATCACCTCCACCCATTGNNGGGCTTGACCCCAAACGTTGGCCAATCTTCATGAGAAAGTGACCGCTCATCGGATTTCAGCGGGGTCTCGGGGTACAACGTCGTTGGGTGCCGTCTGCTTCGGCGACGTTCTGTGCGGTGCCGGCTGTTGGCGTAACGCTCGCGGAGCGGGCAATCCGCTCGGCGCATTTGGCATACTCTGCACCATGAACGGTGCGTCTCGGAAGATCGGCCACCGCGTCCTCGTCGACGGGATGATGGGGTCCGGAAAGAGCACGTTCGCACGTGCGCTCGGGGCAAGGACTGGTTTGCCGGTGATTCACCTCGACGTCCACTACTGGAAGCCGGGCTGGGTGCGACCGTCGGACGACGAGTGGCGAGAACGGCAACGCGCGCTGCTCGCTGGCGAGGCTTGGATCATCGACGGCAACTACAAAGAGACGCTTGCCCTTCGGCTCGAGCGCGCGGAAACCGTCGTCTTTCTCGATACTCCTTGGTGGCTGTGCGCGAGTCGCGCGTTTGTGCGGGGGCTTCGCAAGCCCGTTGGCGAGATGCCCGAGCGTTGCGAGGACTCGGTCAACCGACGCTTGCGCGACGAGTGGGGCGGCGTTGGGAGGATTTGGCACAACCGCCGTTCAGAACCTGAGTACGCACGCTCCGAGATCGTGCGGCACGGGTCTGACACGACGGTGCACGTGCTCCGTTCGCGGCGGGAGGCGAGGGCGTTTCTCGATGCCGTCTGCCGCTAGAGAGCACCGTCCCCGCCCGGCACATAGCGTCGATCTGCCGTCGACGCCACCTCGCTACGAGTCCAGTTCGACTCCACCCCGCTGCAATCCGATGAGCCAGTGTGACTCACGAGTATTGGGGAGGTCACGAGGCGTCCGAAATCTTCCAATATCCACCCCGTAGGCGGAGTGGATCTAATTGAGCCTCATGTGCAACGTTGCCTGCGTGACGGACGAGTCTGACTGGTAGGCGCCGGTGGTGGCGTCGATCAACTCGACGCAGCTCGTGTCCGCGGCCAGGGCGTGCTGCGCCGCTTCGTACGCCGCAATGTTCTTGTAGCCCGCGATCCAGATGACCGAGCCGTAGGGACCGGTCTAGGCCGCGAGGAATGCCGTTGACACGCCGGTCGCCTTTTCCACCGCTTGGGCAATTTCAACGCCGCCCATCATTCCGCGGGCGTAGTTCCCCGGCGCGCACACCGCGGAGACGGTGCCGACGTACGTCGCGTCGTCGGACGGGGCGTTTCCCTCGTAGACCGTCTCGTACAACGTGTCATTTATCGGACCGTTCACGAAATCAATGCCTTTCGCGGCGAGTTCCAGGTACTTGGCGTTCGTGTTCACGCTCACAAAACCCTTTTCGACGGCGCTCAAGTCCTCCCACATCGACGTCCACGTGACGGTGCCGACACCCGGTGATAGGACCGTGGTCCAGACCGCGACGTCGTTGCCCAGACCGGCCGCGGCGGCTGCGCCAATTTCCACGGCCCACTTTTCGAAGTCCAGTCCCCTCAGATTGATCTGCCTTGCTAATAGATACATAATCCCCCCTCGATGTCGACGCCATTCGACGCCATCGGGGAACCTATAGCAAATTCCGTCGCCGCGCTCTTGGAAGGAATGAACGGTACGCAGATCCTGCGTGACGCATGGTCGCGAACTGGTGGCCGCGGTCTCGCGTCCTCTTCGTTGCGCGTAGCGCGCGAGAACAGAGCAAGACGGGAGTACCGGCAAACCATCAGACGACTCGTAATCCGTTGGTGTAATCGGCGCGTCAATCACGACCAAATGAGAACTTCCAGGGGAAAAGTGGAGGCCTATCACCTCCGCCGATAGGCCTAGAGGAGTTCCTCCATCTGCCTGAGCTCAATCTGCTGCGCGTGGCGGTCGACTTTGTCGGGCATCTTGAAGTAGGGATTGCCCTTCGCCCAGTAATAGAACAGCGGGATTAGACCCAACGCCATCGAGCCGAGTCCGATCCACAGAGCCTTGGGGTTGGAGGTGCGCAGTGAGTTGACCTGGTTCTCCAACACGTAGCCCATGAATACGGCTCCGACGAGCGGCCACAGTCCCATGAAGATGAAGTTCCCCACGGAATGGAAAAGTTGTCGGCGATACAAGATGACGACCGACAGTCCCGCGAGGCCGTAGTAGATGCAGATCTGCAGGCCGATCGCCGTTACGCCGTCACTCAAAATCGTGTACACCGAACCCACGTACGTGCTCCCGACGAACAAGAGCAGTGAGAAGACCGCCGCCGTCATCGTCGCCACGACGGGCGTCTTTCGCACCTTGTCGATTCGACCGAGCGCTTTGGGCAGCGTGTTGTCACGGCCCATAGTGAAGAGTGTGCGTGTCACCTGGATGAGCGTCGTCTCGAGGGTGGCCACCGTCGAGAGGACCACGGCAAGGATCAGAAGCTTTCCACCCCAGCCGTGCCACACGGCTTGACCAAGGACCGCAAGGATGTCCGACGAGTTGTTCGGATTCTGCAACTGGGCCGGTGTGAGCACCATGTTCGTCGCCACGGTGAACACTTCGAAGAGGAGGAACACGACGATGACACCGATGACACCACCCATCCCCGAGGTGGTCTTGGGCTCCTTGGTCTCTTCATTGAGATTCGCCGTGACGTCCCAACCCCAATAGAAGAACGCCGCGATCAGCGCGCCGGCAGCGAACGTCCCCGATCCCTTGTGGCTAAAGACGGACCACGAGAACCAGCTCCAAGAGAAGCTCGTCACGTGATGGGCGTGGAAGAGCGCCAGCGCGGCGAAGAGCACGAGTAGGGCTACCTCGATACTGGACATGATGATCTGCACCTTGACCGTCACGGTCACGCCGGCCGCCACGGCGGCCACCATCAGCATGAAGAATACGGCTCCAATAATCGTGGTCGTCGTTTTGGCGGGCGCCGACGAGGTGAAGATATTGATGACGCTGCCACCGGCCGGAAAGGTGGCGATCACCATGAAGAGAAGCGCGGAGACGACCAGCGCCCAGCCCGACAGATAGCCGAGGACGGGATGAATGGCTCTGCGGACCCAGGAGTAGGCGGCGCCCGCGTGCGAGTCGTCTCGGCTCAGGTAACTGAACGCGAAGACGATGCCGAACATACAGACGCCGCAGTACAGCAGTGCGGCGGCGCCACCGTAGAGAACGGTGACGAACAACACGGTGGTCGTACCCGCGATCGAGTAGCCGGGTGCGGAGCCGGCGACACCCATGACGACCGAGTCGAAGAGGCCGAGCACTCCGTGTCGCAGACTATTTTCCGTGGCGTCACTTTCGGCCGCTTCGGCTACATCGGACATCTCGACCTCTTTCTTGGAGCGTTCGCACCTACAGCGGGCGCGGTAGGTATCGAAATGTAACATGCGCACCAGCGGTTGCAACGGTGTTTCGGGCGCAGCGTCTCAACACCATGGGAGTCCAACTCGACGAGGGAGTGCCGGGACGCCCAGTCCATCGTCGCGACGCCCTGTCGAACGCGCACATCAACGTCGTGCCGGTCGCCGAACTCGCGCATCTCGGTGCAGTAGATTCCTACACCATTGCGAAATTCAACGAGAAGGGATCCCCATGCCTCAGTTCGTCCGTGTACACAATTTCATGGTGTCGAGCGACGGCTACGGCTCCGGTGTGGGGCAAAGTCTCGAGCACCCATTCGGGCACGCGAATCCCGCCGATCTCTTCTCCTGGGCCGGAGCGACCGCGCACTGGGTCAACCGAACCGATCCCGGGGGGACGTACGGTCTTGACGACTACTGCACTCGCGACTTCACTCGGAACATCGGGACCGAAATCATGGGCCGCAATAAATTCGGCCCCCAGCGCGGACCGTGGGAAAACTATGACTGGGAAGGGTGGTGGGGCGACGACACGCCGTTCCATACGCCGGTGTTCGTACTCACGCATCATGTGCGCCCTTCAATCACCTTGGGGGACACCACGTTCCATTTTCTCGATGCGTCGCCGCAGGACGCGCTCGCACAGGCGTTCGAGGCCGCCGATGGCCAAGACGTGCGCCTCGGTGGTGGCGTCGCCACGGTGCGCGAGTTTCTCGACGCTGATCTCATCGACCAAATGCATTTCGCGGTTGCGCCAATCGAGCTAGGTCGCGGCGAAAGGCTGTGGGACAGTCCCGACGATCTTGTCGACCGCTTCTTCTTGGAAAAGGTACCGAGCCCGAGCGGCGTGACGCACCATTTTTTCTGGCGACGCTAACCATCAAAAAAGTGAAGCGTGAGTCCGATGCGTTGGCACAGTCTCGGTCAAAGGTTGGGCACGACTGAACTTGCCAATTCAGACTGTGGATATGTTGGCGGATTTTTCAATTCGGTCTATCGAAATTGGATTCCAAAGGGACTGTCCAACACCCAATAGTCGGCGACCAGAGAATTATGAGTTGGGCCCTCGCAACGTGGTGCTGAGCCACTCCGGCTTACCCGCCGAGTCATTGAGTAATTGATCCAAATCTTTGACCGACAGAGGTCGCGCAAAAAGGAAACCCTGACCGGAGTCGACCCTCTCGGTCTCGAGTTGTGTGCGCTGGTGGTCTGTCTCCACTCCTTCGGCAATGGTTTCGATGCCCAAGACCTTCCCCAACTGCACGAGCGTGTGAACCAGCGCGGCCGACTCTTGTGAATTGGCGATGCCCGAAACGAACGATCGGTCGATCTTCAAGATGTCGATGGGGAACTGTCGCAGGTACGCGAGAGAGGAGTAACCCGTCCCAAAGTCGTCGATCGCGATGCGAACGCCGAGCGCCTTTAGCAACATCATGCGTGCGAGCGTGGTACCCGAATCATGCATGAGCGCCGTTTCAGTCAGTTCGAGAATAAGGCGATGCGGATCGAAGCCGGTGATCGCTATTGCGTCTTGCACGTCGGTCACGAGACTGTCGCGCTCGAGCTGCTTGGCCGAGATATTCACCGACACGGCGAAGATATGGCCACGACTCTGCCACAGCGCACCTTGGCGGCAGGCCTCGTGAATAACCCAAGCTCCCACCGGGATGATCTGGCCACTCGACTCGAGCGCGGGGATGAAGTCATTTGGTTGCACCACTCCACGTTCCGGCTGCGCCCAGCGCAATAACGCCTCGACGCCAGTGAAGGCACCCGTCGAGAGTTCGACGGTCGGTTGGTACATCAAGAAGAACTCGTCGCTCTCGAGCGCGTCGCGAAGATCCACTTCGAGTGCGCGGTGATAATCGACCGACTCCTGCATCGACTTGACGAATTTCACCGCCCGCTGCTTGCCATGGGCCTTCGCCTGATAGAGCGCAATGTCGGCATCTTGGAGTAACTCTTCAGGCGTCGCGCGGTCACCTTCGGCAATACCAATGCTGGCGGAGACATTGAGCGGCGTTGTGCTCGCGGCGATGATAAAGGGCGTGGCGAGTACGTCAAGAAGTCGTTCGGCCACGACGTCGACGCCCGCCTCGAGCGAGACGCCCTCGGCCAGGACAACGAATTCGTCCCCACCGAGTCGCCCAACGGTGTCAGTCTCTCGGACGGCGCTCAGAAGACGCACGCCAACGCTAATGAGGAGTTGGTCGCCGGCGCGGTGACCGAGTGTGTCGTTGATGTCCTTGAAGTCGTCGAGGTCCAGGAAGAGTGCGGCAACGTCGTGATTTTCACGTCTCGCCCTCGCCAGCATTCGGTCGATTCGGTCCAGGATCAGCGCTCGATTGGGAAGTCCGGTGAGCGAATCATGCAACGCCTGGTGTCGAAGTTGATCGGTGCGCTCCTTCACAAGTTGCATCGCCCGAGAGCGGCTCGTACCGAGTACAAAAATGAGGAGTGCTATGAGGGCGCTGAGCAGGGCCCCGCTAAGGAACACGAGGATTGACTGCCAGTCACCAAACACGCCAGTCGCGACGCTGGTGAAGAACACTTGCACGTGCCATCCATTGTGCAGATTGATCGTTCTCGAGATGGCTTCCTTAGGTCGAACGCCCGCCTTGAAGGTGACGTTGGATCCGCTGCCCCGGTAGTGGAACGCAACCGCAGTTCCGGGGTGACCGGCGAGCGCGACATCGAGAATCTTGCTCGGGGTGATTGTCGTACCAGTCCAGCCAAGCAGATCCCTGCGACGGGCCTGCAATGTCGCGGGATGTCGACCGCCTCGATAGACCGCGGCGCCAACGGCGAACGCGTTCGCCCCGTCAAGTTGGTCGGGAGCGTAGATGGACTGACCGGAGTCGCCAGCTCGCTGTAACGCCGGGCCGAGCGTGGTCTGGCAGATGTCGAGACCGATTGGAATCGGGGCTAGACCCTTGCGCGCATGTTCGACGTTGATGAGACAGTAGTAGGGACGTTTGCCCGCAGGTGTGACGGTGAACGTTTGATCCGCCGCGTCCGATTCCGCATTGTTGATGTTGGCCCGTTCGGCGAACGCCGGCAGCTGTGCCAGCGAGACCTTTGAGATGACGGCGATGGATTCAATCTCGGGGTAACGCTTGAATGCCTGTACGTCGCTGACCCAGTTGATGAACTGAGTCTCGGACGCATTGGGATTTTCCACGATGAATGCAACTTCACTTGCGGTGAGGTCCAGTTCGTGCTGTATCGCGAGATTCAATGCGGAAGAGATCTCTACGGAGGAGGTCTGTTGCGATTGATGTGCTCGCTGAACATCGGCACGGGCCGATGCTCCAGCGCCGAGAAATGCCCCGAACGATCCAAGGACAATCACGATGACCGCCGGAGCGACCCACGCCGTTCCCTGAAAACTCGAGCTGGTGCGCCCAGGCGTTGGTACGTTGCTCACTTCGCTATCCAGACCAACGGCACTCGCCGGACTTCGTTTGCGACGTATGAAGCACTTGAGTCGTGTGAGGAGTACAACGACACGCGAAAGGCGGGGAGGTCGACAACGGACCAACATATTGCACGTCACCAATTTAGTGGGCGCCTAGGGAAACCTCGTGCCACGCGGCATGAATTGGGAGTGCGTAGTGATGATCGCTGCCACGCACCCATTTACGTCACGTACCGTCTTTAATGCTCGACGATCTTGTGAATCTTGGCTTTCGCAAAGTAAGTACTGCGGTCACTTGTTTTCAAGAATGAGTCGGCAAGTCGGTGGAGTCGTCGGTCGTTACCGCGCCGAATTCGAATTGCGGTGACCATACTTGCAACCGATACGCTCGCCGCATGGACGAGTCCTCGCTCACAAGCCAGCGCGACGCCCTCGAGAATCTTCTCGACGAGGAGTTGGCCTTTGACGCCACTACGACAAAGGGACTCACCAATCATTTGCCAATGGCTCTCGTTGCGAAGAGCGGACTTGGTGCATCGAGTGAAGAACTTCGGAGATTCGCAACACGCTATGAAGTTCGGCTCGCTCCCCGCAACGATGTCGACACCCAACTCACGAGCGCAACGTGGCGAAGCGCAATCGGACAGGTCGGCAGCTTCGAGGTCCTTTGCGACTACTTCATGAGCGCCATCAGTGATGAGGGTTCCGATGCAACGCTGCGGGGTCACCTCGATGCGTTGTCGCCGGGAATTAGTGGCGCCGCATTCCATGGTGTCATTCGACTCGCGTACGCCCTGGAGTCGTCGAGCCCGTCTCGTATCGCCGCCGGTCTCGCGTACCTTGCCGAGAGTGCCGTACCGCTCGGCGAACCACTCACGTCGCACTCTTCAAGCGAAAGCGTTATCGAGGTACTTGCACAACTGTCGTCATCACACGAATTCGTGGGGCTCCCGAGTAGGGGTTTGATCTCAGAGGAGATGGCCGACGTCGCGACGATGGACCCCTTCCGCAACGCCGTCGCCACGTGTCGACTCGATGCAAACACGATCGACGACCTGCGTCGCGCGGCCCTCATCCTGTATGCAACGAAGGGCGACTTCACGTCGTTGCACGCCGTTACCGGCGTCGAGGCGCTCACGGCCCTTCGACCGTACGCACAGGACGTCACGGGTTTTGACGCAGCGTGCGTCCAGGGCGTCGCCGCCGCGTACGCGACGGTCGGCGCACCGCCGTTCGCGTCGCCCGAGCAACTCAGTGCGTTCAGTGCATCAAACCATGCGACGGTCGACGACATTGCTGCGGTCGGTGCGAATAGTGATGACGAGCACGTCTCGAAACTGGTGTACACCTCGCTTCGTTTGCGTTCGAAAACGAACGACGATCTCTACCTGGCGGTTGCGGCGAGAAAAGCGGGATTTTCCTCGTCTCCTTGAGGTGACGTTCGTTAGGAGAGGCTGAAGTCAACGCCCGTCAGTTCCGTGAGCCATCCAACGAGTTCGGTCAGATTTGTAAAGAGGTGTGACCGCACGCCGAGTCCGTTTGCCGCCGCCACGTTCCCGGCGATGTCGTCGATGAACAGCCACTCTTCAGGGGCCACGTCGAGGATTCGACCAACGTACGTAAAGACCTCGACGTCCGGTTTGCTAATTCCGATCTCGGAAGAGCTGAAGATGTAGTCAAAGTCATCCGCGATGTCGTGGGCGGCGAGGTCGCTCCTTAACCGAGACGTGGCGTTGCTCAGCAGCGCGATGGTGAAGCGAGAACGCAGCGTGCGCACGAGGTTAATCACACCCGTGTCGAGGTCACCAATGCGCCGACTCCACTCGTGCACCGCCTGGCGGGCTCCGTCACCGTGTATTTCTACGAGTTGCTGGGCGACGGTGTCGCGCCACTGTTCGTCCGAGATGGCACCGGTCGTCACCCGCTGGATGAGCGTTGGATCGGATAGTTTCTCGAAAATGCTCCCGCGTGGCAGGCCGTAGCGTTCTTCAATCGCGAAGGTCTCCTCGCTGTTCCACTTTCGAATGACATCATCGAAATCGAACACGACTGCTTTGATCATGCGCAACTCCCTTTTACCAATCCTCGCCGCTCGACAGGGCTATACGTTGGTGCCAGTTTCTCTCTGTGATGTGGTCTATGGACAGTAGCGAGCCCGGGGCCTCGTCGGTTGCACGCTCTGTTGGCTAGTGTCAGCCAATGGCGATTGAAGACCGGGAAAAAATAAGGGCGATGTACGACAGCGCCGGCGAAAAAGAGTGGGAACGGCTCGAGCGTGATGTCCGCGGTCGCGTCGCCTTCGAGGTGCACCGACAGTTCCTCTCGCGCTACCTGCGACCCGGTCAACACGTGCTCGAAATTGGCGCCGGGCCGGGACGCTTCACCTTCGTGCTCGCCGAACTCGGCGCCACGGTTGACGTCACCGACTTCTCGGATGTCCAGCTGGGTCTCAACCGTGCCCATCTCGAAGGCAGTGACGCCGAGCGAGCAATCGCGTCGCGATCGACCCTCGACATCTGCGATACCTCGAGGTTTGCGGACGCGAGTTTCGACGCCGTTGTCGCCTACGGCGGGCCGCTGTCGTACGCCTTCGAGAACGCGCCTGACGCGATGACGGGGCTGCTTCGAATTCTCAAACCTGGCGGGGTGCTGGTTGCGTCCGTGATGTCGTTGCTCGGTTCGTGGCGATACTTTCTGGGCGGTGTCGTTGAGGAGACGAAGCTCTATGGCGACGACGCCAATGATTTGGTATTCGACACCGGAGATATGCGCCACATTGGCGCCGGACACGTCTGCCAGATGTTCCGATCACATGAGATTGTCGATCTGGTCCACGCGTGCGGGGGAGAAGTGCTCGCGATGAGCGCGAGTAATTGGGCGTCACTCGGTGATCCGGAACTTCTCTCAGAACTGCAAGCCGATCCCAATCAGTGGGCCCGGTTTGTCAACAAGGAGGTGCGCGCATGTGCCGAGCCCGGCGCGGTCGATGGTGGCACGCACCTCCTGTTTGCGGCGAGGCGCCGGACAGCGGCGTGATTTCTTAGGTCGAGCGGACAATCTTGGTGGTGGGCCAGTCTCGAGATCAACGATTCGAAGCGTTGGTCGACGTCCACGGCGACGATATTGCCAACTACCTTCGGCGACGTTGCTCCCCGCTGCCCCAGGCCGACGTCGGGGACTTGGTCGAAGAGACGCTGATCATCGTCTGGCGACGGCTCGACGAGCTTTCGGACGATGCCCTCTTCCCCTGGACCATTGGCGTCGCGCGCAACGTGTTGCGCAACGCCAAGCGGTCGTCGCGACGGCGGATTCACTACGAATCGTCGGTGCGAGTACAGGGTGCAGCGGCGCCCGCTGAGGAGTTCGTCATCGCCAACGAATCCATTCGAACCGCGTTAATGGCGCTTAGTGACCGAGATCGCGAGGTGTTGACCCTTCACTTTTGGGATGGCCTCACCGGCGAGGAGATTGGTGATTCGCTCTCCATTTCGTCTCGCGCCGCGGCCGTCGCACTTTCGCGGGCGCAGCAACGCCTACGCGCTCTTATGGGCGAAGAGTCGTGAGATGGCGTGCCGTGTGCGGACAGTACTTAACAGTAAGGAGGTCGACAAATGAGTGACTTTGAATCGCAACTGCGGACAGCCGATCCGCTGCACTCCTTGGAATCGACGCCCATCGACTTTCACGCTATGAAATCTCGTGTCACGTCAAACACGATGGCAGCGACCAGCGTGTCGCGCCGCCGCCAAATGAAAGTGCTCTCGTTCGCAACCGCGGCGATTCTCGTGACCACGGTGACCTTGGTCAGCATTACCAGCGACAAAGCGGTGTTCCACGGTCCGCGATTAGGCGGGCGCTCAACACTGAAGGTCGGCGGAGCGTCCGTCATTTATGGAACCAGCGCAACCCATACCGCCGCAGGCGACGTGAACAAGAACGACGGCAGCGCCTTCGCGCCCGCAGCGGCGCCGGCGTTGCCCATTTACGCCGCCGGCGCCCGACTCAACGCACCGGTGACCTCAGGGTCGGTCTACAAGCTGGACGCCTTCAACGATGCAGCCTCAGAAGCCCAGCACCTCGCCACTATCTTCGGCGTGACCGACACAATGGCCCCCGTAACTACACCGGCATTCGCGGCTGAGTATCAGGCCGGCGATATGGGTTCTCCAACCGGGTCGATGCAGTATTTCATCGCGAGCCAAGACTCTCCCAACGCCAGCTTCGGCACGTTCCAGTACATCGCCGATGGTGAGGAGGACTGGACTTTCAATGGACCGATCAGCTCAACGGTCGACCCCGCAACGGCCGCAAGAGACCTGAGCGTGGTGCGCACGTTGTGGAGCGCCCTCAACACGGGGTTCACACTCACGACCCCGACGTGGATGGTGATGCAACTTCAGCCACCGTCCAATTCTTTCTCGACATCTGAGACGCAGGTGAATTTCACGTTGTCCGTCGATGGTTACCAGACACTTCAGGGAGTTCAGTTCTCCTTCGATGACACTGGCAAGTTGGTGTACGCCGTAGGACCCAATCTGTCAATTATCGGTTCGGTCACCTTCCCCTTTCAGACGATCACCGCGACGATTGATCTCCTCAATGCCCAAAAGTACGGCGACTGTTCGCCGACATTCGTCGCGACGTCCGGAACCAGTACGCAGGCCACGACGAACTCACCCACCACGACCGCGCCGGCGACAACTGAGACCCTCGCCGGTGTGTCGATTCTCTACCAACCCGAGATGATGTCGAACGGGGAGCCGTGGTTGGTGCCGTTCTACCAATTCACCGATGGCGACGGTACGCAGTCGTCGGCGCCCTGGAT
>PLZP01000119.1:0-2360 GCA_003152215.1 Acidimicrobiaceae bacterium | reverse complement strand
CAGTCACGTCGAGCATCTCGCTCGGCCCACTGGTGACGTCACCGAATTTCCGCCACCCTCTGCTTCTCGCGAAAGACTTGATAACGCTGGACGACCTTTCCGGGGGGCGCCTGGTCATTGGCATCGGGGCCGGTGGCCGAGGCTTCGACGCCTCCGTCTTTGGGGGAGCGCAGTGGTCGACGGCGGAGCGTCACGAACGCTTCAAGGAGTTCACCTCAACGCTCGACCGACTGCTCCGCGAACCTGATTCCACCATCGCGGGGACGTACTATCCGATTGTCGAGTCGCGCCAGATTCCTGGGCCCCTGCAAAAGCCGAGACCACCGCTCCTCGTGAGCGCCTTGGGTTCGAAGGGTATTACGTTCGCGGCGCAGATCGGCGACGGTTGGATCAGCGTAGGAGGACTGCCCGAGTGGTCGGGAACGACGGAGGAAGCGGTTCGCGAGCAGTCCGGTCGCCTTGACGACGCGTTGGCCATGACTGGACGAACGACGCACTTCGAGCGACTCTTCCTCGATGGACAAAACGACGAATCCCCGACGACGTCTTACGAGCGATTCATTGACTGGGCCGAGCGCTATCGCGCCCTTCGCTTCAGCGAACTCGTCATCCACTATCCCGTGGCCGATTCAATCTTTGACTATGACCTGGACCTGTTTGAACGGATTGCGACCGAAGGACGCGAGACCCTCGAAGCCTGGAGGTAGGACGCCGGAGTGCACTATTACGAATTACGTAGTAGTGTCGATTTCGTCGAGAGGAAGCCCATGGCATCGAAGCGCCTAGGTCGCACGCAAGACCCAACGATCCTCGTGCTCACCAGCCTGACGGGCGGACCCAAGCACGGGTACGCCATCATCAAGGACATCGAGGAGATGACGGGCACGGTGTTTGGTCCCGGAACGCTCTACGGCGTGTTGGTGCGACTGGAAGAGGAGGGGCTGGTCGAAGCACTCCCGTCGAACGATCGCCGCCGCCCCTATCGGATCACCGGTGTCGGTTCCGCTCTTCTCACCGAGCGATTGCAGACGTCCATGAAGGTCGCGACCATCGGTCTTCGTCGCCTCGGAACCATCAACTGATCGTGGCTCGTACGTCGGTGATCGATGTCGCCCTTCGTTGCTATCCGACGTGGTGGAGGGAACGCTACGGCGACGAGATGCGAGCCACCATTGAATCGCTGCAGCACGAAGGCCGTACATCATTCTCGATCGCCGTCGGGCTTTTTCGCGACGCCTTTCGATCGCACCTACAGGCTCGTGGCATGCCGCGTACCTATGGACTACTCGCGACGAGGACCAAGGCGTCAATCGCGACCGCCACAATCCCTTGGATGGCCGTCATCCCATTTGTTCTTGCCGTCACGGGTCCCACGCACCTCTCGTCGCTCGGCGGATCGGTCATCGCCGGCTACCCATTTGAACTCACACCCTTTCGGACGAAGATCTTTCCGAGCCCGCACGGCGTGCACGCCGTGATCTCCACTACGGACTGGTTCATTGGACTGTCGAACATGGCGATCCAAGCCGCCTTCTTGTTAGCGTTCGTGGCACTCGGTTTCGGCCTCGCCGCTCTGCGCTATGGGATCAAACGAGAGAAACGAGTCAATCGACGTCGCATGTATCTGCTCACGTGGCTGCCGGTGGCGACCGTCGTGACCTTTATTGGGTTGGCCTACGCCCAGGATTATGTGAGAAACCAGGCGAGGTATCTCGGGACGGGGCACGGCAATATCTACTTAGGCGGTGGACATCCGTCCGTAGCAGCATTCCTAGGGAACCTTGAGTGGATCGTTGCCATTGGCGGTTGGTTGCTCTCCATGGTTGCGTTGGCCGTCGTGTCGAGGAACGTCACGCTGCCGCCGGACACATTGCGCTTTGGTCGAACGGTATCGATACTTTCGTCGTTTTCACTGTGCGTGACCTTTGTGGCGGTCGTCATATGGGGAGTCGCCATTGACATGCGAGGCCACGCCGTTGTGCATGCCGGCACCGTCATCGCAACATACCCGGAGCACGGACTCTGGGCGTTGCTCGTGCTCGTCTTGGGTGTCACGACCATGCTCTCGATTGCCGGTGCGTCGAGCGCGCGCCAGTCATGGCGGACCATCCGCGTGCAACGTCTCTGGGACGCCTAACTCAACGTCGTCGATACCGGTTGCTCCGGATGATGAGAATGGCAACGTCATTGGGCGGGGGCGGAGAAAACGCCGATCGGGGGAGTCGTTGGCCCATCGTGCACGAGAACTCCTTCCTCCATCGATTCGCGCCCGGCGGATCGCCGTAGATCCAGCGCTCGGCAGTATGGCGCGGGACAATCAGGTGTGCGTTGACGAGTCGACTTCCCGGCGACGTCAAACG
>PLZP01000038.1 GCA_003152215.1 Acidimicrobiaceae bacterium | reverse complement strand
ACTTCAACGACGCCCAGCGCACCGCCACCAAAGAGGCCGGCCAGATCGCCGGACTCGAAGTGTTGCGCATCGTGAACGAGCCGACGGCCGCGGCCCTCGCCTACGGTCTCGACAAGGGCAACCAGGAGCAGACCGTCTTGGTCTTCGACCTCGGTGGTGGAACCTTCGACGTGTCGGTTCTCGACATCGCGGACGGCGTCTTCGAAGTGAAGTCGACCCACGGTGACACCCACCTCGGTGGTGACGACTGGGACGACGCGGTCATGGAGTGGCTCGTCAAGACCTTCAAGGACACCGAAGGTGTTGACCTTTCGACCGACAAGATGGCCGTGCAGCGTCTGAAGGAAGCTGCGGAGAAGGCCAAGATCGAGCTCTCCGCCGTGCAGGACACGACGGTGAACCTTCCGTTCATCACCGCGACCGAGAACGGTCCCAAGCACCTCGACATCAAGCTCAGCCGCGCGAAGTTCAACGAACTGACCTCGCACTTGGTCGACCGCTGCCGCAAGCCGTTCGACCAGGCGATCAAGGACGCCGGATTGACACTCGACAAGATCAACCACGTGATCATGGTCGGTGGTTCAACGCGCATCCCCGCGGTGCAAGAGCTCGTCACCAAGGTGACCGGCAAGGAGCCCAACAAGAGCGTGAACCCCGACGAAGTCGTCGCGATCGGTGCCGCCGTCCAGGCCGGCGTCTTGAAGGGCGACGTGAAGGACATTCTGCTCCTCGACGTCACGCCCCTCTCGCTCGGCATTGAGACCAAGGGTGGCGTCATGACCAAGATCATTGAGCGCAACACGACGATCCCCACGAAGAAGTCCCAGACCTTCACGACCGCTGACGACAATCAGCCGTCGGTTGAAGTGCACGTCCTCCAAGGCGAGCGCGAGATGGCTTCGTACAACCAGACGTTGGGTAAGTTCCAACTGGTCGGCATCCCACCGGCGCCGCGCGGCATGCCCCAGATCGAGGTCACCTTTGACATCGACGCCAACGGCATCGTGCACGTATCGGCGAAGGACCAGGCGACGGGCGCAACCCAGTCGATGACCATCTCCGGTGGCTCCTCGCTCTCCAAGGAGGAGATTGACCGCATGGTTCGCGACGCCGAAGCGCACGCCGAGGACGACCGTCAACGTCGGGCCGAGGCTGAAGTTCGTAACAACGCCGACGGACTGGTGTACCAGACCGAGAAGCTGTTGAAGGACCAGGCCGAGAAGTTCCAGGGCACTGAGCGTGACGATGTCGAGGCCGCGCTGACTTCGTTGAAGGGAGCTCTTGAGGGCACCGACATCGAGGCCATCAAGGACGCGACGGAGAAACTGCTCAGCACGAGCCAGGGCTTCAGTCAGCGCCTCTACGAAGAGGCGGCGAAGTCGAACTCGTCCGAGCCGTCAGTTCCACAGGGCAACGATGACGACATCGTTGATGCAGAGATCGTTGACTAATCGTGAGTGACGACGTTGTAGAGAACGACACCGTGGCGGCGTCCAGTGACGCCGCCACGCAGGTCGTCGATCCACGAAGCGATATGGAACGCGAACGCGACGAGTACTTGGACGCGCTGCAGCGTCTTCAGGCCGACTTCGAGAACTACCGCAAGCGTGTGGCGAGGTCCTCTTCGGACGCCGCCGATCGGGCGGCCGGGGAAGTGGTAGCCAAGATGCTGCCGGTCCTCGACGCCTTCGACTTGGCCGCCGCACACTTCTTGAGCGCGCCGTCGGAAGAGGCGGAGGCTCTCGCGCAGGCGCGGGGACTGCTTCTGGACGCTCTCTCGAAAGAGGGACTCGAGCGAATTGACGACGTCGGTGTTGCCTTCGACCCTCAGGTGCACGACGCCGTTGCCCACATTGAAGGTGACGACGGTCCCACGATCGACCAAGTGCTGCGTGCCGGATACCGCTGGAAGGGTTCGGTCCTTCGTCCCGCGATGGTGAGAGTGCAAGGCTAAGCAATGGCCGAACGAGAGTGGTTCGATAAGGACTACTACAAGGTGCTCGGTCTCACGTCGAGCGCCACTGAGAAAGAGATCACGCGGGCCTATCGAAAGCTCGCGAAAACGTCGCACCCCGACACGAATCCCGGCTCGGAAGAAAAGTTCAAAGAGGTGTCCGTCGCCTACGACGTCCTCGGTGACGCGGAGAAGCGTAAGGAGTACGACGAGGTCCGACGCCTCGGCCCCGCGGCCGCCGGTTTCGCCGGACAGGGCCAACCCGGTGCGGGCGGCTTCAACTTCCAGACGGGCGACTTCGGTGACCTCGGGGATATCTTCGGCGGCCTCTTTGGTGGAGGGCGCCGGCAACGCGCGCAGCGTGGCGCGGACCTAGAGACCGCACTGCACCTCAGCTTTCGTGACGCCGTGGTCGGCGTCACCACGTCAGTGAGTCTTCCGAGCAACGACGCCTGTCACACGTGCGGCGGACGTGGCGCTGCACCCGGTACCGGATTCGTCACGTGCGAACGGTGTCAGGGACGCGGCGTACTCAACGACGACCAGGGACCGTTCGCGATGTCGAGCGTCTGCCCGGTCTGTCAGGGACGCGGTGGACGAATCGTGACGCCGTGCCCCACGTGTCAGGGAACTGGACGCGAGCCATCGTCACGAAAGGTCAACGTGAGAATTCCGGCCGGTGTCAACGACGGGCAACGAATCAAGTTGAAGGGTAAGGGCAACCAAGGTACACACGGCGGGCCGGCGGGCGACCTGTTCGTCGACGTGCACGTGTCGCCCGACGCTCGTTTCGATCGTCGTGGTCGCAATGTCACGACGAATGTCAGCGTGCCGTTAACGGCCGCGATACTCGGCACGACCGTCGAAGTGCCAACGCTCGATGAGCCGGTCACGCTCAAAGTCCCCGCCGGAACGCAACCGGGCACGACAATGCGCGTCCGCGGACGAGGCGTCCCCGCGAGCGGCAAGCATCCCGGTGGCGACCTCCTCGTCACGGTCAACGTCACGATTCCCAAGAAACTGAATAGAGAACAGAAACTGGCGGTTGAGAAGTTGGCCACCGCATTGAAAGAAGAGGTGACCCATGACTGAACGACGCACGTCACACGCCGTGTACGTGATCTCGGTCTTCGCCGAGCTCGCGGGCGTGCACCCCCAAACGCTGCGCAACTACGAACGCAGTGGACTGCTCAGTCCCCAACGAACCAGTGGTGGATCGCGACGATTCTCCGATGAAGACCTCGCGGCCCTTCGTCGAATCAAGGAGTTGACCAACGAAGGCGTCAACCTCGAGGGCGTGAAAAAGATCCTTCTCCTGGAGGCGGACCTCCAAGCTGCACGCGACGAACTGGCCTCTTCCAAAAGTCAAGCGAGATCGAACGTCGAAGAGACGCACCGTCAGTATCGGCGCGACCTCGTCCCTGTACAGAACACGGTCGCCCTCTTCGTTGAGGCGCAGCGGCGCGGTCGCGGAAGCTTCTAAACACCCGATTACGGTCGCGACGTCGTGGCGAGAGGTGGGCCGACCGCGCCGCCGCGCGAAGAGAGGAACGAAGCCCTCATTCCCTGAAGTAAGATTGCATTGCAACGAGGCCTACTCGGAGGAGCCCAGTGCCCGCAACGGTGGTCGTCGGAACCCAATGGGGTGACGAAGGTAAGGGGAAGTTGACCGACCTCCTAGCTCGTGACATGGATATGGTCGTGCGCTACCAGGGTGGCCACAACGCCGGTCACCGAATCGTTGTCGAGGGCGAAGCCTTCGCTCTCCAACTCGTACCGTCGGGCGTCCTCTATCCGCACATCACTCCGGTGATTGGCAACGGCGTGGTCGTTGACCCCGCCGTCCTGTTGGCCGAGCTCGACACGCTGAGTGCCAAGGGCGTCGACGTCTCGCGTCTGGTCGTCTCCGGAAACGCGCACCTGATTATGCCCTACCATCAGGAATTAGACCGTTTGACCGAGCGTTTTCTCGGCAAGAACGCCCTCGGGACGACGAAGCGTGGCATCGGACCGGCCTACGCCGACAAGTCGTCGCGCGTTGGCCTGCGAGTTCAAGACCTCCTCGACGCGAAAATCTTCCGAGAAAAGCTCGACGTCGTACTGCAGGAGAAGAATCTTATCCTCACGAAGATTTACAACCGCCCCGCGATTCCCGCCAAGGAGATTGCCGAAAAGTACCTCGACGAGTATGCGCCGCGCCTCAAGTCGATGATCGGTGACACGGTCGCCCTGGTGCACGACGCGCTCGACCGGGGCGATCGGATTCTGTTGGAGGGCGCCCAGGCGACGTTCCTGGACCTCGACCACGGCACTTATCCCTTCGTCACGTCGTCCAACCCCGTCGCGGGTGGCGCATGTACCGGTTCGGGGCTTGGGCCCCGCGACATCACGGACATCGTGGGCATCGCCAAGGCGTACGTGACGCGCGTGGGCGCCGGTCCCTTCCCGACGGAGGTCGAGGGCGACATGGCCGAGCTGTTGGTAGAGCGCGGACACGAGTTCGGCACGAACACCGGGCGCCGCCGTCGAGTCGGATGGTTCGATGCTGTCATGGCGCGTCAAGCGAAGCGACTGAATTCGCTCACCGAGATCGCGCTCACCAAACTGGACGTCCTCGACACACTTGACGAGATCAAGGTCTGCGTTGCGTACGAGGCCGACGGCGTGCGTTACGACTATCCGCCGTATCACCAGTCCGTACTGCACGAAGTGACACCAATCTACGAGGTCCTGCCGGGCTGGAATGAAGACATCACCGCGTCAACGCGGTACGACCAGCTACCTGACAAGGCCAAGGCGTACGTGAAATTCCTGGAAGAGACCACGGGCGTCACCATCTCGGTGGTGGGCGTGGGCCCGGGCCGAGAGCAATTCGTTCGACCCTCGTGAGCCGCTGCGTCGTCATCGGCTCCGGTGCGCGTGAACACGCATTGGCGTGGGCCCTCGCCAAGAGCGCCGACGTGGTCGTGACGCCGGGCAACGCCGGCATCGCGGCGCACGGCATTACCTGCGTCATGACGCCCGCGACGCAACTCGAGGCCGACCTCTTCGTCATTGGGCCCGATCAACAGGTCGTGGACGGGCTCGCCGATAATCTCCGGTCGCAGGGGAAGATCGTCTTTGGCCCCGGCGCCGACGGCGCACAACTCGAAGGATCCAAAGCCTTCATGAAGGAGTTCCTCGCGAGTGCGGGAATTCCGACGGCCGCATTCGGCGTGTTCGACAACGAGGACGACGCCATCGCCTACCTCGCCACGATGTCCGCGCCCTACGTCATCAAAACCGACGGTCTCGCGGCTGGCAAGGGCGTCCTGGTCACCAAAGACCTCGATGAGGCGGTGGCCGACGTCCGTGAGAAGTTGAGCGGCATGTCCTTCGCTGGAGCGGGTCGCACCATCGTGATCGAGGAAGGACTCGATGGGCCCGAGTGCTCATTGATGGTGCTGTGCGACGGGAAGAACGTCACGGCGCTCGCCACGTCACAGGACTTCAAGCGAGTCGGTGACGGTGATGTCGGCGCGAACACGGGTGGCATGGGCGCGTTCGCTCCGTTTCCAATGATGACGTCGGAACTTCTCGCGGACGTAATGGAGAACGTCGTCGCGCCGACGGTGCGCGAACTCGCGCGGCGCGGCATTGACTACCGGGGGGTGCTCTACGCCGGGGTGATGCTCACGTCCAACGGGCCAAAACTTCTCGAGTACAACGCCCGATTCGGCGATCCAGAAACGCAGGTACTCGTGCCGCTCTACGGCGATGGGTTCTTCGATCTGCTCTCACGTGTGGCCAACGGAGACCTCGACGGCGCGGCGCCTGAGTCCAAGGGTGCTGCGGTCACCGTGGTGTTGGCGGCACACGGCTACCCCGGCGCTCCGCGTAAGGGCGATGTGATCACGGGTCTCGGCCCGAACGGCCAACTGGCCGAGCCGGTCGAGGGCGTCACGATCTTTCACGCCGGATCGGCGCGTAACAACGAGGGCCAGTTCGTCACCGCGGGCGGTCGCGTCGTTGCGGTGACCGGCGTCGGCGACACGCTCGAGCAGGCGCGCAGTCGCGCGTATCGTGGCGCGTCGCTCATAACCTTTGAGGGGAGGGTGATGCGTAGTGACATCGCCCTCTCCATTGCTGGAGGAGCGACATGATTCCGAGGTATTCACCCAAGGACGTGGCCGAGCTCTTCAGCGACGAACATCGCTTCGACACGATGCTCGAGGTCGAGTTACTGGCCGCGGAAGGACTCGCCGACCAGGGTGTTCTACCGCACATGGAAGTCGCCAAACTGCGCCAGCGCCGTCCAGTCGTGGACGCCGCGTTCGTCGATGACGTCGACGAACGAGAGTTGGTCACGAATCATGACACGGCGGCATTCGTTGATGTGGTCCAGTCGCGAATTGGAATGCCTGAAGGCGCGTGGATTCATTACGGCCTCACGTCCTCCGACGTTGTCGATACTGCCCTTTGCTACACATTGACCCAGGCAATGGACATCGTGATTGCTGACGCGACGGCGTTTCGTGACGCGTTGACGACGCGCGCGTTCGAGTCGATCGATCTGGCGATCACCGGACGCACGCACGGCGTGCACGCCGAGCCCACGACGTATGGCGCGAAGTTCTCGCTGTTCGCCCTGCAAGTGCAACGCGACATCGAACGCGCGAAGCGCGCGCGCACCGCTATCGCGGTTGGCAAGCTCTCAGGCGCTGTCGGCACGTACTCCAACATCGATCCCGCCGTCGAAGCGTACGTCTGCTCGCACCTTGGCCTCGTTGCGGTCCCGGCGACGCAAGTCATCGCCCGTGACCGCCACGCGGAGCTTCTCTATGCCTGCGCATCACTAGGCACCGCGATCGAGCAGTTCGCGCTCGAAGTCCGCCTGCTCGCGCGCAGCGAGGTCGGCGAAGTTGAGGAACCATTTGCCGTCGGTCAAAAAGGCTCGTCGGCAATGCCGCACAAGCGCAATCCGGTCTTGTCGGAGCGACTCTGTGGCCTCAGTCGCGTCTTGCGGGGCTACCTGCAAGCGGGGCTCGAGGACGTGGCCCTTTGGCACGAGCGCGACATCTCGCATTCGAGTGTGGAGCGAGTGGTGCTTCCTGACGCATTGCAATTGACCGTGTACATGTTGCGCAAGGCGACCGGTCTCGCGAGCGGACTGGTCCTTCATCCCGACCGCGCACTCGAGAACCTGACGACCGGATCGCTCGGACTCGTCTTTTCTCAGTCAGTGCTCTTAGCTCTCGTCGAGTCGGGAATGTCGCGCGACGACGCCTATCGAATCGTGCAGTCAGCGTCACGTCGAGCAGTGGAGGAGCGGCGCAACTTTCGCGAGATCGTCCAGAGTGACGACGCGGTGACGCTCAGCAATGAAGCACTCGCCACCGCCTTCGATACCGATCGGCTCTTGGCGCATCGCGGTCGATTCCTCGATGCTTTGACGTGGCGCACATGAGCGACCTCGGACTCAACCACTTATATTCGGGCAAAGTGCGCGATCTCTACGAGGTCGACGACCGCCATCTTTTGATGGTTGCTTCAGATCGAATGAGCGCGTTTGACGTGGTCATGAGTGAGCCGATTCCCCAGAAGGGTCGTGTGCTCACCGCCTTAACGAACTACTGGATGACGGAGTTCGCCGGATCAGTGCCGAGCGCACTCGTCAGTTGCGATCCAAAGGTGATCGATGGCATCGTGCCAGGCTTCCTTAGCCAAGAGGCGTGGCACGGACGTTCGATGCTCGTTCGCCGAGCCGAGATGCTGATGCTCGAATGCATTGTGCGCGGTCGACTCGCTGGACAGGCCTATGACGAATACGTCGCGCGAGGCACGGTGCACGAGATGGCGGTGGCGAAGGGGATGAAACTGACCGACGCCTTTCCGGAACCGATGTTCACGCCGTCGACAAAGGCCGAGGCCGGTCACGACGTGAATATCAGTGTCGGTCGAGCCGCCATCTTGGTAGGCGCCGATCGACTGCACCAGGCGCAAGAACTCTGTCTCGATCTCTTCACTCGAGCCGCGACCGCCATGGCGGACGTGGGCCTCATCCTGGCCGACACGAAATTCGAACTCGGCTTCGTCGACGGCGAACTCGTGGTGTGTGACGAGGTATTGACACCCGACTCATCTCGAATTTGGCCCGCCGATGAGGTGCACTCCGGTGAGACCCCCCCCTCCTTCGACAAGCAGCCGTTACGAGATTGGCTGGACTCGTTGGGGTGGGATCGAACGCCGCCGCCACCAACGATTCCCGAGGACATCGTGGCGTTGACATCGTCGCGCTACGTGGACGCGTACCAGCGGGTGACCGGACGATCACTCACTGACTGGTACGGTGCGTAGGCGTGAACTACAACGTGATTGTTGACGTGACGCTGCGCAAAGGCATTGCCGACCCGGAGGGTTCGACCATCGAGCGAGCCCTGCCGGCCCTTGGCTTCACCGGCGTGAGCAACGTCCACGCGGGCAAGTCCTTCCGCTTTGACGTCGAGGCGTCCGACGAGTCCGCGGCCCTCGAGAAGGCGACGGCTCTCGCCGAACGGCTCCTCTCGAACCCGGTGATCGAAGACGCGAATGCACGACTCGCAGAGGAGGCGTAGCCCGTGACGCGCATTGGAGTTGTGGTATTCCCGGGATCGAACTGCGAATACGACGCGGCCTCCGCCGTCACGCAGCTCGGCGCTGAGGCGCAGTTCATATGGCACTCTGAGAGTGATCTGTCGGGGTTTGACGGCATCATCCTGCCTGGGGGATTCGCCCACGGAGACTACCTTCGACCGGGGGCGCTGGCCCGATTCTCGCCGGTGATGGAGGCCGTCGCGCGCTACGCCGCCGACGGAGGTCCGGTCCTTGGGATCTGCAACGGCTTCCAAGTTCTCGCCGAGGCCGGTCTCTTGCCCGGTGCGCTTCAGAAGAATCGGGGGCTGACGTTTCTCAGTGAGTCAACGACGATCATCGTGGTCTCGACGACGTCCGTGCTCACCCGCAACGCCACGAAGGGTCAGGAACTCGTGGTGCCGATCAACCACTTTTCGGGTGCGTACACGTGCGACGACGCGACCTACGACGCCCTGGTCGCGAACGGCCAGATCGTCCTGCGCTACAAGGACAACCCCAATGGGTCTCGCGATGACGTGGCCGGTGTGGCGAACGAGGCGGGCAACGTGGTCGGCCTCATGCCGCACCCGGAACGGGCGATGTCGACGCTGCTGGGCAGTGCCGATGGTCGCATTCTCCTCGAAAGTTTCGTGGGTGTGAAAGCACCCACGGGGGCGGGATCGTCACGCTAACGAGAGGCCCGCGCCAACTAACTTGTAAGAGTGAATAGCGTCCCCGAGCCACTCCACCGTGCGCTTGGATTGACCGACACAGAACTCCAGAGCATCCGCGACGTCCTCGCTCGCGAGCCGAACCCTTTGGAATTGGCGCTCTATGGCGTCATGTGGAGTGAGCACTGCTCGTACAAGTCGTCGAGGATTCACTTGCGTCGACTGCCGACTGAAGGTGCGCACGTACTCGTGGGACCGGGCGAAAACGCTGGCGTCATCGATGCCGGTGACGGAATTGCGGTCGCGATCCGCATCGAGAGTCACAACCACCCTTCCGCGATTGAGCCCTACCAGGGAGCGGCGACGGGGGTGGGCGGCATTCTTCGCGACGTCTTCACGATGGGCGCCCGTCCCCTCGCGGTGATGGACCCGCTCTTCTTCGGCGAACTGACGGACGCTCGCCAGCGCTGGCTCGTGGAGGGTGTGGTGTCGGGCATCTCGGGCTACGGCAACTCGGTGGGCGTTCCGACAGTTGGCGGTGAGTTGACCTTCGACGACTGTTACGCGTCGAACCCACTCGTCAACGTGCTCTGTTGTGGCGCGCTGCCAACCGATCGCCTCGTGCTCGGTGTCGCCTCGGGCGTGGGCAACTTCGCGGTGCTGCTCGGATCGACCACCGGTCGTGATGGGATTGGCGGCGTCTCGGTTCTCGCCTCCGCTGGCTTTGACGGCGCCGACGGCGCCGAGTCGCTCGACGACGCGAAGCGACCGAGTGTGCAGGTCGGCGACCCCTACGAAGAGAAACGGCTCATCGAGGCCTGCCTCGCGCTGCTCGACGAGAAGCTGGTCGTGGGCATTCAGGACCTCGGCGGCGCAGGAATTGTCTGCGCGACGTGTGAAACCGCGGCCCGAGGCGGCGTCGGCATGGACGTCGACGTCACCGCGATTCCTCTGCGCGAGCCGGGGATGGCGCCCTACGAGATCATGACGTCCGAGAGCCAGGAGCGGATGCTCGCCATCATCACGCCCGAGAACTGGAACGCCGTGGCGGCTCTCTGCGCGAAATGGGAAGTGCGCGCGACGGTCATTGGGCACGTGGTCGAGCCTTCACTGGACGACGATGGAAATGCCGTAGGGATGCTGCGCATACGTAACGGCTTTGACGGCGAGGTTCTCGCGGAGGTGCCGGCGTCGTCCTTGGCCGATGAGGCGCCCCTCTACGACCGGCCACGTCGTCGACCGAGTGAACTTGACGCCATCGTCGCCGACGATCCCTCCGACGACGAACCGGTTGGATCGGCGAACGATGACGTGCTCGCGATGCTCATCGACCCCACGTGGATCTATCGCCAGTACGACTCGCAACTCTTCNNAACTGTCTCAACTTCGGCAATCCCGAGCACCCCGAAGTGATGTGGCAACTCTCAGAGTCCATTGACGGGATGGCCGAAGCCTGTCGGGGCTTGGGGCTCCCGGTCATTGGCGGGAATGTCTCGCTGTACAACGAGAGTGGGGGCCACGACATTGACCCCACGCCGGTCGTGGGACTCCTCGGGGTGGTGGCGTCCCTCGTCGCGCCGCCACCCGGGTGGTCGTGGCACGAGGGCGATGCCATCGTCCTCGTCGGTACGCGCCACGCCAGCGGTCCTCGAGCGTTCCCTCTTGGCGGGACGCGGTGGGCGACCCATCGCGGACGACGGGGTGGTCACGTGCCATCGTTTGACGCCGCGACCCTGAGCGCCGCGATCGATTTTGTCGCGGGCGAGATTTCGGGGATTTGCGCGGGCGACGAGAGCGATGCCACGGCCGTGCACGACGTCGGCGGCGGTGGGCTGGCCCTCGCGTTGGCCGAGATGGTGGCAGTCACTGGACACGGCGCAGCGGTGGATGAACTCGAAAGCCACGCGGAGCTCTTTGCCGAGTTTCCTGGACGGTTCGTTATGGCCACCAACGATCTCGCGGCGTTCAGCGCACGAGCGAAGAGTGCGAACGTCCCGATTGTTCCACTTGGTACGGTCGGTGGCGATCGTCTGCGAATCGGATCCAGCATTGACCTGTCGGTGGCCGACGTCTCGTCGCGTCGTCGAGATGCGCTCGAAGACGCGCTCGCCAAAGTCGGCTAGCGCGCGGCCTTGAGCTCGTCGAGGACTTCGTTGGGGACGTGCAAGTCGCCTGATCGACCCCTTCCCAATTCCACGTCAGGTTTGTAGGTGCCGTGGTAGTCGGAGCCGCCCGTCGGGATCATTCCGGCGTCCCGGGCCAGCTTCACCATCAGGGCCCGAATCCCGGCGCTGGTGCCCCCGTAGTACGCTTCGATGCCCTTGAAGCCACGCTCTCGAAGTGACCCCATTACCTTGGGCATCGTGGTTTCGATTGACGCTGGATTGATCTCGTCGAGATAGTTGATGAGCGGGTGGGCAATCGAAAACACTGTGCCGGACCCTTCAGCCGCCCCGACGAAATCCTGAATCCCCATGCTCGTCTTGGGAACGTACGCGGCACCGCCGACGCCCAGCCAATCGGTGAATATTCGATTCGTGGTCTCAACGCCGGGCTCGCCAACGATTTCAGGATGGAGGTCGACCATGGCCCGGGCGAAGTGGGGGCGGCCAATGGAATCGACGTTCCCCGTCATTTGCGTGAGATACGCGAGCGTCAGGTCCGAAAATCCCTTCTCTTGGAGGAGGTCAACCAGCTGTTGGTTACGTTGTTCGCGGTCCTTTCGCAGCTTTGCCAACTGGCGCTGAAGCGGGTGGTCCGGGTCCTGGGGCAAGAAGTACGCGAGGACGTGCACGTTTCGCGGCTTGCTTTCACCGTCGGAAAACCTCGAGAACTCGTCGTCTCGCAGCGAGACCTCGACGCCGTCAACCAGTTCGAGTCCGAGCCGCTCGCACGCGGCCGCCATCTCCGCGTGGCTGAGCGTGGTGTCGTGGTCCGTGAGGGCAATCGCCGAAATGCCGACATCGTGGGCCTTTTGCGCGAGTTGTTCGGGCGTGTCCGAGCCGTCGGAAAATGAGGAGTGGGTGTGGAGATCTATCACGCCAAGAGCGTAGTGAGGTGGTGTCACCGGTATCGTGTGTGTGTGTGAGAATGTGCCAGTGCCCTCTGCGATGAGAACTTCTAGTCCAAGTGAAGAGGGCCAGTGAAGGAAGCCTGCGGCGTCGTCGGCATTGTTGCCCCCGGGCGCGCGGTTTCGCACCTTTGTTATGACGCGCTCTACGCGCTCCAACACCGTGGCCAAGAGTCGGCCGGCATGGCCACGTTCAACAATCAGCAGATAACGGTCGTTAAAGACAACGGACTCGTGAGCCACGTGTTCGCCGAAACGACGTTGCGCGCGCTCGCGGGCAACCTGGTCATTGGCCACACGCGTTATTCGACGTCGGGCTCCGCCAACTGGACCGCGGCGCAGCCGGTGTACCGATCGGCGGGGTCGTCGGGCTTCGCAATTGCGCACAATGGGAATCTCACGAACACGACGCAACTCGCCGACGAGGCGGGCATCCAGTTCACGTCGATGCTCTCGGACTCAGACCTCGTCGCCGAACTTCTTGCCCGCGAAGTCGAGTCGGGCATCTCACTCGCCAAGGCGTTGGGCGTCGTGCTGGAAAAGACTGAGGGTGCGTACTCGATGGTGGTGCTCGAAGCAGACGAGATCCACGCCGTTCGCGACCCCTACGGATTCCGCCCGCTCTGCCTCGGCCGTCTCGGCAGTGAAGAGGCGCCCGAGGGTTGGATCGTGGCGTCGGAGTCGCCCGCGCTCGACGTTGTCGGCGCCACGTTCGTTCGAGAGATCGCGCCCGGTGAAATGGTGACTATCACGGAGAAGGGCGTCACCTCGATCCAACTCCTCGATCCGGCCCCGGGAAAACAGAAGCTCTGCATATTTGAGTTCGTCTACTTTGCTCGTCCGGACACCTATCTGATGGGTCACCAGGTGCACACCACGCGCCGGCGTATGGGCGAACTACTCGCGGCGCAGTCGAGCGTGGACGCGGACATAGTCATGGGCGTACCGGATTCAGGTGTGCCGGCCGCGGAAGGCTTCGCGAAGGCGTCGGGTATTCCCTTTGGCTACGGACTCGTGAAGAATCGCTACATCGGTCGGACGTTCATTTCGCCGGACCAGAACAAGCGCGCGGCAACCGTACGTCGCAAACTCAATCCCCTGCGCGAGAACATCGAAGGACAACGACTGGTTGTCGTCGACGACTCGATCGTTCGCGGTACGACGACGCGCGAGATCGTCAAGATGCTGCGCGACGCCGGCGCGAGCGAAGTGCATTTGCGGATCTCGTCGCCCCCCTTCATGAACCCCTGTTACTACGGCATCGACACACCGAATCGTGACGATCTGCTCGCGGCGAACCATTCAATCCCCGCGATGAATGAGTTCATTGGCTCGGACTCGTTGGAGTTCATCACGCTCGAGAACCTTCGCGCGGCGATTCAGCTCGATGGCGAGTGCTGCGACGCCTGTCTCACTGGCAACTACCCCGCACCGACGCCGGTCGCGTTGGGAACCGCAGGCAGTCGCTGGTGAGCCGTTTGCTCGACCAGCCCGACGACGGCATGACCTACGCCAGTGCGGGCGTGTCAATCGAAGCGGGTGACGAGGCAGTTCGTCGAATCAAGGATGTTGTCGCGAGTACGAAACGGCCTGAGGTGCTCGGGGGCATTGGCGGCTTCGGGGGCCTCTTCGCGCTCGATACCTCAAAGTACAAAGAGCCCGTTCTCGTGGCCTCCGCCGACGGCGTGGGCACCAAGCTCGACGTCGCGCGTCAGATCGGGCGCTACGACACGGTGGGCATTGACCTGGTGGCGATGCTGGTCGACGATCTCGCGTGCGTCGGCGCGGAACCGCTCTTTCTGCTCGATTACGTCGCCGTTGGCAAACTCGACCCCGCTCGACTCGAAGAGCTGGTTGGTGGCATCGCCGAAGGATGTCGACAGGCCCGCACGGCACTCCTTGGCGGCGAGACCGCCGAACACGGTGGTGTGATGGCACCCGATGACCTTGACGTCGCGGGCTTCGCCGTCGGCGTCATAGAACGGGGCGAGGAGCTCGGACCCGAGCGTGTTCGAGAGGGCGACGCATTGATCGGTCTCGCCTCTCCGGGACTTCGTTCGAACGGGTACACCTTGGCCCGGCGAGTGTTGGTCCACGATGACACGGACTTCAACACTCCGGCGTGGGAGGGTTCCGAGCGCACGTTGGGCGAGGAGTTGCTCCTTCCTTCGGTGATCTACGCGCCGACCATCGCCGCTCTGTCGTCGGACTTTCGTGGTGCGATACACGCCGTGGCGCACGTTACTGGCGGCGGCATCATGGGCAACGTGGTTCGGATACTTCCACCCGCGCTCGATGCGATCATCGACATGGAGTCATTCGAGACGCCTCGAATCTTCTTCGAGATCCAACGTCGCGGACACGTCAGTGCGAATGAGATGGCTCGGGTCTTTAACTGCGGACTCGGCATGGTGTTGGCGGTCGATCCGAGTGTTGTGGAGGCCGCGGTCTCATCGGCCCGTGCGCAGGGCATCGGTGCGACGGTCGTTGGTTCGGTTCGACTCGGCAGTGGAAAGGTGGTCCTCGAATGAGTGATGCTCGTGAACGAGTCCGGGCGCACCTCTTGGAGCATTCAGTGCGTCGTGGTGACTTCGTCTTGAAGTCAGGTCGGCCGTCTACATGGTTCATTGACTCCAAGAAGACGATCTGTGCGCCAGAAGTGATGGTGGACTTTGCGACGCTGATGCTCGAGCGCATACCGAGCGACGCGACCGCAGTGGGCGGACTGACGATGGGAGCCGACGGCGCCTCGTTCATCACGGCGGGCATTGCCGCCACGATGGGGCGAAACCTTCGAGCCTTCAGTGTTCGAAAGGAAGTGAAGGACCACGGCGCGGGCGGGCGAATCGCGGGTACCCTCGAGCCCGGTGACCGTGTGGTTGTCACTGAAGACACCGTCACGCGCGGCACCAGTCTCTTGGAGGCGGCGCACGTCATTCGCGAATTCGGCGCCGAGGTCATCTTGTTGCTCGCCGTTGTTGATCGCGGTGGGACCGCAGCGTCAATGGCGGCGCAAGAGGGTTGGAAGTTTGATGCGCTCTATACGGCCGCCGACCTGGGCTTCATCGACCAAGAGAAGTAATTACTTCGCGAGCACCGCAAGGACTCGATTGCGCCACGCAATCCTCTGGGCCGATCGTTCGTCGGGCGTGTGGCCAAAGCGCAAGATCAAGGCGTCGAGCGCCGGCACGACGTTGATCATCTGACCTTCGTAACCATTGGCCCAGTACGTGCCATAGGGGTCGCCGTCGAGCCACCACTTCCACGAGTAGAAATGGCCACTCGACGCTTCGACGCTGAGTGGAATCTGCGCCGTCGCGGCCCACGCACGCGAAACGATCTGCTCGCCATCCCACTCGCCACCTCGTAGGTACAGGAGTCCAAACTTCGCGAAGTCGAGCGCCTTCGCGTGGACGAAACTCGACGCGATGAAGACGCCACTGGCGTCGAAGGAGGCGACCGCACTCGTCATACCGAGGGGAGCGAAGAGTCGTTCGTGGAGGTAGGCGTCGTAGTCGCTGGCGTAGCCGACGAGGTCGGCGACGATGCGACTGAGCACGTTGGTCGTGCCGCTGGAGTAGTTGAAGAACGTGCCCGGTTCGTGTGCGAGAGGGAGCGCCGCAGTGAAGGCCGCCATGTCCTCCTTGCCTTCGCCAAAGAGCATCTCGATGACGTGACTCGTTTGGCCGATTTCGTACTCCTCGATGAAGGCGAGTCCGTCGCGCATGGCGAGCAAGTCGCGCACTTGAATCTGGTGGCGCGGGTCGGCGGGGTCGCGCCACTCGGGCACCGGGGCCAGTTGGTCGGGGTTGAGGCGACCCTCGTCGACGAGGGTGCCCACAATGGCGTGCAGGACTGACTTGGCCATCGACCACGACAGCAGCTGGCTCTCGGAGGTGATGGGCTCGCTCGCTCGGTCGAAGTGGGCCTGTTCGCCGCCGTAGCGTTCCACCAAGACGTTGCCACCTTGGATGACCACCACGGCGTTGGTCTCGGCGAGGTCCTCGTCGCTGAACATCTCGTCGACGACGCGTTCGAGTTCCTCCTGGTGCAATGACGTTCCCCGCGGCCACTGCTGCGTCGGCCAGGGGACGTCACTGGGCTGAGGGGCGAAACTCGGTCGTACCAGGGGCAACTCGGTGCTCGCATTTTCCATGACGCATTGTGTCACACCCTCTCGGTACGTTCGCCTGATGACGATCAACGACGAGGGCCGGGCAGAACAGTATTTCTATCGTTCGCTCACCACGTCGAGTCGTCATCGTGGGCGGGTGAGCGCGTACTTCGTACAGCGTTTCAACGGATCAAAGGTCGTGGCACGAATCGAGCCCCTCGGTCTGGTCCACGCGTCAATCGGTGATGAGCAACTGGCGATCCAACGTCTTCGTCGCAACCTCGTCATCGCGGGAACGTGGCAGAGCACTCCCAGTCAACGCCACGCCCGGATTCGAGTAACGCCCGCCGAGGTGGTCACCACGCAAAAAGTCGCCCCACAGAGTTCGTGAAGATTCCGTGGGGCGACTTTTTCTGGTGGTCGAGACCGGCGTCGATCCGGTGACCTCACGCTTTTCAGGCGCGCGCTCTACCGACTGAGCTACTCGACCTCCTCGTCACCCTTTCGGGTGTCGAGCGGACCTGACGGGATTTGAACCCGCGACCTCCGCCTTGACAGGGCGGCGTGCACTCCGAGCTGCACCACAGGTCCTCGGTGTTCTCGAAGTCGAGACTCCGAGACGCGAATCGTAAGTCTATACGGTGATCGATGCGCACTCCGAGGCCAGCTTCACGGGTGAACGAGAGTAGCCATCTTAGGATTCTCCTTGTGCGAATGGAAGACGAATCGACCTTGTCGTGAGTCTGACCATCGTCCTTCTGGTTCTTCTCGCGGGACTTATTCACGCCGTGTGGAATGCCCTCGCCAAGGGGATAACGAGCCAGACCACCAGTTTCGCACTGATGAATCTCGGCATCGCCGTGGCCAGTTGGAGTGCGCTGCCCTTCATTGGCGTACCTCGGGCGCAGGCGTGGCCGTTCGTTTTGGCGTCAGTCGCCTGCCACATTGCCTACGAACTCTTTCTCATGGGTTCGTATCAGCGAGCGAACTTCTCTCGGGCGTACCCGATTGCGCGCGGGATCGCGCCACTGCTGGTGTCACTTGGAGGGCTCGTGCTCGCCAGTGAACGCATTGGGCTGAAGGGACTCGCGGGCATCGTCTTCATTGTCATCGGCGTCATCAGCCTTTCCTACGTGCGCAACTCGACGAAGCTCGACCGCGTGGGCGTGTACTGGGCTCTCGCGACCGGTGTGGCGATCGCCGTCTACACCGTGGTCGATGGTCTCGGCGTACGGCGAAGCCACGACACCCTGCGCTACGCCGTGGCGCTGTTCGCACTGCAATCGACGATATGGGTCGTCGCGGTTGTTGTTCGTCGTGGTTGGAAATGGAATGACAGGCCTTCAACCATCAGTATTGGCATCGCGGCGGGACTGATGTCGCTCGTTGCGTACACGATCGTGCTCTACGCGCAGACAAAGGCGCCGCTCGGCATTGTCAGCGCGCTGCGCGAAACGGGCGTGGTGTGGGCTGCGGCGATTGGCGTCGTCATCTTCAAAGAGGGACGGGTCCGGGCGATCATGGCGCCCGCAGTAGCTGTGGTCATTGGCATCGCTCTGCTCAGCGTGCGATGACCTCTTGCGCTCGCCGAACTTTTGGACGAGGGCAACGCAGTCAATCCGACGACACAAGAGAAAGACAGACCGCCGCGGCGGCGGCGAAAACTTTCGCACCGGTCATACGCCTCATCGAATGTCCTTCATGTCGCGAATAGTCACATTAAATACTGTCCACTGCCGCCAACTAGTTTCAGGGCATTACGATCGAACTGGTCTGCCAGGCAAGGAGTCATCGTGTCCGAAAGAGTCGAAATGGAAACCGTCGTCGTCGGCCGAGGAGGGGATCGTGAACTCCTCGCTGATCTCTATCGACCGCCGACGCCCAACGGTTGCGGCGTGCTCCTCGTCTTCGGTGGGGCATTCGTGCAAGGTGACCGAACCCAACTTCGCGGTTACGCCATTGCACTTGGTCGCGCCGGTTACACCTCACTGGCCTGTGACTACCGACTCGCGGGCGAGTCGAAGTGGCCCGCGCAGATCGATGACGTTCTCACAGCGTTCACGTACTTTCAAGATAACGCCAAGTCGCTCGGTCTCTCTGCGACGAAGTTGGCGGTGTCGGGAAACTCCGCCGGCGGCTGTCTCTCATTGCTCGTCGCCGGCCAAGAGTCACATGGCGTGGCTGCGGCTATTGCCTTCTATCCGCCAGTTGACTTTCAAAGCGAGATGACGAAGGCAACGCGCTCACCAACGGAGATGAGCTATCTCCTCGGCGACGACGTATCCCAGGAGCGACTCACGGCAATGAGTCCCGTTACCCACGTAGGGCCGAACTTTCCCGCCACGCTTTTGTTGACTGGTAACCGCGACGAACGGGTGGACAGCAGTGAGAGCGTACACATGTACGAATCGATCATTGCCACCGGTGGGCGTGCCGAGTTGCACGTCTTCGATGGACTCGAACACGCATTCGATATGCATCCGGACTACGGACGGTTGAGCGCGTCAATCATGATTCAATTCCTTAACAGTCACGTCCTCAATGTGAAGCACGCAGGTCTCATGAGTTGACGGGTTGACACATCGACGTGTCCCAGCGTGTTGCTTCAGTCGCCATTAAGCACGAGGCAAAAGGGGTGTCCGACCGGGTCAAGGTACACCCGAAAGGTCGTGCCCGGCTGAACGTCGTGCTTTGTCGCGCCGATCGACAGCACGTGTTGCTCACCGGCGTCGAGGTCATCGACGATGAAGTCCAAGTGAAGTTGTTGGGGGACTGGCCCCTCGGGCCACGTCGGAGCGACGTAGTTGTCAACCTTCTGGAACGCGATATTCGGTTGGTTTCCGTTGTCGAGTTCGATCCACTCAACGTCTTCAGGAGCGAAGTCGCCCAGGGGTTCAACGGAAAGGCCGGTGAGCTGAGAGTAGAAGTTCGCGAGTGCCAGCGGATCTGGGCAGTCGAGCCCAACCAACTGGTACCTCGGGAGTGCGTGCGCCATGATTCCTCCTGTTCATTGAGCAACGGAACGTTTCGTCCTCGTCGTACAAATCGACGAAGCACGACGTCAATCTACCGTCTGGTTAAAAGCGCGCCGTGGCGAATCGGTGCACTAATCGTTCGATGTAGTGAAGTTCTTCGTCGCCTCGGCGTACCACTGCGCCGATGGTTTGGGCGTTCGTGCGAACGTCGAGCGGTCGACCGCCACGATCCCGAACTTCGGACGGTAGCCGAACGTCCATTCGAAGTTGTCGAGAAGCGACCACTGAAAATAACCGCGAACGTCAATGTCATCGTCGAGCACGTTGCGCAGTCCCGCGAGCGCACCGGTGAGGTAGCGAATCCGCTGTTCGTCATCATCGGTCCCAATGCCGTTCTCCGTCATGATGATGGGAATACTCACCATCGACGCGGCGCGACGCAGTGTGTACTCGACACTCTGAGGCCAAAAGAGGTATCCCATTTCGGTCAGTTCACCCTCGGGGTGGGCGATCCTTCCGTCAGGTCCAATGACGATCTTCGTGTAGCACTGCACGCCGAGGTAGTCGTCATCACCGACCGATCGCAAGTACTCGTCCTCCATCTCGTGTCGAATCGACTCAACGAGGTCCTCACCGCCGGGAAGCGCTTCGTACTCGTTCATTGAGAGCGGCATACCAATGGGATAGTCCCCGGGCGTGGCGCGAAGCGCGTCGCGCATGGCGACGTGGCACGCGCGCATCGCCGTGTTGACGTTGGAGAAACGCAGCCAGTCGCTTTGCGCCGGTGGGAATGCTCCGATGAGATAGCCCATTAACGCAACGATGTTGGGTTCATTCACGGTGCACGCGATGCCAATGAGACTCCCGAGCGACTCGCCGACGACCTTCGCGTACGCACCCATCCACGCAGCGATGTCGGGGTTCTCAAAGCCTCCGACGTCTGCGACCCACAAAGGCAGCGTGAAGTGGTGCAACGTGACTACGGGCAGAATCGACCTCGCGTGGCACGCTTCGAGGACGGCGCGGTAGTGCGCTATCGCCTCGTGATCGATCACACCCTGCTGGGGTTCGATTCGCGACCACTCGACCGAAAGACGAAATGAGTTCAGTCCGAGTTCGACAATCAGGTCAAGATCTTCTTCGTAGCGATTCCACGAATCGCATGCGGGGCCGCACGGTTCCACGCAGTGGGTGCCTTCGGCTACTTCGTAGCGGGACCAATCGGTGTTGGTGCCGCCACCTTCGATTTGGTACGCCGACGTCGACGTACCCCAGAGGAATTCGTCCGGGAACCGGACTTCGCGTTGTGTCATGGTAGAAAACTAGAACGTCGAGCGAGTCCAGGGGAGTGTTGATGACCGATTTGTCGCCGGATCGCAAAGCGGCCAGTTCGTCGACCGTGGCCCATCAGGTGTTCGTCGGAGAGTCAATTGCTTCCGCCAGCACGACCGACTTCGATGACGCCACGCGTGGCCTGATCGCCGAAGGCCCTCGCCAGGTGGAAGGCCGCTACGGGCAAGTACTCTGGGACCGCGACGCCTACGCGTTCTTCGACGACCCGGCATTCGCCCAAAGTCCACCGAACACAGTGAACCCAAGCTTGTGGCGCCAGGGACGCTTGAACAACATCGCGGGTCTTTTCGAGGTGGCGCCAGCAATCTTCCAGGTTCGCGGTATGGACATTTCCAACGTCACGTTCATCGCGGGTGCGACGGGGTGGATCGTCATTGACCCGTTGACCTCGCAGGAGACTGCGAGCGCGGCACTCGCCCTGGTGAACGAGCGTCTCGGCCAGCGGCCGGTGCACGCGGTCATCTACACCCACAGCCACACTGACCACTTCGGCGGCGTCTACGGCATCATCAGCGAGGACGATGTGACGAGCGGCCGCGTGGCCATTATTGCGCCGGCCGGCTTCCTCGACGCGGCGATTAGTGAGAACGTGTTGGCGGGCACGGTGATGATCCGACGCGCCATGTATATGTACGGCGTACTGCTTCCCAAAGACCCCCAAGGTCATGTTGACACCGGACTCGGCAAAGGTATGCCGGGTCTCCCCACGGTGGGACTGTGCCCGCCAACCAAAGAGATCGTCGACACCGGTGAAGAGATGACAATCGACTCCGTTCGTTTGGTGTTTCAACTGACGCCGGGCACTGAGGCGCCCGCGGAGATGAATCTCTTCCTGCCCGACATGCGCGCGCTGTGCATGGCGGAGAACTGCACCGCGACCCAACACAACGTGTACACGCTGCGCGGAGCACAGGTGCGTGACGCGCTGCTCTGGAGTAAGTACATTGACGACTCTCTTCGTTCCTTCGCCCATCAATCCGACGTACTCTTCGCGAGCCACCATTGGCCCAGGTGGGGAAGGCAGCGACTGAGCACGTATCTCGAGAGTCAGCGTGACGCGTACCGCTACGTGCACGATCAGACCCTTCGCTTGGCCAATCTTGGCTTGACGATGAACGAGATCGCCGAACAGTTGTCGTTGCCGTCTGGTCTCGGCGATGAGTTTTTCAATCGTGATTACTACGGCACCGTCTCACACAACTCCAAGGCCGTGTACCAGCGCTACGTCGGTTGGTTCGACGGCAACCCGGCCCATTTGCATCCCCATCCTCCCGTAGACGCCGCGGTGAGGTACGTGGCCTTCATGGGTGGCGCCGAGGCGGTCGTGGAGAAAGCCCGAGTCTCCTTCGATCAGGGGGACTATCGGTGGGTTGTGGAGGTCGTCAATCACGTGGTCTTCGCGGACCCCGACAATGCCGCGGCGAGGAACCTGCAGGCGGACGCCCTTGAGCAACTGGGTTATCAGAGCGAATCGGGACCATGGCGCGACTTCTATCTCACGGGAGCCATGGAACTTCGATCGAACGGCACCGTATTGAAGGGACTGCGCGGCAACGCACTGGGCTCGGGGATTGTTCGTTCCATGACCTGTGAACTTCTCCTTGACCTCATTGGCGTGCGATTAAACGGACCGCGGGCCACGGACTTTCGCATCGAGGTGAATCTGAACATCGTCGATCGAAGTGGCGAAGAGTGGACGTTCGGCGTTCGACACGGCGTGTTGCATGCGCGAAACGAGGACTCGCATCCACGTCCTGACGCCGTCATTGACTGTTCGCTCGCCGCGTTTGCCGCGCTGGCGTCCGGATCGCAGACGCTCGAAGAGTTGATCGCACAGGCCGTTTTTTCTCTGCACGGCGATCGCGCGCTTCTCGATCAGTTCCTCAGCCTGCTCGACGTCTTCGAATTCGGATTCGAGATTGTTCTTCCCTAACAGGGCTCTGCGCTCCTGATGGTGAGTGGTATTCGTGAAAATCTCCACCGTTCATTCGGCGAATCGGTCAGTACACTTGAAGAAAATTCCCTGAGAAAGCGATGTGACGTGACCTTTGACATTCGTGCAGAAACGATTCATTTCAATGCGTTCAACAGTGACTCGGTCGAGGCGTACTTGGCCCAAAGCGTGACCGACGACAAAGTCGGCGGCGTCGTGGTGATTCACCACCTGCCGGGGTATGACGAGGCGACCAAGGAGATCGTGCGAAAATTCGCCGCCAACGGTTACAACGCAATTTGTGTCAACCTCTACAGCCGAGAGGCGCCGGGCGCCAGTTCTGACGACGCTGCGGCCATGGTTCGCGCGATCGGTGGCGTGCCCGACGAGCGGCTCGTTGGTGACGTTGGTGCCGCCGCCGCGTACCTGCGCGCGTTGCCCAACGCGAACAAGAAGGTGGGGATCATTGGCTACTGCTCGGGGGGTCGACAGTCCCTGCTCGCGGCGTGCAGTCTGGACCTTGACGCGGCCGTTGACTGCTACGGCGCCTTCGTGGTCGTCAATGCACCAGAAGGTAGCGGCATGAGGGCCACCTCGATCGTCGACAAGTTGAGCGGCCTCTCGTGCCCGCTACTCGGACTCTTCGGTGCGGATGACCAGTACCCCTCGCCCGGACAGACCCAGACGCTGCGCGAACTTCTGAACAGTCACCACAAGGAGTTCACGTTTCACACGTACGACGGCGCCGGACACGCCTTCTTCGCCGTTGATCGGCCGTCGTACCGGCCCGAGGTGGCGACCGAGGCGTGGGGCGAAATCTGGAAGTTCTACGGCCAGTACCTGGCGACGACCAAGTAAGGAGTCAGTATGTGCACCTACGACACGCAGCGTGTGACCATTACGGGCAGCGCCAAGGGCGCGCAAGGTTGGTTTCGGGCGACCGATGCGACCGTGTACTACGACCACCCCGTGCACTTTGGCGCGGGACACGCGTTGATGGTCGACGTCATCAATCCATCACTGGGCCCGAGTTCACGGGTGGGCTTAGAGCTCGACGCCGAGTCGGCGAGGTCGCTCGCGAACGCCATCCTGGCTTCGCTCGACGGCGTGCCGGCGGACCTACGTGAGAGCCAGGAGTACGCACGTCTGATCCCCCCGCTATAACTCGAGCGACACGAGACCCGAGCGACCGCTACAAGTGGGTGGTGCTGTCGAACACGACCCTCGGCATGTTGATGGCGACGATTGACATCTCCATCATGCTCATCGCACTGCCCGATATCTTTCGCGGCATTCACCTCGACCCGCTCAAGCCGGGGAACAGTTTCTATCTGCTCTGGATGATCCTCGGTTTCATGGTCGTCACCAGCGTGTTGGTAGTGAGTTTCGGGCGCCTGGGCGACATGTTCGGTCGAGTGCGGATGTACAACATGGGCTTCGTGGTGTACACCTTCTTCTCATTGCTGCTCAGTGTGACCTGGATGTCGGGGACCGCCGCGGCCCTGTACCTCGTCATCATGAGGATCTTCCAAGGCGTGGGCGCCGCGATACTGATTGCGAACTCCTCGGCCATCCTCACCGACGCCTTCCCCGAAAACCAGAGAGGTATGGCGCTCGGTATCAATCAGATTGCGGGCATCAGCGGCTCATTCATTGGACTCGTGCTCGGCGGCATCCTCGCGCCAATCCAGTGGCGACTCATCTTCGTCGTCTCGGTACCGATCGGAATCTTTGGCACTGTCTGGGCCTACACCAAGTTGAAGGAGATTCCTCGAAAGGCCGACACCAGGATCGACTGGCCCGGCAACGTTACGTTTGCTATCGGCCTCATCGCAATCATGGTGGGGATCACCTACGGCATCCAGCCCTACGGTGGCGCCACGATGGGATGGCTGAGTCCCACCGTGCTCACGTCACTCATCGGCGGTGTGGTCCTCCTCTTCGTCTTCACCCAGATCGAACGAAGATCCCCCGACCCGATGTTTCGTCTTCAACTCTTTCGAATACGGGCATTTAGCGCGGGGAGCATTTCCAGTTTCCTCGCGTCGGTCGGCCGAGGTGGCCTGATGTTCATGCTCGTCATTTGGTTGCAGGGCATATGGCTGCCGTTGCACGGCTACAACTTCCAGCGGACGCCGCTCTGGGCCGGCATCGCCATGCTCCCACTGACGCTCGGATTCTTGATCGCCGGTCCGATCTCGGGCGCTCTCTCGGACCGCTTCGGGTCGCGGCCGTTCGCGACCGCGGGCATGTTGGTCGCCGCCCTCTCGTTCTTTCTCCTGGAACTTCTGCCCGTCAACTTCAACTATCTGGAATTCGGAGGGCTCCTGCTGTTGAACGGACTCGCGATGGGAGCCTTCGCCGCTCCGAACCGCGCCGGGGTGATGAATAGTCTCCCCCGACAACATCGAGGCGTCGGTTCCGGCATGAATTCGACGTTCCAGAATTCTGGGCAGGTTCTCTCGATCGGCATCTTCTTCACGTTGATGATCATTGGACTGTCGTCAACGTTGCCGTCCTCGGTCTTGCACGGCCTCACCTCGGTCGGTGTGCCGCTCGTCGATGCGCGACGCATTGCCGCGTTGCCGCCCGTCTCAACGCTCTTCGCCTCGTTCCTCGGCTACAACCCACTCGTACATCTGTTGAGTCCGCACGTGTTGGCGAGTCTGCCCGCGCACACGCAGCACGCGCTCAATCAGCGCCGCTTCTTTCCTTCGATCATCACGCGTCCATTTCGCAGCGGACTCCACGCGGCCTGTGACTCTGCAGTCCTGGCCTGCCTCCTCGCGGCTGGTTGCTCGTGGTTAAGGGGCGGGAAGTACGTCTACGTGGAAGGGGCGCCAGTTCCCGAAGAGATGATTGCGATGACGAACTAGTACCTTCAAGAGGTGGCGATGACTCCCGAAGAACGTCATGAACGAAGTGCACAACGGCGGCGACTCATGGAGCGCTGGACGACACCGGCTGAACAGTGGCGCGCCAACGTCCAACGATGGGTGGACGCGGGGATCGTCACCCAAGCTCAAGGCGACGAGATTCTTTCCATGCAGCGCGGTGACGCGCCGGTTGATTCGTCCGCACCAGACGTCCTCTCACGTTCCCAGGAACTTCTCTCCTACTGCGCCCTACTCGTCCTTGCGTTGAGCGCCATTCTTTTTCTTAGTCACTATTGGGCGAGTATTGGACGTAGCGGACACCTGAGTGTCGCACTGTTGGTGGCCGCTGACGCTCTGATCGTCGGCTCTACGGTTGTCGCACTCGGCGGCGGCGGTGCTCGTCGACTCGGCGGGCTCCTCTGGCTCATCGCCACGCTGGGAGTGGCGACATCGGTTTCGGATGTGATGGGGACAGGGGCACAACACCACCACGGGCTGGGTCCGCTCGTCGTGGGAGTGACCGTGCTGCTCACGAGCGTGTTTCTCTGGCGAAATCAGAACCGGCCTCTGCAGTTTCTGAGCGCAGTCACTGGCTTCATCCTCACCTTGAGTGGCATCGCGACCGTGGGTCGAGTGCACGCCACGCCCACGCAGTTAGCGCTCTTCGTCTGGCTGTGCGCGCTCGTCGTGGGACTCGCGAGCCTGCGGATGATTCGACCGGCCCTCACCGCACTGGTCGTTGCCGAAGTCGGGTGCTGCGTGGGCGCCCTCTCACTTTCGTTTCCCCACCACCTCGGAGGCATCGCTCTGGGCATTATGACGACGGTCCTCGCGGTGGCCCTTGGCGTCGTCCTCGAACGTCCCCTCGTCGTCGCGATCGGCGGACTGGGGTTCTTCATGTTCGATATTCGCGCCTTCTCGATCTATCTGAGGAGTTCGAACGCGGCGCTCGGCGCGGGTGTCCTCGGTTTGATCATTGTGTGCGTCGGGCTCTGGCACGCTGCACACACAGTGGCACTGGAGCGGCGCGGCGCGCGCATTCGCGTGCCGACGACAGTCGACAACGAACTGCTCGTGTCATCGTAAATCATGTCGCCCGTCGGGCGAGGGGCTACTTCGACGTCCTTTTGAAGAGGCCGATGCCATCGTCGTGCGCGATGAGCGTGAACTCCTTCGCCATCGGAGCGAACACACTTTCGTCGTCAGAGGCGTTGAGTGGGATGGGGAGTACGAGGTACTGCACTTTGCTGGCAATGGGTAGCACGGTTCCGTTGTTATTGAAGAGTCCGTAGTTCTGCGTGTCAAACGGCGTTGGCCAGAGATAGATCTGCGTTCGATGATCGAGGTGAGGGACGAAGAGGTACCACGCCGAGACGATCGCGTTGGGTGGAATATCTCGCTCGAGCGACGAGAAGGCGTGCACGGCCGCGCTGTTGGGGGCCCATTCCCCCGAGACCGAATTGTTCGAGAACGGTGCTAATCCCCAGAGCACACACGACCACAGCGCGCATCCGACGGTCACGGCCGTCAGAACGTATCGACGCCGCGTCGTCTTCTGTCGAGAGACGGCCCACACGGTGCCGAGCACCAAGACCGGGACGATAGGCATGGAAAACTGGTAGGGAATCTGGTGCATGTAGGGCAGCGTGCTGACCACGTTCTCCAGGAGGACGAGCACACCGATCGCCGCAATTTCCGGTGACAGAAGGAATCCCCAGCCGGTCGTGAACCCCATTTGCCACACGTAGTACGGACGGTTGTCATCCTTTAAATACGTAAGCATCGTGATGGGAAGGGTGAAGAGCGTGCGGAAGAAGCCGCTCACGCCGCCAAAGGGAATGTCACCGCTGTACAGACTGGATTGGCCGAGCAGGCTTGGAATAATCCACTCGAGCGCGGCGGCAGTCCACGCAACGGCGCCGGCGATAATCCAGAGTCCCCACTTTCGATCGCGTCGCCAGAGGACCCAGAGCCCGAGGGGGATGACGAGTAGCGCCGCGTCCTCCTTGACCATGAGCGAGAGCACGACCATCACGAGGAGCAGCGCACCGCGTGATTCGATGGCGGCGTAGATGGCAACGGCGATGATCAGGACCTGCAGCGCCTCGGGGTGGAACTGTTGCATGTTGCCCTGCTCGAGCGCGGGGTTGAGCAGGAAGGTGGCCGCGAGGGCCGTCGCTATGTAGGTGTTTCGAGTGAACTTCTGCGCGAGCACGTAGATCGGAATCGCGGCGCCGGCAATAGCCAACGTCTGGAACATCAAGAGGCCCTGCGGTTCCGGAAAGAGTCGATAGAAGGGCGCGAAGAGCAAGAGGATGAATGACGTGTGGTCCCCGAAGAGGTTGCGGCCCATGACCGTCACGAAGGGAATGTGGAAATGCGTGAGCAGCCACATTCCCTGATCGAAGATTGCGAGGTCGAACGGTGGGTAGCCGTAGCCGTAGTACAACTTCCAACTGAGGTAGCTGAACCAACCGACGTAGGCGGCGATGAGCGCGATCACTGCCCAGTGCTTTTTGCGCGTTGCTCCCTTCAGGGATTGGCGTAGCGACGGGCGTGGCGGCCTGGTGTCGTCGGATGGAAGCGACGATGTATCGACCGACTGATTGACGTCACGAGAGGCTTGATCGGGGCCAGTTGCGACGGCGAGAGCCCCGACATCGATGTCCGACCTTCCCTCTGGCTCAGTCACGCGGTCCTCTTCTCCACAAGTCCAAAAATATTGCTCAACAATGGCCAGGCCTGCCTCGCCGACAACCTTTTGACTTCAATCCAAACAACAAATTCAGTAACCAATGAAGACCGCTGAAAATACGCTGATTTGTTGACCCGGTCACCGAATGTTACGAGACCATGACGTTGTGAGTTGGCGATTCATGCTGGCCCTTTCAACCATTGTTGTCATTACGCACAGTGGCCTCACAGGGGAATCACAAAATCTTGGTGAATACTTGGGATGTCCGCGCTCACCCAAAGTGACCGCGTTGAAGGGGAAGTCAATGTCAAAGAAAAATTCATGCCGCATTGTTCGAGTGGCATCCGCGGCGGCCATCTGCCTGACCCTCGCTCTCGGTACGGCTGGCGTTGCGCTGGCTGGACAGCGATCCCATTCGCGCGACCATTCGAGTATTGGTCACCATGACCAGGGCTGGTCATCCAACGAAGCCAGCGGCGTGGTCAGCGCACTCGGCACGAACTCCATCACCCTGAAGGATCGTCACGGCAGCGCCACGACCTTTACGACGTCGGGCACCACAACCTACTTCGAAGGCAAGACGGCCGCCACCGTTGCCGCCCTGGCGGTTAACGAACAGGTCAGCCTCGAGCTGACGTCGACGTCGCCCCAGACGGTGACCAAAGTCGACATTCACCTGGTGCGCTTGACCGGTGCCGTCACCGCGTTCGCGGGCACCACCATCACGATCGCTGGTCGTCACGGCACCTCCCTCAGCGTGGTCGTGAGCGGCGCCACCACCTACACATCGGACGGCGCACCCTCAACGTCCGCGGCAGTCATGGTCGGCGCAGTGATTTACGCCGTTGGACTTCCCGGCGCGACTGCGGGCACGCTCGACGCCAGCACGGTGAGTATCAAGGCACCGCACGTGCAGACGCAAGCCAGCGGCGTGGTCAGCGCACTCGGCACGAACTCCATCACCCTGAAGGATCGTCACGGCAACGCCACGACCTTTACGACGTCGGGCACCACCACCTACTTCGAAGGCAAGACGGCCGCCACCGTTGCCGCCCTGGCGGTTAACGAACAGGTCAGCCTCGAGCTGACGTCGACGTCGCCCCAGACGGTGACCAAAGTCGACATTCACCTGGTGCGCTTGACCGGTGCCGTCACCGCGTTCGCGGGCACCACCATCACGATCGCTGGTCGTCACGGCACCTCCCTCAGCGTGGTCGTGAGCGGCGCCACCACCTACACATCGGACGGCGCACCCTCAACGTCCGCGGCAGTCATGGTCGGCGCAGTGATTTACGCCGTTGGACTTCCCGGCGCGACTGCGGGCACGCTCGACGCCAGCACGGTGAGTATTCTTGTGTCCTTCGGTAACCGTCAGGGTTTTGGTCCCGGTCACGCCAAGGGTGCAGCGAGCACCGCACACAACCAGGGTCGCGGTCCAAGTTTCGGACGCGGTCACGGCCGGCACTAATCGATTCTTGATCACTCTCTAGAGTGAGATCCCCGGCGAGCTTGCTCGCCGGGTTTCTCATTTGCGTGGAACTCTAAGAGAAGGGTTCTCAGCGCATGCGGTTCACTGATGGCGTCTGGGGGCACCAGTTCCCGGAGCTGTGCCTGATGCCGTTGCGGCGAAGTGACGCGGCGAACAGTTGGTGCTGATGTTGTCGTCCACGCACGTGTCGCAGAGCAAGATCAGTTTGCGGCACGCGAGATTTGCGCAGTTGTGATACTGACTCGTGGGAGCGTCGCATCGTTCGCAACGACCAATGATCGATGAGTGCTCACTGAATTCGTAATGCATACGGGCGTCAAAGAGGTAGAGCGAGCCCTCCCAAAGTCCGTCGTCGCCGAACGTCTCACCGTAACGAACGATGCCGCCGTCAAGTTGATAGACCTCTGCGAACCCGCGCCGCTTCATGAGTGACGACAGGACTTCGCAGCGGACACCACCGGTGCAGTAGGTGACCACGGCCTTATCCTTCAAATGATCGAATACCCCTGCGTCGAGTTCACGTGCAAAATCACGTGTCGTGGCCGTGTTGGGTACGACCGCGTCCTTGAATCTCCCGATTGTTGCCTCAAACGCGTTTCTCGCATCAAAGAAGACGACGTCGTCACCGCGTTGCCCGACGAGTTCGTGCACCTGTTGCGGCTTTAGGCGGACGCCACCACCGACTACGCCATCGTCATTGACGTGGAGTTCTTCGCGAGCACCGAAGGAGACAATCTCTTCTCGAACGCGGACCCGTAGTCGAGGGAAGTCCTCTCGCGAACCTTCGGACCACTTGAAGTCGATCCCTTTGAACGCGGCGTACTCCTTGGTTGCACGTATGTACGCCGTCAGGGATTCGATCTCGCCACCGAGCGTTCCATTGATGCCGTGGGGTGAGATGAGTATTCGGCCACGAAGTTCGAGTTGCTCGCAGAGCGTTCGCTGCCAGAGATGGATGGCGTTGGGGTCCTTCAACGGTGTGAAACCGTAGTAAAGAATGATCTTCTCGGGTTTCACGTATGAATCGTACCGGGATGAGCATTGACCACTCTCTGCGAGCGGGCCCGATGACGTTCTAGAGACGGTCGCCCACTTGCACCGTGACGACGCCACGACGGGTGCGCCACGGCACGACCGGCGACGTCGTTCGCTGGTACAGCGCGTACTCGGGGTAGTGCGAGAGCGAGATCTTCTCGGTGAAGCGTGTTGAACCAATGAAGAGCAACGTGAGGAGGAACGGGCCGAGAACGGTCCATTCGACGACCGACCGGGCCGCGACCGCACCGAAGAAGAAGATCAACCACCACTGTGCTATCTCGAAGAAGTAGTTCGGGTGACGCGAGAAGCGAAACAGCCCCGTCTGGACGAATCTTGGTGTGGGGACCTGACCAGCCGCGACCTGGGCGCTCTTGCGCGCCTGAAAGTCCCACTGCTGTTGGTCGGCCACGGTCTCTGCGAACGTGCACGCGAGAAACGCCAGCGTCAGGAGGACATCAAGCACCCCGAAGGACGTGCCGCGGTGTTGGTAGGCCGTCCACGCCGGAAGTGAAATCAGCACCAGCAATGCGTTTTGGTACAGCACGATGAAAAAGAGATTGAAGAGTTGAAACTGCCAGCGTGTCATTGACGCTCGTAAGACCGGCCAGCGATAGTCTTCGACGCCGGAGTAGCCACCCTTGCGGGCAAAGTTATAGGTGAGCCGCACACCCCACACGGTGACCACAATGGCCATGACGTCGAGTCGTGCATTGTGCAGATGGGCTGTGACCGCGAAGACCCAGACGTAGATCATGGGCACAATCGACCAGAGGCGATCAACCCACGACGTATCACCAGTGACGAGCGACGCAATCCACGCAAACGCGCACGCAACGCCGCCAATGATCACGGTGACGGCGAGTGGTGACATGTCGCGACCCTACCGTCCCGGTCGTCGCACGCATTGCATCGACGTTGTCTAGCATGCGGCGCAGAGCAGCAGCTACAACCGCGTCCGCTCGGCAGCGGTCGAGTGGCGCCGTAGAGTGTGGAGTCGAAGTGGAGGATTCCATGACCCTTGACGAGATCGATGGGCTACGAATTTTGGAGATTGGCACGCCCGGAGAGATGCGTCAGCGTCTCAACGGGTTGATCCTCGACCAGCGCAAGCGCGCCACGGCTGGCCTCTTGCTCGACTACGTACGCGTTGACGAGGAGCTGGAATTCGTGGGCGAGCGCCTTGCTCTCGTCGACGACGACCAGCGAAGGATTGCCATAGTCGAGGTTGTGCAGATTGACACGGTGCCCTTTGGAGAAGTGAGCTGGAAGTTTGCCCAGGCTGAAGGCGAGGGCTTCGAAACACTCGAGGAGTGGCGCGAAGGACATCTTCGGTTCTGGACCTCCCTTGGCGACGTCGTCGACGATCTCACACCCGTCGTCCTCATTTGGTTCGAACTCGTGGCCACGTCGGACCCGGGCCCACGTTCTTAGGCACCCATTCGGGTGCTCGACACTTACACTTTGGGGATGACGTCCATTGATGACAAGGCGCTCGCGTCGCAGCTCTTTGATCGGTGCTGGGAGTTGTTGGAGCAGGATGAACGTTCCGAGGATGACAATGTCGAACTATTGACGTCGGCACTGACGTCTCGATTCCATTGGTTGAACGCGGGCGGCCCGGAACAGTGGATCATCAGCGACTGGATGGTGGCACGCGCTGCCGGTGCCGCCGGATCGTCTGACACCGCCCTACGATTCGCGCTCCGTGCCTACGAGGCCGCCCGCGCACATGAGTCGCCAGACTGGCTCGTCGCCTCGAGTGCGGAAGGTGTTGCCCGTGCCTACGCGCTGTCGGGCAACGTCGAGGAGTTCACGAACTGGGCGGCACTCGCCGGCCGTCTTGTTGAGGTCATTGTCGACCCGGAAAACAGAACCCTCATCGAGAGCCAACTGGCCGATATTCCAACTCCGTGAGAGAGGCTCGTTAATCCGCGACTGCGGCGAAGGCGCGTCGCGCAGCCGCTCGCACCCGGGCGTTTTCGTCGTCCATGAGCCGCACGACCGCATCGATGGCTGGTCGGACATTGTGTGCCGCAATGACCTTGGCCGACATTTCGCGCACCCGCCATCGTTCATGCAACGTCGCGGTGATAATCGCAGCGGTGGCGCTGTCGTCCCATACGTGCAGGAGCCCGCGCGCGGCCCACACTCGCGGCCAGTGGCCATCGATGCCCCCTTCGCCACCTTCGAGGACCACCTCGGCCGGAGGTCCGCCCAGCACGCGGACGAAATCTGGATCGACACGCTTCGAGTCGAGAAGCGCAATGCAGTCGTGAATGACGGCCGTCCGGCCCCGGCGCTGGCACTCGGCCTCAATCGACGCTTTCGGCGTAACTCCCCAGATGCTCGCCACCTTGAATCGCGATTAAGAACCGTTCGCCGCCGGCGTCACGCCGAGCCGCGATGTAAAGAAGTTCAGTAGGCCTTCGAGTGCGACCCGAGTTGGTGACCCTTCGACGTCGGAGTAGTGCTCGGTGAGTACTGAATGCGCATTCTTGGGATAGCCCCAAGGATTCGAAGGTGACGAGTCGATCTCCACGCCGATGAAGTTCTCGCCCAAATCCTCCCGGAGCCGGACGAATCGGTCGCCGGGTGATTTTGCGTCACCGCTGAAACGAAGTCCCATGACGCACAGGTTGTCGGCGGCGCGGCCCCGTACCTTGTTGTAATCGTCGTCGGAAAGTCCGAGCGAACGACGCCGAAGCGCGTTGGTGGGAAGAGGTAATGAAGGTTGACTGAGCGCGGGGGCAACCACCGTTGGATCGATGCTCATGGCGAGTGCGAAGCCGCCCGTGAGACACATCCCCACGGCCCCGACGCCCGGACCACCGCACTTCTGGTGCTCGTGCGCGGCCAACTCACGTAGGTAGTCGACGATGGCGCTGGTCTTATTCAACGCCAGCAGGGTGAACTCTTTGCTTACGCAGACGTGTGCGAACGATGTGAGGGCGTAGGGAATCGTCATCGGCCTTCCGGCCGTTCCGAAGAGATTGGGTAAAACGGCGGTCATGCCTTGGCCAGCAACACGGCGAGCGAAGGCCGCTACCAACGGCGTGATGCCTGGTACTTCGTGAATGATGATGACCGCAGGGCCTGAACCCATTCGATAGATGTAACGGGTGCGTCCGGCCGAAGAGGTAAAGGGCTTCATCTCGAAGCCATCAAGGGCGAAAGACACGACACTCATGGTTGATCCAATCTCGGGATTTCGACCATTCTCTCAGCAGTCGGTCTTGGGAGCGGCTCGGAATCGCGGATTGTTCTACGAGAGCGAATACAAACCTTGCAATATGAATTCGCTTGGCAAACTATCGCCCAGGGCAGTCGAAGCTCTGGAAAGTGTTCGAAACGAATTCTTAAATTCCGGATTGATTGCTACATCGGCGGGAGTCCCAATGCCCAAGGCAATCCCGGCACGCTTGACGGCTACGTCAAACAGGTCATTACGCGAGATACGGCTGGTTGGATAGCGTCACTTCTCGAAGCAGCTGGAATTGTTGAACTCGATCGCGCTCGACCAGGCGAGTTGCGCGTGATTGCCTGACATTTAGTTGATGACTACTTGGACAGATACGCACGATGTCGGTGGTCTGGGACCGCGCAGAGAATCGCGGCGAACTCGAAGCGACCCAACGGGGGCGCTCGTCCGCGAACTTTTAAGGAGGTAAGGCACCACGTTTGTCGGGCAAGGTCCAGTTGCCAAACCCGACAAAACGTGGTGCAAGGCTAACGGTTTACCGCAGGCGTCTTTTGAAGGTCTTTGACGTACTGGGCAGTGATGGCGTTGCCACCGATTCCCCAGTCGCCGCTTTCGACTTCTTCGATCGTGACCCACGTCACTCCGCGTAGGGCCTCGCCTTCGATGTTCACCATGGTCTCCGTTAGTTGCGAGATCATGTCTTGCTTCTGATTGCTGTCGAAGACTCCCTTGATGACTTTGACCTGTACGAGCGGCATAATGTTCTCCTTTAACTTTGCTCCCGATTTTGGGGCTCAGATTGAGTATCCGATGGGTCGTCTGCGAAATGCCTGCGGGCATTTTGCAGTGATCTGGCCCCGGGCTGCAAGCGTCTTGCAAGGTGGCTTGCAATAATGGGCCGCATGGAGTCTGACCTCGACTTTCGGGTGCTGGGAGCCATCGAAGTGGTGCGTTGTGGACAGCCAGTTCCGATGGGCGGACCCAAGCCACGTTTGGCGCTGGCATTATTGGCCGCCCATCGAGGATCAGTCGTTTCGACAGACCGACTGTGCAACGAGTTGTGGGGCAGCAGCCCTCCGGCAGACCCGGCCGGTGTGCTGCAAAGCATTCTTTCGCGTTTGCGACGAATCCTTCGGCCCGATGCTGAGATCCTTGCTCGACCACCGGGCTACGTGCTGCAGATTCCAGATATCTCGATAGATGCGGGTCGTTTCGAACGGTTATGCCAGCTAGCGAGCGCCTCTGCGGACCCAGCGGCGACAGTTGAACTATTGACAGGAGCGCTGGGGTGCTGGCGAGGTTCGGCATTCGAGGAGTTCTCTGAGTATGACTGGGCTCGGTTCGAAGCGATGCGGCTCGACGAACTCCACGTTGTTGCGCAAGAAGAAATTGGGGAGGCCCGCCTCGTTCTTGGCGATCACGCATCTCTTATTGGTGAACTCAACGCCCTCGTTGCGCGGCATCCTTTGCGGGAAAGACTGTGGCAACAGCTCGTCGTCGCTCTGTACCGCAGTGGCCGTACAGCAGAAGCGCTTCGACGAGCGGAGGAGTTTCGGACACTCATGCTGGAGCAACTCGGACTCGATCCGTCGCCGGTGTTGCGCGAACTCGAAGGTCGTGTACTCAACGAAGACCCGACTCTCCTTCAGCCGTCCGTGATGCCACGACGATCAGCGATGCGACAGGTCCCGACCGAGCCCACCAGGCTGGTTGGTCGAGATGAGGAGATTGAGTTTCTCGCGGGCCGGCTGCAGATCGATCGATTGGTCACGTTGACTGGGCCAGGGGGAGTTGGAAAGACGCGAATCGCAATGCGGCTCGCAAGTGAACTATGGGACGAGTTCGGCGGCGAGGTCTTCGTGGCAGAACTCGCACCGGTGAGCGATCCTGCGTCGACAGTCGGCGCCATCGCAACGGCCGTCGATGTGCAACAACGTCAACATCTTTCCATTGAGGACACCCTTGTTGAATACCTACGTGCGCGTCGCGCACTTCTGATCCTTGACAACTGCGAGCATCTTCGAGGCACCATAGCGTCGCTCTCCGAGCGACTTCTACGATGGTGTCCCGGCGTGACCATTCTTGCTACCAGCCGTGAAGTGCTTGGACTTCCCGGTGAGCAGGTGTGGCGCGTTCGTCCACTTGCGATTCCCGAAGAGGGCTCCGGTCCGGCAATCGCAGCGGAGGCTCCGGCCGCGCGCCTCTTCGTTGAACGCGCCATCGCGGCTCGACCAGGATTCGCAATCGGTCCGGACAACGTGGGGCACATCATCGAGATCGTCCGCCACCTCGATGGACTTCCACTCGCGATCGAACTCGCAGCGGCGCGCATTCGAGCCATGAGTCCGGCAGCGCTCGCGGAACGTCTCAATAGGGGTTTCGATCTTCTATCCGGCGCGCAAAGTTCGATGATTCCCCGCCACCGCACCGTGCAGGATTTAGTGAAGTGGTCGCACGACCTTCTAGATCCTGATGAACAGCAACTGTTCGCGCGATTGTGTGTCTTCGCTGGAACCTTCGGGCTTGACGCCGTCGAAGAGGTATGCGCTGGTCGAGATCTGGATAGGTCCCGCGTATCGTCATTGCTCGCGAACTTGGTTGACAAGTCGATGGTGCAACTCATTGACGAGGATCTTCCCCGATATCGACTATTGGAGACACTCCGAGACTTTGGCCGCGATCGGTTGGTCCAAGTTGATCGCGACCTGATTCAATCTCGACACGCAGCGTGGTATCTGGAAGTCGCCGAACGATGTGGTCGTTCTCTGGCGAGCCCTGATGAGGCGATTGCCGTCAGAATGATCGATCGCGATTTCGACAATCTGCGCGCCGCACATGTGTGGTCGATAGAACATGCTGACATAGACATGGCGTTACGCCTTGTTGCCGGTCTCAGAGAGTATTCCTTCCGCTGCATGCATGCCGAGATCACTCTCTGGGCCGATCTTGCAATCGCTCTACCCGAGGCGAATGAGAACGTTCGCTATCCGGTTGTCGTCGGCGTCGCGGCTTATGGTCGGTTTGTACGAGGTGACGTCGAAGGCGCCATCGAACTCGGTGATCGTGCGATCGCCGCTGCTCATCATCTCGCAATCGACGGCTCCGGCCTCGCCGAACGCGCTCTTGGCAATGCATGGTTCTATCGAGGCGACACCGAACGAGCGATCGAATGGATGGATTGCATGATCACGTCAGCCCGGAAGGGTTCGCCGGCCCGACTCGCCCACGCTCTGTATATGCGATCGGTCGCCTTCACGAGCGTCGGCGACCGTGTCAACGGTGTCCGCTTTGCCACCGACTGCTTCTCCGCCGCCGCCCAGTCCGGATCGCCTACTGCTCTGTCGCAAGCCCACTACGCGCAAGGTCTCGCCCTCAAGTCGACAAGCCCGGTCGAATCTGCGGCTGAGCTACAGCGAGCGGCCGACATCGCCAGCAATGCTGGAAACCGGTGGATCCAAGCATTTGCGCTCACCGAAGTGCTTTGGCTCGAAGCCAATCAAGGACGACCGCGCGAAGCACTTGCGCGCTATATCGACGTGATCGACCTTTGGTATCGGGGTGGGGACTGGGCTAACCAATGGCTGTCACTGCGTCACGTTTTCGGCATCCTCGTTGAGCTTCGGGCCGACTTCGGCGCGGCCACGCTCCATGGTGCGCTCACCGCTGCGGGTGCTGCGTATGCCCTACCGTTCGAAGCCGCTGACGCGCAGCGCATTGGCGTCCTTGTAGACAACCTCCGTGACCGGCTTGGCGCTGCCGCCTTCGCTTCCGCAGTGCGGCGCGGAACCACCCTCAGTGATGGCGAAATCATCGACTTTGTGCGCGCGCAGATTTATGCGCTCGCAAAGTTGTAGTCACTTCAAACTTGAGTTTGGATCAATTCCTTGCTTGGGCAATTACGTGGGACACTTTCAATATCCGGTGCGCCGACACCTGGTCCGCCGTGTGCCTTGGCGTCACACTTGGTCGAGTTGATCCTCGTCGAATGTCAAGATCCGAGGTCAAAACGCCGAAACGAAGTACGGGATCGTGTTCCCGGGAGGCCCTACCGGCTTGCTCTTCATGCGGATCACACACGTGCTCTCCGCTCGAGGACATGGGTCCGTTCATGACCATCGAGATGAGGACTTTCGTCCCTAGTTCAGGGTGCCTCGCAGTGCTGAAGTGAAACACATGAGACTTCCTTTTATCGCAGTGGACCGTTCTCGAGTCAAGGTGGGCGTGCGATCGCGCCCGCTGGGACGAGAAGGCGGGAGATTGCCGAGCTATCTTCAACCCTTGTCCAAACTAGAGACCGTGGTCTTTGACCCCGGATTGTGCACCGCAGCAGAGTTGGTCGCAATGTCCTTCTCTCCGGTGGATGAACAAGTGCCACGAGGGAACGACCCCGGCCGTCTCGGCGTCCAGGTTTCTCCGGTCCCACTCAGTAGGACCAATGACTGAGGACGACACACTGTCGCGTTTTGTGACCTACGCCGATTTGAATTCCCGTGCGCAACTTCTGCGCGACGAGTTCGAAGTGATGTATGACGAACTCCGAATAATCGCCAAAGTAGACGTCCGTGCCGGCGATGAAAATTTCGGAGCTGAAGTATTGACGAGAATGCTCGCTCTGAAAGCGGCGTTAGCCAAAGCCCGCGACACGGTCCGAGCGGAAGACCTGGCACTCCAAGCAAAGTTTGACAATGGGCAACTGGCAATCAAGAGGTCTGAAGCAATTAAGCATTGGGAACCCATAATCTTGCAACTCGCTGCGGACATCAATGCCTTCGCGATGCTCAGGCAATCGATTTCGTGCAAATGGTTTAGGGATCCTTCTGGTGCGCATGAAGAGAGGTACCGAGACGAAACGGACTGGACTAATCGCGTTCGAGACGGCGGCGTTGAGTCAATCGACGATCTGTATCGCGTAAAGACTCATCTAGTGAGCTAGTGGCGCACGTTGCGCGGCCCTCTGCCTCCAGTGGAAGATCGTTGACCTAGTTCCACGGCATCGAAAGCACCCGATTTAGCCCACCCCAGCATCACGATGCTCGTCGTGCCAACGAGCGCAGCACTGGCCCGAGCGTTGCCGTCCTACACCGGCCTCGCGCAGCTTTTCGGCTTCTCGGTCCTTCCTACTCTTCCTGCGGCGGTTCGGCACGGTCGTGATTCACCTGGTTCTGGTCGAAGCAGCCAAGGAATGGTTCTTCCGTCGCCGATCCCCACGCCTGGCGGGGGTCACCAGGACCCGCGCCGAGCGGATCGAGCGGCGCATCCTCAAGCGCGCGTCTCGATTTAACAGTCCAGGGGGACCGATCCTGCACTGAATGGACTCCTCGGTCGATCCACCGCCACCGGAATTGACGTCCGATGGCGACGGAGTCAGTATGTCTGTAGTTTCAAGTCATAGGAGCGAGGCGACAATGACGAACAGATTCAAGATCTCGCGCTGGGTCAAGCCGACGGAAAAGGACGAACTTCAGCGCATCGAACAACAGGCATCTACGAAACACCCGCGACACCGCGCGCACCGCTACTGGTCGCGGAGCCGTTAGTCGCCACACGTCTGGCGAGCCACTCGTCAAAGAAGGAACACACGGAACTGAAGGTGGCTGCTGCGGACGTCGATGGATCCCTTTGCATACTCTCGGAGTTGGTAGTTCCGCTCGCATTCGAATCTTGACTAAAAGGAATTGGGCGCACGACTGCAATGTTTGACAATGGGAAACTTGACGCGACGCAGGGCCCCAACTTCGCGATCCGCCCAAATCAAGTCGTCAGATGTTGATTAGCTAGTTTCAGCCGATGGTTGTCGAGCGTGCCATGACGCCCCGAAAGACCTCTCGATCCTCTCGCTTGTCAGTCGTTTGGAAGCACTCACCGACCGGTGAGCACCTGGTAAGACTTTTGACAGCAAGGTCCCGCGACAGTGAGCACTGAGTCCCAACAGGCAAATGCTCAGTCCAAGACGATGTTGTCCTCCGACAACATGACGGTCACCGTTGCGCCCTCGACATAGCGACCCTCCAACAGTGCCAGGGCCAGTGGGTCCTCAATCTGGTGCTGTAGGACTCGGCG
>PLZP01000010.1 GCA_003152215.1 Acidimicrobiaceae bacterium | reverse complement strand
GATCGTGGAGATTGGCGCCGCAGAAGAGGTAACGCGTCGACCACAGCATCCGTATACGCAAGCGCTCATGAGTGCGGTGCCTCGCCTCGGCCACGCCGGACGCGCACGCATCAAATTTTTATTGGCGGATGATCTACCTGATCCTCGCAAACCTCCCTCTGGCTGTCGCTTTCGAACACGTTGTCCCCACGCCATTGAACGTTGTTCGTTGGAAATTCCTCACTTGCGAGAGATCCCTTCAACCGTAAGCCACGTCGTTGCGTGTCATCGGTGGGAAGAACTTTTTGGGGAGGGTGATCTTGCGCCCGTAGTTGACGCCGTGTAGGTTTTTGCGAACGCCAGTACTGTGCTGGGATGTAATGAAGGGGGACGGACCACTTATGGGTTATCCAAATTTGACCGCAAACGAATCGTTGTATGCGAGGGCTCGCCATCGCCGAAATATGATTATCGCGGTGGCAGTGCTTGCACTGACTGCCGGGTTGGTGGTAATTGGTAATGGCTCCCCGAGTGGGGCTTCGATTAACACCAGCGGTATCATCAACGCCGTTACGGAGCAAGCTCCTACGAGCCTTAACCCGTGTGACGGCAACGGAGGATACGACATTCCGTATATCAATTTGCTGTACGCACCACTCGTCTATTCAGTTCCATCAACCGGAAAACTCGTTCCCGGCATTGCCAGTTCGTGGGCTTTCTCGGATGGCGGATTGACTTTGACGATGCAGATCAAGTCAGGGTTGTCGTTCTCTGACGGAACGCCGCTCAATGCTGCGGCGGTCGTTTCGAGTATTAATACTTGCTTGGCCGGTAAGATTCAGTCAATCCCAACGATGACGAGTCTCACGGCGACGGGTACAGACACGGTGGTGTTCCAGTTCTCGGCTCCGACGTCAAGTATTCTGGGTACGCTGTCGAGGCGCATCGGGCTCATCAACTCGCCGACGGCCTACACCAAGTACGGCTCAACGTACGTCGGCTCGAACCCAGTAGGTGCGGGTCCATACCAGTTGTCGAGTTACGTGCCCGGGACCAGTGTTGACTTAGTGCCCTACAAGGGATACGTGCAGGCAGGTCCGCCGCCAGCCGACGCGGCGGGGATCAACATCTCCATCGTGTCGAACGACGCCGCGGTCGTCGATGCGCTGAAGTCAGCGACAGCAAACTACGCGTTCGGTCTCGACGCGCCTCAGCTGGCCTCGATCAAGGGTGATTCAAGCCTGAAGTACTACCTAAACTCCGGTGCCTTGGCAATGCAGTTCATCGCCATTGACCCGAAGGGTCCTGGCAAGGGAAGCCCGATGAAAAACGTCGACGTGCGACTCGCGCTGAACTACGCGACGAATCGCGTGGCGATGGCTAAGGCAGCCACCAATGGCTTCGCTAATAAGCCAGCGTACGATGACCCGTACGGTGGAGGAGCCGACGCGGACACTTCAAAGGGTAATTTCTACCCATACTCGGTGAAGATGGCCAAGGAGTATCTGAAGAAGGCGGGCTACCCGCACGGAATTACGCTCAGCATGCTGGCGATCGCGTCACCACCGTTTGAACAGGACGCGGTGATTGCGCAGGCGCAGTGGGCCAAGGCCGGTATCAAGTTGAAGATCACTGATGGTCCCGGTCCGGCGATCAACTCTGAGTTCAACACCACGAACAAGGCAGACCTCTACAGCATTGGATGGGACGGCACGGTAACAGCGTGGTCGACGTATGACCTCCTGTTCTCACCAACTTCGTCATTCGACGGAGTCCACCCAACCGCAGTTCAGCCGTGGCTGAACAAGATGAACGAGGCGCAGACTGCGGCTCAGCTGTCGGCGGACATTAAGGGTGCCGACACGGTCATCGAAGCTCAGGCTCCGTGGGTTGGACTGTATTTCAACCCCAATGGTGACGCGTACGCGACGAACGTGGGCGGCGAATTGCAGGCGACCAGCCTGAGCAACGAGCCGAACCTCGACTACCTGTACGTAAACGGCTAACAATTGCTTGGCTAAGACGTTGTTAACCAGTCGGGGCACCTATCCACCAAATGGTGGGTAGGTGCCCCGATTTCAATCGAGTTGCAGAGGCGCGCCACCGCTGACGCTGCCGATCGCACTCAACGTTTTCACTGATGCTCACGACGTAGAAGTCGTCACGCAATGGTGGACGTTCCCTCTCTGCGAGTGGGCACGTTGTAAGTGATGGTCGGACTCAAATGGGATGAGCTCAACAGATGCATCCACGATGGATGCACTGAACGCACTTGATTTTGATGATCGAGGAGATCTCACATGGCGTTGGAAGGGTTACACGTACTCGAATTGAGTGGCGGGGTCGCCGGGCCGGTGGCGGGAATGCTTCTCGCCGACTACGGCGCGGACGTGGTGAAGGTTGAAGTTGCCCTTGGCGACCCGGCACGTTCATCGGCCGGCTTTAGCGTCTGGAACAGAGGCAAGCGCGGGATCGTGCTCACTGGGTCCGGCGAAGATCAAGCACGACTCGACGAACTTCTCGCAGGCGCCGACGTGTTGATTGATTCGAGTTACCCGGCCGACCGTGTTGGGAGCTCGTTGGACCACCAGCGGCTCATGTTGCGCTATCCGAGATTGATTATCGTTTCGACGCCCCCGACACCGGGAGAGCGTGGNNCGTCGGGAACCAGGAATCTAACGGACTTCTGGAAGCCACCGGTGGCGCGGCCGTGAAGCAGGCGTCCTATGGGGGCGGTCCCATCGACTCGGTCCTGCCACCACTTCTCTATCTACAAGGCGCGTGGGCTGCCACTTGCGCAGTGGCCTGTCTTATTGAACGTCGTGTCTCGGGTCGCGGGCAAGTCGTGAGCGTGAACGGAATGCACGGTTCACTCCTGACTTCGATGATGGGCCAGACGATCCGTGAGGGCGTTCGCGCAGCCGCGCAGCCTGGCTCTCCTCACGGGAGGAGCCCGTATTACCGGATTTACCAGTGCGGCGATGACCAGTGGCTGATGATGGCCGCGCTCACGGA
>PLZP01000114.1 GCA_003152215.1 Acidimicrobiaceae bacterium | reverse complement strand
AGGAGGCGGAATACAAGCGCTACCCTGCGATCGTCGGCGCCTTCGCCAAAATTGGTGCTCAGCCCTTCGTAATTGTCGGTACGCAACCTTCGTACCAGCGTTTCGGCGACACGGTGATCAAGCGTCCGTCGAATCCGGCACCTGAGGACTTCGCTTTCATGGAGCGAATGCTCGAAATGGGGGAGCGGCTCCACTTGCCGGCGCTCTTCATTACTGACACGCTCGGCGCGAAGCCGACACTTGAGAGCGAGCGCCGTGGACAGTCTCGGGCGATCGCCCGTTCGATTCTGAAGGGAATCGACTATTCAGAACCGGTGATCTCGCTCGTCGCCGGCGCCCTCGGTAGCGGTGGGGGACTCGCGACGACACCAATGGCCGACCACGTGATCATGCTTGAGAAGGCAATGGCCTACGTTGCGGAACCGAGGTCCGCCGCCTCGATTCTCTACAAGACGCCCAACCCCTCGCGAGACGAAGTGCGCATCACGCTCGCCACGATGCGTTCGACCGCGAAGGACCAGTTGGACCTTGGGCTCATCGACGAAGTGATCCCCGAAGATCCCAACCCCTTCATCACCGTCGAGCGAGTCAGCGCGTCGATCATGCGCTCCTACATTGAACTCGCGCAACTCTCCGAACGACGACTGCGTGCCCGTCGCCAAGAGAGAATCCGCGGCCTACGGGCGTTCGAAATTATCCAAGAGTAGGTTTCGACCGGTCTCCTGACGTGTTCCCAGGCGTCGCGAGGATGCCCTGAGAGGAGCGACGTGACGGACTTCTTTGAATTGCTTCACGAAGCCGAACAACATCCAACGCAGGGTTGGGACTTCACGTGGCTCGCGAATCGAATCACGACGGACGATCTTCCCTGGGACTTTTCGAACATTGTCTCGGGACTGGCGCGAACGTCGCCCGACCTCTTGGACCTCGGCACCGGTGGGGGTGAGTGGTTGGCGCAGTTGGCGTTGCGTCCCGCGCGGACGGTGGCGACCGAGGCGTGGCCTCCGAACGTGGTCGTCGCGCGACGTCGTCTCGAACCGCTCGACGTGGAGGTTCGCGAAGTTGATGACGTCGCCGATAACAACGACCAGTTCGACGACGAGGTCCTCGCGTCGCTGCCCTTCGACGACGGGGCGTTTCACCTCGTCTGTTGTCGACACGAATCCTTTAACGCCAGCGACGTCGCACGGGTCCTGGACCGCGGAGGACACTTCGCGACCCAACAAGTGGGGGATGGTCTCTTTCGAGAGTTCCGAACTCTGTTTGACGCACCGCAGTCGACACTGCCAGCGCTCACGCTCGAGATGCTGCGCGCGCAAGTCACGCGCGGGGGAATGGACGTGATCGAGTCGGACGCATCGATGCAGACCGTGAACTTTCACGACGTGGGTGCACTGGTGTGGTACCTCGCGATGGTGCCATGGACGGTGCCGGGCTTTGACGCCGTCGCTCAGCGCGACGCGCTGGAACGACTCCATCGTGACATCGAACGAAGCGGACCGCTGCGCATCCCTCAGGCCGGCATGTATCTCGTTGCGCGCAAGTTCTGAGACGGGTCGCTATTTACTCAGTGAGATCGAGCGAAGGATCGAACGAGTGTACGAGTTGGTCCTCGCGTAGACCTTTCGGCGGGCGTAGCGTTTGCCGTACGCCAGGGGACCGTGTGAGGCGGCCTCGATATTACCCATCAGACGAGCGTCGCGATACAACTCGGATCGCAGGCTTCGATGGCGGGTCACTAGCTGCGCAGATCACTTTGTGATGCGTTACCCGTGCTGCGCCAAGCCGTCATACACAATCGACCCCGGCGCTGCGCACCGGGGTCGATTGTGTTGATCACGAAACGTGCTACTTGATCCAGGCGGGAATACCGGCGCTCAACTTCTTCGCCACGGTGACCGGTCCGGTCGTTGAACTGTCGGTGGTGTACACGGTGCCCGTAATTGGCTTCTGGGCGGCGTCACTGATGACGGTCGTGAGGTAGCCGCCATTGAGACCCTGGTGGTTGCTGTTCGTGTAGCTCAGCGGCACCAGCGAAGGTGTCTGGCTGAACACGGTCGTCTGCAGCGTGTGCAAGAAGCCCGCGCGGGTCAGGTTCTTTCCAGTGGCCTTCAGCGCTTCGACGAACGCCACACCGATGGCAGCGCCATAGGCGATGTCGCCGTTCAAGACACTCGAGGAGGTGAAGCCAGGGAAGTCAGCCGGGTCGGCCTTGATGACTTTGTAGATCCAAGGAATCCATGGGCTCGACGTGGTCGTCGTGGGCAGGTAGCTGAAGCTAATGGCACCCTGCTCTGGGTCGGTCGGAACCTTGCCAACGAACGGCGCGTCAACCGTCTGGGGGTCTGAGCCAACGCTCGAGATGACCCATTGCGGCGAGTAACCCAACTGGAGGGCGGCGCCGAGAGCGGCGTCGGTGGCACCAGGAATTGAGTCGAGCACCACAATCGTGCACTTGTCCGTGTCGAATCGCTGAATGTAGGGAGCAATGGAGGCACCGCTCGAGGTGACCAGTGCGCCTACCGAGTAAAGCTGCTCGTCGGACGGCGTCACACCACCGGCGATGAGTCCAGCCAAGCCGTCAGTTCCGAAGTCGTCGCCCTGTCCGAGGAAGCAGACGTTGGCGGTGGGGAACGTGGCCTTGATGTACTTGGCGAAGATCTTGCTCTCTTCGTTGTAGCTGGGCTGCCAACCGAATAGGCCCGGGTACTGGTGCGGGTTGTTCCAGTCCAGTGAGCCCGAGGCTACGAACAACTGAGGAACGCCGTCGCCCTTCAGCAATGCGCGGACCGTGTCCTGAGTGGGCGTGCCGAGCGAGGCGACTGTCGCGAAGACGGGTAGGCCGAGCAGCGAGTGGGTCTGGGTGGCGGTGTTGGGAACTCCGGTGCAACCAAAGCCCGGCGTGCCGTAGCAGTCGTCCTTGATGACGTACTTGATCTTGCGCCCGTAGATCCCTCCGCGTGCGTTCACGTACTTGAACACGGCGTTGGCGGCCTTGGCGACCTGGTTGTAACCCGCCGATGCAATTCCCGTCACGGGCTCAGTGGCGCCGATCGTGATTTGCTTGGCCGTCACGCCCGGCGTCTTCTTAACAGCCGCGCCTGCCGAGACGATGGAACTGCCAGCGGTGACCAGACCCAAACACAGCAGAAGCGCCGTGCCTGAAATCGTCACGCGACGCGTTGTGGTTTTTACCATCTTGTTTTCTCCCTGATATAGAACTCTTAACGGCAGAGTAGGCGTCGCCAAGGGCCGTTGCAAGTCACCCCGACGACCGATTGCGGGCGCGGTGCCAGAAATGTCGCACCGCTCCTGCGATACCGAGCGGTGCGAAGAGCATCGTCAAGATCAGAAGGCCGCCGAAGATTATGCCGTTCAACTGGCTGGCGAAGTTGCCCTGAGGGTTGAGACCGGTCTGATTGACGATCCACGAGATGACGTTCGTGGAGTAGGCGTAGATAATGCCACCGATGAGCGCACCCGAAATCGTGCCGATGCCGCCAATGACAATCAACGAGAGGATTGTGACCGAAAGAGCGAAGGAATAGGTCGGCGGCGAGACGGAGTTGTCAATCAGCGTCCACAGCGCACCGCCCAATGCGGCGTAGGCCGATGAGACGACGAACGCAATGACGCGCGCTCTCGGCAGCGAGATGCCGACGAGCTCCGCGGCGACATCGTTGTCACGAATCAGTCGCATGGCGCGGCCCGTGCGGCTCGCGAAGAGGTTGGCCATGAAGAAGAACGCCACGCCGGCGACCACGATGGAGATTTCGGTCAACCAGAGCGTGCTCGTCGTGAGCGGCGACGCGCCCGAATGAAAGAGCGAGACCAACCAGTGCGGTGGTCTCGCCTCCGAGGGCAGTTGCAGGCCCGAGTCGCCGCCGGTCCAGGAGCTGAACTCCCCGAGGATTGCCGTGAACGCCACGGCGAACGCAAGCGTCATCCCCGCGAGGTACGGTCCGCGTAGTCGTGTCGCGGGCATTCCGAGCAGCAGTCCGACGAGTGCACCGGCCACGACGGAAATGAGCAACGTGATGAAGATCGGGGTCGTGGCGTGGTGGTTGGCCCAAATTGCCATCGTGAATGCGCCGACACCCATGAAGGCGCTGTTGCCGAGCGAGATTTGACCCGAAGCGCCCGTCAGGAATGAGAGTCCGAGTAACACAATCGACATGGCCGCGCCGGTGGCCAGATTGAAGTCGCTGGCCGATGGCAAGAAGAAGGCCACGAAGAGTACGACAACGACGCCAAGCATGCTCAGTGCGGCCCGTGCAACCACGGGGTGGCTCGATCGAAGTCCCGGGAGAGTGAGCGTGGCGACGCACGCCACCGCGACGTCGAGGACGATGGCGATCGCGACGCCGTTGTGGGTCGTTGGAGCAATCAGAAATGCGACGACCGTCGCGATGATGATGAGGGCCACGGACACCGCAAATCGACGACGAACCACTTCGATTTTCATCACACTCGCCTCAAAGAACTCTTCGTGAAGACACCGTTGGGTCGGACCATCAACGCAACGATCAAGACGACGAGCGCCACGATGATCTGGGCATTCGAGTTGAGGTAGTCCTGAACGAACTGGAGGATGATACCCAGGGAGACTCCCGCCACGATCGCTCCAACGGGACTTTCCAGTCCACCGACGGCCGCGGCGATGAACCCGAAGGCGAAGATGCCATCGTTTACCTGTGGCGTGAGCCCCGTAAAGAAATTCGACGAGACAAGGATCGTCGTGACCACACCAACGGCCGTGGACAACATCCACCCGAGCGTGAGCAAACGACCGACGCGAACACCCAAGAGGCGAGAGACTTCGGGCGCCAGCGCCGAGGCGCGCAATTGCAGTCCGAGATTCGTGAATCGAAAGAGGGCCGCCACCAAGAGCATCACGACAATCGAAGCGCCGATCTCGTAGACCGTGAACGGCGAGAGCGAAACGGGGTGGCCGCCGAGTTGCCAGTCAATGGAAGAGAAGGGGCTGGGCAGACTACGCGGGAACGATGACCAGATGGCGGCCGCGACTGCTTCGAGAACGATCAGGAATCCGACCATGACCACGATGGGATTGATTTCCGGTTTCCCGTAGAGACCACGTACGACGAGTCGTTCGGTGAGTCCGCCCACGGCAAGGCCGACGATGAGTGCTGCCACCGCGCAAGCCCAGTAACCGAAGTGGTACGAGAGAAGCGCGAAGCCCACGTACGTCGCAAACATCGGCATGGCGCCTTGGGCGAAGTTCAGCACTCCGGTTGAGCGCCAGATGAGGACCAGACTGAGGGCCACCATACCGTAGATAACGCCGTTGGTGAGTCCGCCGAGTACGTCGGCGATGATGCGCGAGGTGAGGAACGCGTCCATCACTCCACCAATCCCAAGTAGTACTGGCGGAGGTTCTCGTCACCGGCGACCACGGATGCTTCGTCGTTCGCGACGACGTGGCCCACGTGGAGCACCACCGCTCGATGGGCAATCCGCAGCGCCGACGAGGCGTTCTGCTCCACGAGGATCACGGTGAGGTCGTTCGTCTCACAGAGCGATCGGATGGTGTGCATCAATTGTGCGGTCACGAGGGGAGCGAGTCCGAGCGAGGGCTCGTCGAGTAAGAGCACCGAAGGTTTCGCAATCAGGGCCCGGGCCATGGCGAGCATCTGACGTTCACCGCCAGAGAGTTTGGCAGCGTGCTGCTTTCGCCGTTCGCCGAGGACCGGGAACTGATCATACTGTTCCTCGAGGCCGCTCTTGAGATTGACCTTGGCCGTCATGGCGCCGAGTCGGAGGTTCTCTTCGACGGTGAATTCGCCAATCACGCCGCGACCCTCGGGGACGTGGCCGACGCCCATGCGGGCGATGTCTTCGGTCTTCCTATGCACGAGCGCCTGCCCGTCCATGGCAATTGTGCCCGACTTGGGTTCCTTCAGACCGCTGACGGTGCGCAGCAACGTGGTTTTGCCGGCGCCATTCGCGCCGAGGACCGCGGTGATCTGTCCCGTCTCGGCTCGGAAGGTCACGTCACGAAGTGCCTGCACCGCGCCAAAAGAGACCGACAGATTGTCGATAGCGATCATTCGGCAACCCCGAGGTAGGCCTCGATGACCGCTTCGTCCTCACGAACCTCCGATGGCGATCCGCTCGCAATGACTTGACCAAAGTTGAGTACTACGAGTCGATTCACGAGCGGCATGACGAACTCCATGTCGTGCTCGACGAGTAGCACGCCCATTGACGAACGCAGTTCCACGATGAGCCGAGCAAAGTCATCGAGTTCGGCCTCGTCGAGGCCCGACGCCGGCTCGTCGAGCATCAGCAACGTGGGCTCGCTCATGAGCGCGCGCGCCACGGAGACCTTCTTTGCGATGCCGTAAGGAATCGCGGAAGGGAGGCGGGTCGCCATATCGGCGATGTTGAGTCGTTCGAGCATGGCCAACGCGTCGCTGCGCAGTGCCCGTTCCGATCGGACCTCAATTGGCAACGACAAGAAGCTGGCAAAGAAGCCGCCGCTCGGGCGAAGATGCCCTCCAGCCATCACGTTCTCCAGCACGCTGCAGTGCGGAAACAGACCGACGCCCTGAAGGGTGCGCGCGACGCCGGCGTGCACCAGCTGATTCGGTCGAAGATTTGATTTCTTTGCGGTGGGGTAGTGAACGTGACCTTCGTTGGGCTTTACGAAGCCGCACGCCACGTTGAATGCAGTGGTCTTGCCGGCGCCGTTGGGTCCAATGAGCCCAACGATCTCTCCAGACGAGACGTCGAAGGAGACATCGTCGAGTGCCCGCAGTCCTTCGAAATGGACGGAGACGTGTTCAAGGGCGAGGAGCGGTAATTCGGTGCCCGGCGACATAGTCCTCGACGTTACCTGTTGGCGACGAGCGGGTGTTTTCGACCGGTCCCATTCGCCTCAACGGTGGATAACCCAAGACCCGACGATGCGAAGGTTATTTCTTGATTGCCGCCACCACCCCGTAGTGAATCATTGAATCGGCCATCGAGGTGCTCATCTCGTCGAGATTCCTCGGTGACCATCGTAACACCGTGCGGATCCGTTCGTTCTTCACGTTCTGCGACGTGCCAAGATCGTTCATCGCCAGTCGAACCGTTTTGTCAAGGAGCGCCATCGCGCGGACGGCGATCGAGGGAAGTCGCTTCGTAGGAATCTTGTAGCCCAGTGGGCCTAAATGCCGTTCAAGGATGACCGCGACCTCCATCATCGAGTGGTTCGCTTCGGCGCAGATGAAGCGTTGCCCCGCCGCCTCGGGCGTTGTCAGTGCGCTCACGTGCGCACTCGCCACGTCACGGACGTCAACCATGGCGAGCGAGATGTCGGGGATCGCGGGAACGTCATGGTCGATGATGCGTTTGACGAGTTCGCCCGAGGTCCCCCAGTCCGGCGACAACAAGGGACCGAGCACCAGCCCAGGATTGATGACGACGAGCTGCAGAGTGGCGTCGGCACCGAGTGCGTCGATGAAGCTCCACGCTGCTCGCTCTGCGATCGTCTTGGACTTGTCGTAGGCGCCGATTCGTTTGCCGTGCAGGTTCGTCCAGTCCGACTCATCGAAGGTTCTCGAACGGTCGTTGCCGTAAACAATGGCACTTATCGATGACGTCAGCACGACGCGCTCTACACCGGCCTCGTTCGCGGCACGAAGAACACGAAGTGTGCCGTCGCGTGCCGGTACGACGAGTTCGTCGTCGTTCTTCGGGGCCGAGCGAGGGAGGGGGCTCGCGACGTGCAGCACGTAGCGACAGTCCGACATCGATTCATTCCACCCTTCATCACTCGTGAGGTCCGCGACGACCACGTCAAAGCCGGGCAGGCGGACTTTGCCGGCTTCGCTGAGGTGCGGCTCAAGAATGTCCATGATCTCGTGGGTGCGATCCGAGGAGCGTGCGGTTCCTCGCACGAGGTAACCGGCCTCGAGGAGTTGCAGAATGCAGTGCTGCGCAATGAAGCCGGTCGCGCCGGTGACGAGCACTCGATCAGTCACGGCACTCCTTCGTCAGTGTTGCGATGACTGTCGTCTCAGTTTGGACAATCTCCGGTCACTCTAGTGAAGGACGCTGTCGCCGCTGATTGGATCGCCGTCCTCGAGAAGTTCGTGTATCCGTGGCTTCCAGTCGACGCCCTCGGTACTATCGCCGCTCGTGTGCAGTGCGGCACGCTCAGCTCGAAGTTGACGCGCAACCGAACCAAGGTGACGGGGAAGCCGTTCTCGGATGAGAGTCCGGATGACCTGCGCGAGCGCCGGCGATGCACCTTCGGTGGAGACCGAGACGAGCACTTCGCCGTCTCGATGCACGGCCGTGAAATAAAAGTCCGAGCGCGCAGGATCGTCGACCACGTTCAGCCATATGCCTTGGGCTCGAGCTTCGTCGACGATCAGATCATTGATGGCGGGGTCACCGGTCGCGGAGACCACCAGGGCGTACCCCGTGAGGTCACCTCGGCGATACGCGCGGGCTTCGTAGGAGGCGAGGCCGAGAGGGAGTGGTGCCAACTGCTCACGCGAAATCATCGTCACGCGCGCGCCGGCTTCGACGAGCAGCGTTGCCTTCCCGGTGCCGATGCGGCCAGCCCCGACGACCAAGACCGGCTTGTTGGACAACTTCATTGCCAGGGGCAACATGCTCACGTTATTGCCCTCGTGTCAACAAGGACATCGCGAAGCGAGAGTGCGGCGCACGGCCCGATCACGATGATCGCCGGCGATGCCACGTCGAGCACGCCGAGCTCAGTCAGTGTCGCGCGCGTCTCGCGCTGACGCTCCGTCCAGGCGTTCTCAATCACCGCGACCGGTGTGGCGCGAGAAAGTCCTCCTTCGATCAGTTGACTCGCGATTGCGTCGCGACGAGCGACACCCATCAAGATGACCAGCGTGATGTCGGGGTTCGCGAGACGTCGAAAATATCCGTCGTCGTCGTTGGCCAGATGACCGGTGACGACGGTGACGCCACGCGAAAGAGTGCGATGGGTCACGGGTATGCCCGCGGCCAGGGGACCCGAGAACGCCGAGGTGACGCCCGGCACGACGTCGCAGGCGACGCCCGCTTCACGAAGCGCCATCATCTCTTCGCCGCCACGACCGAACACGAAGGGGTCACCGCCCTTAAGACGAACGACGCAGTCGTAGTTTTGTCCGAGCGATACGAGCAGGTCATTGATGATCGACTGCGAGGTGAAGGCGCCGGGCGCCTTGCCGACGTCGATGAGGTCAGCGTTGCTGTTGGCAAGTTCCAAGACGGAACGCTCGACCAATCGATCGTGCACGACGACATCGGCCCGTGCAAGCAGGCGCGCGGCGCGAACCGTCAAGAGATCGGCGTCCCCGGGGCCGGCGCCGACAAGAAAGACCGTCACGAGACACCCACACGGGTTACGAAGTCGCCGAAGGATTCATCCACGTCACTCTCGGATTCCCAACGATCGAAGAGTGGACCGAGCACCGTTGAAATCTCGGCGAAGGGAACCTTTTCTCGAAAGAGGGTCGCCAGTCGATCGCCGCGTGGACCTCCGCCGACGTACACGTCGTAAGTCGACTTGGTTCGTCCGACGATGCCCACTTCGGCGACGGCGGGACGGGCGCAACCGTTGGGGCATCCGGTCATCCGCAGTTGGAGCGACCGTCGTCCGAGCTTGCGTCGTCCGAGCTCGTCTTCAATGGTGTCAACCAATTCGGGGAGCCGGCGCTCCGCCTCGGTGAGCGCCTGACCGCACGTGGGAAGCGCGGGACAGGCCAGTGCCGTGCGTTCGACGACGCCGAGCGCGCCATCGAGTCGTACGCGGTGACGTGCAAGAAGTGCTTCGACGAGCGGACGGTCGCTGTCGCGAATCGCGCTCACGATGATGTCCTGCTGGGCGGTGATGAAGAAGGCGACGGGCAACTGCTCGGCGATTTCGCGCAATGCCGTGCGAAGTGTCGTTCCACCCTCGTCGTCGCGAACTCTTCCCGCGGAGACGCGAACGCCCACCTGCCAGGTTCCGTCGCCGAGTTGGCGCCACCCCAAGTGGTCGTCGGCATCGAAGCGTGTCGGAAGCTCGAGGGGCTCGCGAACGTCGCGGCCCAGTCGTACCTCGACCTCCTTACGGAACTGTTCGATGCCCATGTCGGCGACCACGTACTTCATGCGAGCGCGCTTGCGATCAGTACGGTCACCGAGGTCGCGATAGGTGGCGACAATGGCCGCGATGACCTCTTCGAGCTCGTCGTAGGTGACGAAGGTCATCGGATCGGCGAGGCGAGAAAACGTGTCGTCATTGGCGTAGGAGCGTCCGAGGCCGCCACCAACGAGAAGTGTGAAACCATCACCAGCCATGGGGTGCACGCCGGGAATGAGCCCCACGTCCTGGGCGAAGACGTCGACGCAGTTGTCGTGTGGGTGGGCCACCGCGATCTTGAATTTGCGCGGCAGATACGTGTCACCATAGAAAGATCGCTCGGCGATCTCCTCTCGGGAGGCGGCCTTGTCGCCGTTGACGAAGATCTCCCAGTGTGCGTTGGTCGTTGCCCGAAACGTCCGTGCGAGGCGCGAAGTGATTTCATGTAGCCGCTCATCAGACTGGTCGGACTGCAGGCCAGGACAGGACACGACATTGCGGACGACGTCGCCACAGGCGCCAAAGGACGTCATGAGCTGCTCGTCGAGGGAGCGCGCGAGCGGACGTAGTCCATCCTTCAACACGCCGTGGTACTGCACGGCCTGGCGAGTGGTGAGGCGAATCGACCCGTCGGCCACGTCGCTCGCAATGCGGTCGAGCGCGAGCCACTGGTCGGGAGAGACCCGACCACCGGGGATCGCGACGCGAATCATAAAGATGTAATCGAGTTCCTCGTGTTTGACGGCACGCTCCCGGCGAACGTCTCGGTTGTCTTGGGAGTAGATGCCATGAAATTTGAGCAGCTGTTCTGCGTCATTCGACACGCTGGCGACGTCGTTGTCGAGTTCTTCGCCCAGGGATCCGCGCAGGAAATTGCTGGAGCGCTTGATCTCCTCAACGGCAGTTTCCGGCTTCGTCTCGGTCGTCACGTCAATTTCCCCCATCCCCGTGTGGCTAATGGTGACTAACCTTATCCACTTAGTCATGAATTGGCAATAACACCGACGAAGTAATAAAAAAACTCTCGATCTCCGGCTCGCGGGCGTCCGTGACGGAGCCGAGAACTTCGCTGTGCGCGTGCTCCGAGAACTCGGCGTCGACGTCGACGAACGACGACGGGCCGCCGCATCGGACCAGGCCAGCGAGGGGCACGACGTAATCTGACGTCACGACACAGTCCTCGTCTTGCACTGGACCAGCGCCCGCGAAACCAGTGGCGAGCTCAGCATCTGCGCGACTGGCCGTGGGCGACGGTGGCCGTCCCTCTAACGTGAATGCTCAAGGAGCGCAGATGAACAATCGACAAGTTGTACTCGCACAACGGCCCGTGGGCATGGTCGACGCGTCGACCACATCAATCGTGGAGGGTCCAGTACCCATATGCGGGGCCAATGAGGCGTTGATCAAGGTTGGCCTCGTCTCGATCGACCCAACGATTCGAACCTGGATGAACGATGCGCCGGGCTACCTGCCGGCCATTGAACTCGGTGACGTGATTCGCGCCGGTGGCAGCGGCGTGGTGGTCGAGTCCAACACCGACCGTTACAAGGTCGGCGACATCGTCTACGGCATGACCAACTGGCAGGAGTGGGCGGTTGCGACAGAACAAAACAGATTCACCGTCGTGCCAACCGGGCTCGGACTCGATCTCGCGACCGTCATGAACGTGCTCGGGACGACGGGATTGACGGCCTACTTCGGACTGCTCGACATTGGCCAATTTAAGGAGGGCGACGTCGTCGTCGTGTCTGGTGCCGCGGGCGCAACCGGATCGGTCGTTGGGCAAATCGCGAAGGCTCGGGGTGCGTCGAAAGTCGTGGGCATTGCCGGTGGACCCGAGAAGTGCGCCGAGGTCGTTGAAAACTACGGCTTCGACGAATGCCTCGACTACCGCGAGGACCACCTCAACAAGCGGATTCGCGCGGCGTGCCCGAAGGGAGTCGACCTGTACTTCGACAACGTGGGCGGTGAGATCCTCGACGCCGTCTTGTCGAACATTGCCATGCACGCGCGCATCGTGCTCTGTGGCGCCATCTCGCAGTACAACTCCATGGAGCGACCGAAAGGAATCGCGAACACGTCGATGATGATCATGCGTCGAGGTCGGATGCAGGGCTTCATCGTGTTCGACTTCGCCCCCCGCTACGCCGAGGCGCAGGTTGAACTGGCCACAATGGTGCTCGATGGTCGCATTGCCCATCGAGAGCACCTCGTGCAGGGTCTCGAGGAGGCGCCCAACGCGTTGAACCTTCTCTTCACTGGTGGAAATCACGGGAAGACGCTCGTCGTCGTCGACGAGAGTGTGACCTTGGGCTAGTTGAGACGCACGTCCGCGACGAGGGCTCGGTGATCGCTGCCGCCGTCACTCGCGAAGCCGCCGAGACGCTCCCATGGACCGCGCACGAGCAAGTGGTCGATCTGTGAATGGGGCGCGCGCGCGGGCCAGGTGCGCGCGTTGACCAGTGAGCGCCAGCCGGGCAAGAGGAGCCGTAGAAGTGGGCGCCAGGAGTTGAAGTCACCGCCGAGAAGTATCGGCAGTGCCGGGTCAAGCGTGTTGACGATGTCGGTGACGCGTCGGTACTGACGATACGAACCGTGACTGAGATGCGCGCCGTGCACCGCGAGCGCATAGAACGTTCGATCGCCCTCGCGCAGCGTCGCAATGATCAGCGCCCGCTTGACTTTCTCTCGAGGCAGTCGACCGAGCGACTCGACGCGGATGTCGACGATGGGAAGACGCGTCAACAGTCCGAGTCCCCACTCGCCATCCTCGACCCCCTTGGACGTCGCACGACGAACCCGTTGCGCTTTGCTCAGGGTGCGGTGCTCGTCGAAGAAGAGGCCGCGTTCGCCGCTTACGTGGGCGAGGAGCGGCTGCCAGGTTCGTCCGCCGGTGCCCGAGGTCACGCGTTGGCCGGTGGCGAGCGGCACGAAGACGCCGTCCATTCCCAGACGGGCCTTCAGCGATTCGAAGAAATCCTCGCCGCGCTCACTGCGCCACAGCTCCGGAAGAATCAGAAGATCGGCGTTGAGACTCACGACGTGGTCAAGGACCCGAGTTGGTCGACCCCATCCGTCGACACCAGCGTGAAGGTTAAACGTCGCGACACGCACAACGAAACCCTAGGGGGTTCGACGTGGACGTGTGGCAGGCTTTACGGGTGGACTCTGTAAATGTGGCGTTCGGTCACCGGCTCTGGTGGGTCGATGCGTTTACCGGCGACGCCGAACGGGGCAATCCCGCGGTCGTCGTGCTGCTCGAGCGTTCGATGCCCGACGATGAACTCCAACAGATCGCCTTCGAACTGGGAGTCTCTGAAACGGCCTTCGTCAGAAGAGTGGGCGATCAATGGTCGCTGCGCTGGTTTACGCCCACTGTCGAGGTCGACATTTGCGGTCACGCCACGCTCGCGAGTCTGCACGTGTTGTTGAACGAGCTGGGGGTCCCCGGCGGCGAGATCTACTTCCAGACGCGCGCCGGTCAGCTTTCGGGGCGACGCATGAGTGACGGACTCCTCGCCATTGACTTACCGCGATGGACTCTTGAATCGGCCGACGCGTCGATGTTGAATAACACGCTCGGACCGGTTCGCGAAGTCTTTCGCGCGGGGCCGCACAGTGTGCTGGCGGTCGTCGAGGACTACGACACCTTGTGCGGCCTCGCCGTCGACTCGATGAATCTGTTCCTGGTGCCTTGCTCGATGGTCATCGCGGCGTGCGTCGGCGGACCGGGCGCGGACGCCGCGATCCGAGTTTTCGCTCCGCGTCTCGGACTCGCGGAAGACAGCGTCACGGGCAGTGCGATGTGTGCCGTGTCACCGTGGTGGGTCGAAAGCACCGGATCGCCGACGGTCTCGGTACACCAGGCATCGGCGCGAGGCGGCGTAATGTTCGCGCGACTCTTCGAGAGCGCCGTCGAGGTGGCGGGCATGGCGAGAACATTCTTCGGTGGTGACCTTCGCGGATGAGTGGTGATGCACTCGGGCCGGGCCCGCATACGAGGGTTCGTCGACTCGCCACGAAGGCGCAGTATGAGAGCGACGTGATTTTCGACATCATTGACGAGGCCCGGCTGTGCCACGTGAGTGCCATCGTGCGAGGAAGTGCCATGGTCATCCCAACGCTCCACGCACGTGAGGGCCGCACCCTCTACCTGCACGGGAGTCCTTCAAATGTGGTGATGAAGTCTGTGGTCGAGCGTGGTGAAGCGTGCGTCAGTATCACGCTGTACGACGGGCTTCGCCTCGCGCGCAGTGGATTCGAGTCGTCAATTGCCTATCGCTCAGTCGTGCTGTTCGGCGCGGCAAACCTCGTCGCCGATGACGACGAGAAGGCGAGAGTTCTCGAGATGTTCGTCGACGCCGTGCTGCCCGGTCGCGCCCGCGAGGTTCGACCGATGACTGATTCGGAGAGGCGACTGACCCTGGTGGTCGCGGTCACCATCGACGAAGCGTCAGCAAAACTCTCCTCCGGCCCGACGGACGATCCGTACGACGATCAGGAGCTCGCCATCTGGTCCGGGACCGTGCCCGCTCGCGTTGTCTTCGGCGCGCCGGTGCCCGATACGAATGGCGCCATGGCGAAGGGCGACATCGCGCTACCCGAGTCGGTCACGAGGCTCCTGGACCTCCAGTGATTCGTTTCGAGGCGTTACGAGAACAGATCGGACGCATCGAGCCTGTCGACGAAAAGGAGTCCCTCTCCATCGTCGCGATAGTGGACCGACTTGCGTGGCCCGGCGACCCCTTTAGTGAAGCGGACAACGAGCACCACGTCACGGCGTCAGCGTTCGTTGTCTCGTCGCGCGGCGTTATCTTGCATCGCCATCGTCGCCTCAAGATCTGGATACAGCCCGGTGGCCATGTGGACCCCGGCGAGCTACCCGAGGACGCAGCACGCCGCGAATCGCTTGAGGAGACCGGTCTCGTCGCGCGACACGTCGTGCCGACGAACCTCTTTCACGTGGACGTGCATCCCGGACCTCGCGGCCACACGCACTACGACCTGCGCTATGTCCTCGTCGCGCCGCCTCTCGAACCCGTACCGCCCGCGGGCGAGAGTCCTGAGGTGTACTGGTTTGACTTTGCCAGCGCGCAAGCGCGATGCGAGCCGGACCTCGCGCCGGCGTTGGCGAAGTTGGGCCGGGCCTACGAGACATTTGACGTGCGAGACTGATGCCGTGAACGAGACCGACAACCTGCGCGCTTTGATGGAGGCCGATCGGTGGATCGACCGGGTCACCGCGCAGCGCAACCACCTGCCGGAGATGGCCGAACTCGTCACCGTCGAAGAGGAGCTGCGAGGCCTCTTGAAGGCCCTGAACGAAGCGCAGGCCGTTCTCGCGCCCGTTCAATCGGCCTACGAAGACGCGCAACGCGAAAGCGGGCGCCTGCGAACTCGCGCCGAGGGCCTTGACTCGACGCTCAGTGCATCGACTGCGAACGCGCGCGAGTTGGCGGCGTTGCAGGGCGAACTCGCTCACGTCCGAGAGCTGCTCGCGCGTAGTGAAGACCTTGAACTCGACTATCTCATCGAGGTGGAGCCTCTCGATGAGATAGTCAACGCCGTCAAAGCGAAGGCCCAGCCTCAGGTCGCGAGGCGCACCGAGCTGCAGGGGGTCATTGCAGAGTTGCGGGCCGGACTCGACGACGAACTCGTAAGCCTGCGAACGGGCCGCGTCGAGCGGGCGTCGGCACTCAGCGCGGAGCTCCTCGCGCGCTACGACGCGGCGTTCTCGCGCGTCGGCACTTCGGGCGCCGCGCAGGTGGACGCGGCACGTTGCGACGGCTGTCGCATCGCGCTGTCGCCCCTTGACGTCGATCGCTGGAAGGGCCAAGCGGAGGGATCCTTCATGCCCTGTCCCGAGTGTGGACGGCTCTTGTTGCCGTGATCATTCTCATTCGTCACGGCCAGACGACGACCAATGCGCAGCGCCTCCTCGTCGGTCGCAGTGATCCCTCGCTCACTGAGCTCGGCGAACGCCAGGCGATTGCTCTTCGTCCGCTGCTCACACGCGTGCGCGAAGTATGGACCTCGCCGCTGCAACGCGCCCGTGCCACGGCGGCGTTGGCGATCCCTGGGGTTGAAGCCGTCGTGAAGCAGTCGTTCATTGAGGTTGACTACGGCTCGCTGGACGGTCAATCGTTGAGCGTCGTGAGCGAGGAGCAGTGGCGCGCGTTCGAGCATGATCACGACACCGCCTTTGGCGACGGCGAGTCGCTGGCCTCCGTCGACCAGCGCGTCCACGCGGAACTGCAGCTTCAGCTGCTGGATCCGACGAGTCTGCTGCACAGTTCGACGACGGACCTGGCGATTATCACGCACATGTCGCCCATCAAGTCGGCGGTGACCTGGGCGCTCGGCGTGTCAGGATCGGCGGCCTGGCGGATGAACCTGCACAACGCCTCCATCACCACGCTTACGACGCGTCTTTCGACCCCGACGCTCCTGAACTACAACGTGGCCCCCGAGGTTGGCTAGCTAGCTAACGCAGGGCCACACTGATGGCGGCGAAGTGAAGGCCGGCCCCGATCAGTGTGAAGGCGTGGAACAGTTCGTGGTAACCAAAGACCCGTGGTGAGAGTCGCGGTCGCTTGGTGCCGTAAAAGACGGCGCCGACGGTGTACGCGACGCCGCCCGCGAGGATCAGCGAGAAGCACAGTGGCCCGCCACCGCGGTAGATCTGGACCATGACCGACGCGGCCGCCCAGCTAAAAGCCAAGTAGGGGAGCGTGTTCGCCCACTTTGGTGCGTGCATGGAGAACTGGCGAACGACAATGCCAACGAGGGTACTGACACCAATGATGATCAACATCACGAGTCGAATCCGCCCGTGCATCGTCAGGCCCGCGATAGCGAAGTACGTCCCGGTGATGGCGAGAAAGATCGTCGAGTGGTCGGCACGTCGCCAGGCCTGACGTTTCGTCGGCGTCCAGTTGACTCGGTGCAAGAGGGCACTCGTGATCAACATTGCGCCGACCCCGAAGAGGAAGCAGAGGACCCAGCCGACCTGCGCCCACGTGGCGCATCGCGCAAAGAGGATGGGGGAGCACGCGAAAAGAACGAAGAACGCGACGAGATGGAGCCAACCGCGAAGTAACGGACGGGCGAATGGCACCTCGGCATTGGGTTGCGCGACGACTCCACTCACTGTCCAACCCTACGGGCGCGACACACGCATTGGGTTTCGCCGGGATAAACAACGAAGCCCGCCTGCTCCGGTAGTCCAGAACAAGCGGGCCCTCGATGTTTGGCCCCCCCAGCCAATGACACAAAAATATAGTTGGCAGTCTCGCGCTACTCTGTCACGAGATGCCTGCAAACAAAGGGTTGTGAGCAATTTCACATGAGGGAGACGCAATGAAACGTCGAACGTTGGGTCAAGGTCTGGAGGTTTCGGCACAGGGACTCGGTTGCATGGGCATGAGTGAGTTCTACGGCGCGGGTAATGACGACGAATCAATTGCCACAATTCACGAAGCATTGGACGCCGGCGTCAACTTTCTCGACACCGCTGACATGTACGGCCCGTTCATAAATGAGGAGCTCGTCGGACGTGCCATCGCCGGTCGCCGTGACGAGGTCGTGCTCGCGACCAAGTTCGGAAACCAGCGCGACGCCGACGGTACGTACATCCGAGTGAACGGCACACCGGAGTATGTGGTGGCGGCGTGCGACGCGTCACTTCGACGACTCGGCGTCGACGTGATCGACCTCTACTATCAGCACCGCGTCGATCGAACGGTTCAGATTGAGGAGACCTGGGGTGCCATGAAGTCGCTCGTCGATGCCGGCAAAGTCCGCCACTTGGGCATCTCTGAGGCGTCGTCGGCGACCATTGAGCGCGCCCACGCGGTCCACCCGGTTACGGCGCTGCAAAGCGAGTACTCGCTCTGGACCCGCGACCCCGAGGACGGCGTGCTCGATACCTGTCGCCGTCTGGGGATTGGTTTCGTCGCCTACAGCCCACTCGGACGTGGTTTCTTGACGAGCGAAACGAGCAACCGGGTTGGGAAGGATCAGGCGGACTTTCGCACCCACAACCCGCGATTCACCGGGGAGGCCGGCGAGAAAAACCTGGCCCTCGTCAAAAACCTCGAGGCGATCGCCACCGAAAAAGGGGTAGCCGTCGCCCAATTGGCGCTCGCGTGGGTGCTGTCGCGAGGGCACGACATTGTGCCAATTCCCGGGACCAAGCAACGCAAGTGGCTGCGCGAGAACATCGCGGCTGACGACGTTCAGTTGAGCGACGCTGACGTGGCCGCCCTGGAAGCAGCGGTGCCACGAGAGGCGGTCGCCGGTGACCGCTACCCGGAGCGCTCGATGGGCAGCCTCAACGGGTAACGCGTCGAAGTGCCGAGTCGTACAACTCGAACACTTCATCGCACCATCCAATGACCTGAGCGTCGTGCGATGCAATGACGATGGTCGCGCCAGTTGCTTCGAGCAGGGTCAGCATCGACGCCGTCTCGCGCACGCCCAATCCGCTCGTCGGCTCGTCCAGCAGGTAAATGCACGGACTCGTCAGCATCGCTCGAGCCACCGCCACGCGTGCTCGTTCGCCTCGCGAAAGTTCCTCCCACCGCGTCGCCGTTTCGGTCTTCAGACCAAGGGCGGCGAGGTCGTCCAACGAGTCGCGCGTGGCCTCTCGACCAAGTCCAATCACGTCAATCGCAAAGCCTCGAGTTAACCCCGGTTCGCTGGCCACGTAGGTGAGCGATCGCCGCAGCAGACGCTCGTCAATGTCGAGAACGGGTGTGGCGCCAATGGTGATGTCGCCCGAGGCCACGGCGTCGAGACCGGCGATCGATCGCAGCAACGTCGACTTGCCGACCCCCGACGGGCCCGTAAGGGCCACCCGTCGTCCAGGTGCCACTACGAGATTGGCGTCGATGACGAGCGGCTCGCCGTCTTCCTCGAGCACCACGTGTTCGACGTGAATCGTCGAGTCGCTCGGCCACGGTTCGTGGCCGAGCGCGACGCCAATGTCCAGCGCGTCGAGGCGTTCGGCCGCCGCACTCACGCCCAGCGCGGTGTCAAGTGCATCGCGAACCGTTGAGAGCATCTCGAGCGTCGATAGTGCCACCAGTGCGACGACGACCAGCCAGAGTGGGGACGTCGTTGGTCGAACCACGTATGCGCCCAGTGCGAGCGCCGTCATTGCGGGCGGCACCACGTTCGAGAGTTGATGTTGTCGCTGTTGACGTCGTTCCGCGCGTGCGAGTCGCTCGACGCACAGCGCAGAGCGTTCCTGGGCCAGCGCGCCACGCTGCAGGAGTGCGAGGTCGGGCGTGACCGCGCTGAGTTCCACGACTTCGGCGCGGTACAGGCCCCGCGCCGCGCGCAGAGCCCGGTTACGACGAAGGAGCGGGCCGACGTTGGCGAAAAGCGCGATAACGCCAAGTAGTTGGACCGCGAAGAGGTCGCCCGCGTAGGACCACCACTCGCCCCTCGGCGGAAGCAGTCCAATGAAGAGGTCGCTCAGCACCATCACGACAACGGACGTGCTGAGCGGAATAACGCAGCGCAACCAGAGGTCCTGGAGTTCATCGGTGTCACGCAGTGCACGTTCGAGGAGATCACCGGCGGCGAAGGACCGCCATTGGCGAAATGTCAGTCGTCCAATAGCCACGAACAGCCAGCGACGCCAACGTGAGACGGCATCGAAGCCCAGACGATGGGCGCTCAGTCGCTCGGCGAATCGCAGGGGCGAGCGAAGAAAGGCGAAAAGTTCTATGACAATGAGCACACCGAGCACGCTGCGAAGTCCCGGCCGACCGGCGCTCGTCACCAACAGACCGACGGCCCCTACGAGGAGGAGAACATTGACGAGGGACGCCACCAGCCCCGCCAACAGTGCGGGCACCAGTTGGGTGCGCGGCGGCCGTGAGCGTCGAAGCCAGCGTAGGAGGCGCACGGCGTCGGCCCTCATGTCGCGAGCTCGATTTGATACGTGGCGCTGGTCAAGAGTGGCGTGTCAACGGTCGCTTCGACGACAGCCATGTGCGGATAGCGACCGAGTGCGTCTCGCACGAGGAGTCGCGCATTCACGTCCAGGACCCCCGCGATGTCGTCCAGTACCAAAAGGGCCGGCTTCGTCAAGAGGCATCGAGCCAGGACCAGCCGGACCCGTTCACCGGTGCTGATACCTCCGCCATCGACAAGCAACGTCGTATCGAGGTCGGCGAAGCGAGGCCCGATCAATCCGAGCGACGAGAGGCACGCCGTCACCTCTCGGTCGTCAATTTTGACACCCAGCGTCACGTTGTCGCGTAACGTCCCCGAAAGCAGCGAGCTCTCGACGCTGACGTGCCCAATGCCCGCGAACGTTCGCGCGACGTCACCGCGTCGCGGGACTCGCCACGACAACAGCGTCTGGAGCAGCGTCGTCTTTCCTGAGCCCGACGGCCCAGTGACGACGAGCTGCTCACCCGCGCGCAGCACAAACGTAACCTCGTGATCGTTGAACTCGGTGGCCACGTTCGTCGCGACGAGTACGTCGGTCGTCACGTGCGATAGTGGCAACGCCGTCGTGTCGGCGAGGACCGCGAGGGAGCGTTCGGCATCCTCTCGACGATGGAATTCGACGCCAAATCGGCGCACGCTCACGAAGATCTCACTGGTGATGAGAACCGCGATCAACGCATGGGCCAAGGAGATTCGCCCGCCCAGCAGTGCGAAACCCACGACCATGGCAACGAGTCCAATACTGACGCCACTTAGAAACTCGGTGACGAGTGACGAACCAAGCGCCACACGGATCGCTCGAATCGCAATGGCGTGTTCCGAATCTGAGATCGCTGCGATCTCGTTCGCGCCATAGTCGACGGCCCCGAGCGCGCGAAGTTCGGTGGTGTGATAGAGCAATTCGAGCTGTCGCTGCTCCAACAAAGAGCGGCGTTCCCGGTACTCTTCGGCCATGGCTTCGCTTCGACGGCCAGCGCGCCGGTACAGGGGAGCGGCGAGGAGGAGCAGGGCCACCGTAATGGTGAGGGCCAACCAACCACCGGCCCACATCAGGATGAGCAGACCCGCGAGCGACACGAGTGCACTCGTCTCGAGCTGGATTAATAACGGCGCATCGGCGGCGTGTTCAATGGCGAGCGCGAGGTCGCCGCGACCGCGTTCGCGCTCACTTCGAGGGCGCGTCAGGCGTTCCGGCAGCAACGTGCGCCAGCGAAGGCGAATGGCCGCGCTGGCGTATTCGTGCCACTGTCCCACCGCAATGGACATCAGCGATCGAAACGTCAATGCGGCGAGCAGGAGCCAGATGCCTGAGGTCACCTGGTGCCGGGCGAGGTGGCTGAGTCCCACCGCGAGCACCAGCGCGCAGGTCAATGAAACGAGCGCGTTTAACCCGCCGAATAGTCGAGCACTCGCTTTAAAGGAGACTTCGCGCGACGCGGCGGGCGGTGCGGTGGTCACCGACCAATGTTAACGAGCGTCAAAAGTCCTCAAGGGGGTCGTCGCGATGCGCCAACAACTTCGCCGCGCCGTTCAACCAGTTACGCAGCGCCCGGGTCGCCCGACAGTCATCCTCGTTGTACTCGAGAATCCGCGAGCGCGACGTCTGCGCCTCCGCACCTTCTCCGAGGGCCATTTCGTACCAGAGCATCGAGGCTTCGCCACTCGGGTTCGCGTCGCGCCACTTAAAGCCCGCGGCCATTGCCAGTTGCTTCAGTCCGAGGGGACCTTCAGTTTGGATCTGTTGCTTGGCCAGATCGTGCAGGTCAATCCACTGGCGAGGCGAGGTCTGGCGAAAAGCGTCGAGGTCCGCAGTTGTCGGTCCTCCCTCGAGCGGTGTGAGGACGGCCCGATTCATTGCGCCGTCCTCGGCCTGCGCCCAAAAGCAGTACGCGGCGAAACTTCGTCCCTGTTCCTCACAGAGACGTCGGACGCTGCTGAGCCATGCCCAGAAGGCCGAGAAGTTCGCGGCCTCAGATTCGGCCGTGAGCTCGCCCCATTCGGCGAATGCGACGTGACCAGCCGCGACGCCGATCACGTGGTGGCGCACACCCACGCTCGCTCCCCAGAGATAGGTGACGTCGTCGTAGCTCTCCATGTCAATATCAACTTCAACGTCCGCCGTGGGACAGCCCATCTGTGACGGCGCAAGGATTCGCAACGCCGTGTGACGCACGTGAGACCGCGCTCGATAGATGAGCTCGTCGAGTCGCTCGATGTTGCGATTCAGGCGATCCTCTCGCACGAATGCGTCGTCGAGTGGCTGCTGGGCCGCTTGCGCACGCTGGACTCGAAGCGGGTTGAGGCGAGCGAGTGCGTCGCGCGTCGCGATACCGTTCTTGCGCAAGATCACCTGTTGCGCCTGGGAAGTGAATCTCGTCAAAGAGACGTCATCGACCGCTTCAAGTTCGCCTTCGCAGTGTTCGGAGAACTCACAGGTCAGACAGTCGCGGTGCCAGTAGGGCGACGTTGGAAAGTCGCCGCCGACGTCGAACCAGTTATCGAGCGCGCGAAGGACATCGATGCGCTCACCAAAGTAGGCGTCGTAGGCCGCGAGATTGCTTCGCGAGTAGGTAGGACTCGCCAGTTCGAGCCACCACAGCCGGGCGTTTCGATCGACCAACGCCCCGCGCGCCGACGGGTCGGAGGCCCCAAACGCTTCAAGCACCCGCGTGGCGCCGTCGAGGATGAGGACGTCACGGCGCACGGTCGGCGTGGGCCGCAGTCCCAGATTCTCGCGCTCTACTGCGTCGCTCGGGAGAAGTCGCTCGAGTGAGCCCTCGAACAGCCGGCGCGTTGACGCTACCTCAGTGACCTCGTGATTCTTCACGACGAGTGGCGCGTACATGAATCGCTCCTCGCTTCGACCGATCCGGATGAATCCCTGCACGGCCACGGTGCGTCGCGCGTCCACGTCCGCCAGACGGGCATTCAGGATCAGTTCGACGCCGTGGTTGATCAGTTCTTCGGTATGGGCGTGTCCGGTAGCCACGACCGCGCGGGGATGCAGTTCCGTCAAACGCTCAAGCACCTCGTCACGGTGCGCATCCGCGTCACGGCGCCGCCGCTCTAATTCGGGAGTTACGACGGTGCGTTGGGCGCGAGACGGCTCAGCGCGCGATAACGCAATTCGGTGAACGCAGGCGTCGATCTCGGCGCCGCGCAAGAGAGAAGTCACAGGGCGAAAGCCTACGATGCCTCAGGCTTCTCGTTGCGCCAGCTACTCCACAATGAGGCGTACTCACCATTGAGCGCCACGAGTTCGTCGTGGGTTCCTAGTTCGGCGATCTTTCCGTCGATGACCACGCAGACGCGGTCGGCGTCGTGGGCCGTGTGGAGACGGTGGGCGATTGCGACCACGGTGCGTCCTTGGAGGACGGCGCTCAATGAGCGTTCAAGGTGTCGGGCCGCGCGAGGATCCAATAGTGCCGTCGCCTCGTCGAGCACCAACGTGTGTGGGTCCGAGAGGACGAGGCGTGCGAGCGCGAGCTGTTGCGCTTGGGCTGGCGACACTTGGTAACCCGTCGTACCGAGTTCGGTCAAGAGTCCGTCGGGAAGTGACTGCACCCACTCGAGGGCGTCGACCGCGTCAAGGGCCCGGATGATCTCGTCGTCGCTCGCCTCGGGTTTGGCCAGGGCGAGGTTTTCGCGAACCGTGCCGATGAAAATGTGGTGCTCTTGGGTGACGAGCGCAACGTGGCGGCGCAGCATCGGCAGGGGCATTTTTGCGAGCGCGACGTCGCCCACCATCACCGAACCGGTGCGCGGCGCGTCGATGCCCGCGAGGAGACGACCGATCGTGGACTTTCCCGCGCCCGATGGTCCGACGATGGCGAGCCGTTCGCCGGGTCGGATCGTGAGAGAGAGGCCGTTCAGGACGTCGAAGCCTGGCCGGTAGGCGTAGCGGACGTCAGTCATCGTGATGGTGTCATTCGTTGGCTCGACGCCTTCGGTCGGTCGATCATCGCGGACCACCGACACGCCTACGAGGCGCGCCAGTGATGTCTGGCCAATTTGGAGTTCGTCCAGCCACGAGACGATTCGGTCGATCGGGTCGTTGATCTGCACGACATAGAGCGTCACGGTGGTCGCGGCGCCAATCGTGATCGAATGGTGCAGCGCCAGCCAGCCACTCCACGCCAGTGTCGTGGCGACCGCGAGGGCGAATGCGCTCTCCACGGTAGGGAACCACACCATGCGCATCAGCAGCGTGTACATCTCGGAGTAGAAGGACTCACGGATGTTGCCTTCAATCCGCGTCGCTTGGCGGGTACCGAGACGGTGGGCGTCGACGGTCCGCGCTCCCTCCGCCGTCTCCGAGACCGAGCCGGACATCGTGGCGTAACTCATCCGTTCGCGTCGATAGCCCGGTAGGGCGTAGTGCAGGTAGAAACGTGTCGAGTAGAAGAGGAAGGGCAGTGACACGAGACTGGCGACGGCGGCGAGCGGGCTGACGAAGACCATGGCGACGAGTGTTAAGAGCGCCTGCACGATCGCGACCAGCCACTCGGGCATGGCGAAGCGCACCGTGCGCGACAGCGCTTCGATGTCGTTCGTCGTTCGACTGAGGAGATCGCCGGTGCCCGCACGTTCGACTTCCACGAGTGGCAGGGCCAGCACACTCTGGAGGAACTCCTCTCGCAGCTGCGCGAAGACTGTCTCGCCGAGGATGTAACTGCGACGTCGCGCGAGGAAGGAGAGGCCGGCGTAGAGGATGGACGAGACGAAGAGGATCGAGACGTCCACGGTTATCCGAAACGACGTGAGCCGGTGGTCGGCGGCGTAGTTGGTAATCGCGCCGATGATGTACGCCGGTATCAACGCCATGATCGCGGCGAGGCCGTAGAGCGAGAGCATCCGCGTGAGCGGACCGCGGTGCTGCTTGATCAATACTTTGGCGTAGGCACGAACGACCGTCGTGTCAGCGACCGGGAGCTGCGCCATCAGGAGTCCTCTCGGAGCACAGTTTGTCGATAGAGCGCCGAGGTCGCGATGAGCTCGCGGTGCGTGCCCTGTGCGACGGCGGTGCCGTCGACCATCAGGTAGACCAGGTCCATCATTTCGAGCATCAGCGGGCTCGTCGTGGCGACCAGGGTCGTGTGCGCCCCACGGACGTTGCGCAGTCGCGCAGCGATGCGCCCTTCGGTGTGGGTGTCGACGGCCGAGGTCGGCTCGACGAGGATGAGTACGTCCGCCTCGGTCAGAATCGCGCGCACCAGGCTGAGGCGTTGGCGCTGTCCACCGGAGAAACCGCGGCCGCGCTCTTCGACCAGCGTGTCGAGGCCGTCTTCGAGCGCGTCGAGGATATCGAGCGAGCTCGTCGCCTCCAGTGCCGGCATGATGGTGGCGTTCGACACGTCACCGTGGGGCACCAGTTCGTAGCGCAGCTCGCCCGAGAAAAGTCGCGGTTCAATTTCGCTCACGATGATGTTGGCGCGGGTGTCGCGGACCGAGAAGAGTGCCAGTGGCGTGCCATTGACGCTCACGCCATCCACGTTCTCGACGAAGCGTCCCAGTCGGTCGGCGAGCGCCGTCGCCTCCTCGGGGCTTTCGGTGACGACCGCGACGAGCTGTCCTCGAACTAGGGAGACGCCACTGGTGTCGTCGTCAAGGCGCTCCACGTGCGCCGGCCAGGGAAGCGGCGACTCGGGCTCAGTGACCAGCGGGTCAATGTTCAAGATGCGAAGTACTCGTCCCGCTCCCACGTACGCGCGCGTCGTGGAGATCACGTACTCAATGGCGGTGCGCAGCGGTGTCGTGAGGAATGTCGCGTAGCCGAAGAAGGCCACGAGTTGACCGGGTTGGAGTGTGCCGTGCATGACGTCCTGTGCGCCGAGGTAGGTGACAATGGTGGTGAGTATCGCGGGCAAGAGGACCTGTCCGGACTCGAGCCCGGCCTGAGGTGATGCGATGCGATTGCCGGCCAGCCGCACGAGGTTGCTCTGTCGGCGATAGTTGTTCAAGAAGACTTCCTCGCCGCCGACGCCGCGAAGGATCCGCAGTCCGGCCACGGTGTCTGAACCGAGCGCCGCCAGACGGCCCGCCGCTTCGCGCTGCGCGGCCTGGGTCGTGTGGAGCGGCCCCATGAGCGGTGTCGTCAGCGATGCGAGGACCGGTACGCCGATCAACACGATGAGTCCGAGTTCGACGGAACTCGAAATGAGGATGACCGAGACGACGATCCACGCGGCGATGGCGCCCGCGAATCGAGCGAAGACGTCGTAGGCGCCGCCAATGCGCATGGCGTCAGAGGCCACGGTGTTGACGATGTCGCCGGCGGGGATGACGTCGGTGACCGCAGTGCCAGTCTTGGCGACGTGGTGCCCAATGACTTGGACAGTCTTGTACGCCGCATTCATCCAGTTGGTGACGGCGAGTTGGTGGCGCAGTGCCCCGCAGACCGCCTGGAAGAGTCCGAGCGCCATCACGACGCCGACCCAGAGGAAGAGTTCATGTTCGTTCTTGTCAATGACGCCGTGATCGATCGCGGCGCCGACGCACGCCCAGATGAGGGCCTGACTGACCATCCATCCGATGCCGAAGACGGCGTTGAGAAAGAGGAGGAGCTTCTGTTGGCGCGCAATCCACACCAGGTAACGAAAAGGCGAGCGCGTATCAGGTGTGCCGGAGTCCGCAACCGGAAGTTCGCGGTAGGGCAGGTGTAACACGATTCGTCTTTCAGTAGTGGTGGTTGGATGATGAGTCGACCTATAAGCGGGGTTCTGTCCACCTTCCTTTCGGAAGGATGGGCGGCCATCCATCTCAGCGATCTACCTCGGGAGTGCCTCGTTTCCAAGGCATGCGGGCCACGCGCTCCCACGTTTGATCTTGCTCCGGGTGGGGTTTACCTAGCCATCTCGATTGCTCGACATGCTGGTGCGCTCTTACCGCACCGTTTCACCCTTACCTGTACTCGGTTTCCCGAGCCATCGGCGGTCTGTTCTCTGTGGCACTGTCCTGCACGTCACCGCGACTCGCATTTCGCAAGCACCCTGCCCTTTGGAGCCCCGACTTTCCTCACCCCGTGTTGCCACGAGGTGCGGCCACCCAGTCGACTCACCATCCGAAACAATTCTGGCACACCTCACCAGGAACGACAAGAAGCGTAATCAGGTCGTAACGAAAAGGTAGCCTCGCGACGTGAGTGACGAGGTGTCGATAACTGAGACGGTGCACGAAGTTGGCGAGTTCTACCAACTGCTGACCACGCAGCTCGAATCGGCCTTTGGACGCCGTCATCCCCATTGGGTTCGTGGCGAAATTGCCAAGGTCTACGAGAAGAGTCATATGTACGTCGATTTGGTTGACGCGGGCTCAACGTCGTCGGACACCAAGCGTCCGGTCCTCAACGCCCACTGCTGGGCGACCCAGTGGGCGCCGCTCAAGAGGAAACTGGCGAGTGAAGGCGTCACGTTGACGCCGGGCGTGATTGTCAACTTCTACGGGTACGTCGATGTCTACGCCCCCCAGGGAAAAATTGGCTTCACCATCACCCAAATCGATGTACAGGGTTTGCTGGGCGACGTGGCCCGGCGCCGTCAGGAACTCATCGCACGTCTGGTCAGCGAGGGACTCATCGACGCGAATAAGAAAGTGTCGCTGAGTCCCGTGCCACTGCGCGTGGGCCTCGTCGCCAGTCCCGGGACCGAGGGCTACAGCGACTTCACCGGACAACTGGCGCACTCGGGCTACGGCTTTTCGATCGTGCTCGTGAAGACCGCCGTGCAGGGCGAGGCGGCGCCACCCCAAATCGTGTCGGCGATTGAAGCGCTCGACGCTCATGGCGTCGACATCATCTGCCTCGTGCGCGGTGGCGGATCGAAGGGCGACCTGGCGGCGTTCGACGACGAGCGCGTCGCGCGGTCCATTGCCGCGTGCGCGACCCCCGTCTTCACCGGCATCGGTCATACCGGCGATGAGTCAGTCGCGGACCTGGTCGCGCACACTCGGGCGATTACGCCGACCAAGTTGGGCGAAGAGATTGCGGCGCTCGTCGACGGGTGGCATCGCCGACACGTGCGCGTGCCGGCGCAGAAGGTTCTGGACGCAACCAATGCGTTGCTCGACGAAGCGACGGAATACGTGGCCGAGCGACGTCGCACGATGATTTTCGCCGTGCGTGACCGACTGCGATCGGAGCAACGTCACCTCGGCGCGACGCGCAGCCAACTCCTCGTCCACTCCCGACACCTGTTGTCGACCACCGGACAGGCGCTCGCCAGCACCCGTCAACTGCTCGGCGCGTACGACCCATCGAAGCGATTGGCCCAGGGTTGGTCGATCGTGACGAGGAGCGACGGTGCCGTCGTACGTTCACTCGATGACGTCGCACTCGGTGACAGCGTGCACGTCCTGGTCAGCGATGGATCGTTTGACTCTACTGTGAGTGAAAAGAATGGAGCCTCGTCATGAGCGATATCGGGAGTTGGAATGAAGCGGCGAATGAGCTCGACGAGATTGTCGCGTCCTTCGACGAAGGCGAAGTCTCGGTTGACGACCTGTTCGTCAAACTCGAACGCGCGACGCAGATCATCGAGACGCTGGAATCACGCCTCGACGCAACGAAGGCGAGGGTCGATGAACTCGCGCCACGGCTCGCGAAGGTTACTGAGGCGGAATGACCGATCGCTTCTACTTTCGTCAACTGTTGAGCGGCCTCGACTTCTCGGTCGGTGACCCGGTCGCGGAACAAATGGTGAACTTCGCGTACGCCTTTGGGGACCGCGAGACGGGCGACGCCGTCCTCGTTGACCCGGCCTACGCGCCCCAGGAACTGGTGAACCTCGTGGAGAGCGATGGGATGCGCGTGACGGGAGCGCTCGCGACGCACTATCACGCTGACCACGTTGGTGGCAGTTTGGGGGGCCGCGCGCAGATCAACGGCATTGTGGAACTCCTCGAGACGACGGACGTCCCTATTCACGTACAGGCCGACGAAGTGGAGTGGGTCACGAGATGCACCGGGGTCGGGGCTGACGCACTGGTCGCGCACGTCGGCGGCGACGTGATGAAGGTCGGCGCGTTCGACGTGACACTCGTGCACACGCCGGGTCACACGCCGGGTAGTCAGTGCATCCTGGTGAATGGACGACTCATCAGTGGCGACACACTGTTCCTCGATGGCTGTGGCCGAACCGACTTACCCGGCTCGGACCCCGAAGAGATGTACCGCACGCTTACTCAACGCCTCTCGGCCATATCGGACGAGACGGTTCTCTTTCCGGGACATCTCTACTCGTCGGACCCGAGTGCCGCGATGGGAGACGTGCGACTGCACAATCGTGCACTCGTGCCGGCGAGCGCTGACCAGTGGCTCGCGATGTTCGCGCGTTGAGCGTGCTCCAAAGCTCCGATCACGTCGTCATTGTCGGAGCGGGCTTCGGCGGTTGGCGACTCGTCGAGGCATTGCGTCGCGAAGGTTACGACGGAGCGCTGACGCTTCTTGGCGAGGAGAGGCACGCCCCCTACGACCGCCCGCCCCTCTCGAAGCAGGTGTTGTCGCTCAAGTGGGACGTTGAGAAGGCAACGCTCGCGACGTCGGAGCGCATCACCGCGGCGAACGTCGATCTGCGCCTCGGCGTTCGGGCAGTGGGACTCGACATCGAGTCGAGGACGGTGCACCTTGAGGACGGTTCGAGTGTCACGGGCACGCACATCGTCATCGCCACGGGTACGCGGGCGCGTCGCCTGCCCTACAGCGCCGACGAGTCGATCTTGGCGCTGCGAAATCGTGACGACGAAGTACGTCTTCGTGACGAACTCGAACGAATTGATCCCGGCAGTGTCGTCGCCATTATTGGCGGAGGCTTTATCGGCGCTGAGGTCGCCACGCAGTTGCAGGGGCGCGGCTTCGCACCACTGGTGCTCGAAGTGGCCACGCGGCCGTTGATTGGCGTCGTCGGCGCGAAGGTCTCGGCGTGGTTGGAACGACTCGCGGGTGACGCGGGCGTGGAGCTTCGAAGTTCCCAGCACATTGCGGACGTTCTGCGTGATGGCGAGGGGTTTTCGGTCGTCTTGGAAGACGGTACCGCGCTCAGTGCTGCCATGGTGATTCTCGGAGTAGGCGCCGTGGTGAATGTGGAGTGGCTCGAAGAGTCGGGTCTCGTGATCGACAATGGCGTCGTCGTTGACGAGAATCTGTTGGCCACCGAACGAATCGCCGCCATTGGCGACGTGGCGCGCTTCGGTTGGCCCAACGTCATGGGTGACGACCTCGTGCGCATAGAGCATTGGGAGGTTGCCAATATGCACGCGCACCACCTCGCGCACTTCTGGACGACCGGTGAGAGTGCTGGCGAATACCTAGTTCCCTATTTTTGGTCTGACCAGTACGGCAAAAAGATTCAGATGCTCGGTCACCCCCAACCAGACGATGACGTCGTTCGCGTGCACGGAAGTCCAGAGGAGGGCAAGTGGATTGCGTTGTTCTCTCGTGGCGGGGTGGTAACCGGCATACTCACGCTCGCACAACCCCGCGCACTGATGCTGTCCAAGCACTTCCTCGACCGACCGACGACGTTGGTCCACGCACTCGAGGAAGCGCCCTGGGCGAATTAGAAGGAGACGGTACTCAGTTCCGGGATTGTCTTCTCTACTTGTTGCACGACCGCTGACCATCGCGCACGCTCCCGTTGGCGTTCCTCGTCGGTCGTGGCTGGCGAATACACGTCCTTGGGCGTCCAAAGCGCTTCCACGTCCTCTAGCGAGAGCGCGCCGATAGCGACGAGCGCCATGAGCCCCGCTCCTCGAGTGGTCGCCTCACGCTCGGGCGACACCGCGACGCGCAGCCCCGTGAAGTCTGCGAGACATTGGACGAAGAACTGGTTCGCACTCATACCACCGTCCACGCGGATCTCCTCGAGCCGAGTGCCGGTCTCTCGCTCGGCGGCGTCAACGAGGTCGGCGCCGCGATGCGCAATGCCCTCGAGGACCGCGCGCACAAGATGGGCCTTCGTCGAGCCTCTCGTGATGCCAAAGAAGCCACCGCGGGCGCCGAAGTCCCACTGTGGTGTGCCGAGGCCCGAGAGCGCGGGGACGAACGTGACACCGTCGGCGCTCGTCACGGACATCGCGAGCGACTCGGTCTGCGCGGCGTCGTCAATGAGTCCGAGATCGTCGCGCAGCCATTCAATACATGCGCCCGCGGAGAGCACGATGCCCTCGATGCCCCACGTCACGACACCATCGTTGCTGTGGGTCACGACCGGGAAGCAGCCCGAGGGGAATCGGTTCATCGTCGACGGACCCTTTGATCCGCGAACCATGTCAAGCATTGCGCCGGTACCGAAGGTGATCTTCGCGCCTTGGGTCACGCAGGATTGACCGAACAGCGACGCTTGCTGGTCACCGACGAGCGCCGTGATTCGTGGTGCACCGGGGAGTGCGCTCGCGACGCCGACGGGACCCATCGTGTCCACGATGGCGGGCATCATCGCAACGTCAAGTCCGAGCGTCGAGAGAATCTTCGCGTCCCAGTGGTTGACGTCCAACGCCACCAGACCGTTGACCGCCGCGTTCGATCGATCGGTCGCGTGCACGGAGCCCTCACTGAGGTGCCACGCCACCCACGTTTCAATGGTGGCAAAACGCAGTTCGCGCGACTCGCGGCCGGACTGTGCCACCAGCCAGCGAGCCTTGGTCGCCGACTGATTCGGGGCGAGGCGAAGGCCATCGCCCTGGAGAATGAGACAGTCGATCACGGTGCGAAGGTCCTGCCAACCGAGGGCCGGCCCGACCGGCACACCCGTCGTTGGATCGAAAACAATCGTCGTGGCCCTTTGGTTCGTGATACCCACGACCTCCGCACCATCGCACTCCTCCAACGTGGACGTCGCGAGCTCTCGAGCGAGGCGAGCAATCTCGACTCCATCGAGTTCGACCTCGCCGGGATTGGGCGTCGTCACGGTGAGCGGCGCCTGGCGAACGTGCGTGACGGCACCGTGGACATCGACAATGCCCGTTCGGATCGACGTCGTACCAATGTCAATGGCGAGGGCCCTCACCACGGTGCACCGCCAATCCCGAGGGCACCGGGATTGAGAATGTTGCGCGGGTCGAGCAGCGCCTTGATGCCGGTGAGTACCGGGTACGCCGTACCGAGCGCGTCCGGCACAAATCGAGCCCTATTACGTCCGATACCGTGGTGGTGGCTGATCGCGCCGCCACTCGCCATCACTTGGTAGGTAACCGCGTCCCACGCCGCTCGGTAGAAGGCGGTCGGGTCCGACGTTGGANNNNGATCGAGCACGGTCGCCTGCGCGCACTCGGTCGCGACGATAGTCATGGTGGCGTCGACGAGAAGTTCATCACCCTCGTCAAGGACGATGAGGGTGCATTGATCCTCGTCAAAGCTTCGCTTCGACTCGACTTCGTCGTAGAGACGAAGGACGGCGGGACGCGCGTCGCGCTGGAGTATCCGTCGACAGGACTCGAGTCCATCCTCGAACGTGGCGAAGCCGTAGGCGGCCGATCGTCGTGAGCGAGCGACGGGGTGCATCACGAGTGTGGCGCGTGTGATGATGCCGAGCGTGCCTTCGGAGCCGACGAAGAGTTGCATGAGGTCCGGTCCCACGGCCTGTCGCGGAGCGCGACCGCCAACCTCGATGACGTCGCCGTTGGCGAGCACGACGGTCAGGCCTCGCACGATATCTTCGATCTTGCCGTAACGATTGGAGAACTGGCCAGCGCCACGACAGGCAATCCATCCCCCGACGGTCGCGAGCGCGAAGGATTGGGGAAAGTGACCCACCGTCCAGCCGACGTCGCCCACGGCCTGTTCCAACTCCGGTCCGAAGACCCCCGCGTCGACGCTCACGAGCCCCGACTCCGTGTCGATCGCGCCGATGCTGTCGAGTCCGGTCATGTCGAGGGCGATCGCGCCCGTCGGGGCGAGCGCACCGCCGACAACGCTCGAACGTCCACCCTGAGCCGTGACGGCGATTCCATGCATGGACGCACTTGCCAGTACGCGGCTCACCTGTTCGCTCGATGTGGGCCGCACGACGATCCCCGGCCACGACGGAACCAGACCCTTCGCGACGTCGCCAATGGTGAGCGGCCACCAGTCACGTCCGTGTTGCGCCCGCGTGGCGTCGTTGGTTTCGTAGTCGATGCCGGCTTTGTTGAGGTCGTCGAGGAGCGCCCCGCTCAGCGCATCTGGAATGGGGCCCGCAACGCCGCTCGCGGGATAGTCATTGGGCATCGACGGACGGGTCATCGCTGCACCCTACAGAGCAATGCCCGCGGCTTCGAACTCGCGATGCACGAGCGCTCGGTACGCCTCGACTTCAGACGTCACGTCCGTTGCGTCCCAACCCAGCTCGGGCGCAACGATTTGCGCGATTGACAAAGCGGCCGCCAGCGTGGCGCGAGCATCGTGGAGGTGCGCTCTGGTTCGACGCGTCAACAGATCGATGAGGGACGTCGCCATCTCGTCGCGGACCGAGAAGACAAATTCGGCGCCGACGTAGGGCTGGCCAGGAATCGGACAGGTCGCGAGCGACTCGTCGGTGCGGATGATTTCGAGCAGCGCCTTGGCGTCCTCACCGAAACGCTCATAGAGATGTGACTCGAGGGGCGTCGAGGGGCGCCAGTCGCCGACCGCGTGGAGGCGAAGACTCTTTGTCTTGGTCCGAGGGAGGTTTTTCGCATAGGGGCGCAAGGCGTCGACCGTGTCCTCGGCCATCTGTCGATACGTCGTCCACTTCCCACCGGTGATGTGGACGACGCCGTCGCCCGAGTCGGTCACGCGATGACGACGCGAAAGATCGGCCGTTCGTTCCTTCATTGCCTTGCCGTCGACCGGAGCGAGCAAGGGACGAAGTCCGGCCCACAGTCCAGTGACGTCGTCGGTCGTCAGCGCCGATGAAGTCGAGGCGTTGACAGCATTGAGGAGGTAGGCCACGTCCTCGGGCGTACAGTGGGGCTCGTCAAAGTCACCGCTGTACGCGGTGTCGGTCGTGCCAACGTACGTGAAGGGCGCCTCCTCGAAAGGTACGACGAAGATGCTGCGCCGGTCGCCGGCGACGTTGAAGACCGCCGCGACGTCGGCGGGAAGTCGGTCACGGGGCACGCTCAGGTGGATGCCCTTCGCGGGCGTAATCCGATGCGAACTCTCGTGTTCGGCCATGGTGAAGAGGTCGTCGGCCCACACGCCCGTCGCGTTGACGACCACCTTGGTCGCAATGGTGATCGTCGCATCGCTCAGTTGGTCCCGGACGACCACGGCGTTGGCGCACCCCGCCACGTCGTGGGTGATGTCGCAGGCGCGCACATAGTTTGCAACGTCGGCGCCGAAGTCCAGCGAGGCGGTTTTGGCGAGTGCGAGGGCGACTCGTGCGTCGTCGCCGCGGGCATCAAAGTAGAGGAATCCCGCGACCAGATGATCGGCGTTGAGCGTGGGCAGATACGAGAGCGCCTCTTCGCGCGTCACCTTTCGATGGCGTTGTCCGATACGCCATCCACCACTGAGGTCGTAGATGCGAAGTGCGGTCGAATAGCCCTTCACGAGAGCCTTCGACGCGACGCCGTTGCGACCGAAGAGGGGCACGAGGAAGGGGAGGGGACGAACGAGGAAGGGTGCGTTCTCCAGTAGACGTTGACGTTCTCGAAGGTTCTCGTAGACGAGTCGAAACTCGCGCTGCTGGAGATAGCGAAGGCCGCCGTGCACCATCTTGGAGGATTTCGAACTGGTGCCCGATCCAATGTCGCCGCTATCGATAAGCGCAACGCGAAGTCCTCGAGACGCCGCGTCAAGTGCGACGCCGGCGCCCGTCATTCCCGCGCCGACGACGACGAGGTCATAGGTCGTGGTGGAGAGGGCCCCGAGCACGCGGTCGCGTTGGAAGGAGGCCACGGGTCAATGTTGGCACAGGCCCGCGTGTACCTTGAATGGCATGGACTTCAACCTCTCTGAGGAACTGCTCGGACTTCAACAGAGCGTTCGCCGACTCGCCCAGGACAAGATCAAGCCGCGGGCGCGCGACATCGACATCACGGGGACGTACCCCCAGGACATGTTTGACGAGTTCAAAAAAGCCGATCTCCTGGGACTGTGTATTCCCGAGGAGTACGGCGGCTCCGGCGCGGGCATCATGGGCCTCACCTTGACCATTGAAGAGGTCACGAAGTACTCCAACGTGCTCGGTCTCATGCTGTTGCTCACCAGACTGCCGACCGGGCCCATCATGATTGCCGGCACCGAAGAGCAGAAGCAGCGTTACTTGCCCGGTATTGCCAAGGGCACGCAGCGCGCGGCGTTCTGTCTGTCCGAGCCCGGAGCGGGCTCGGACGTGGCGGGCATGCAGAGCCGTGTCGTCGAAGACCCGTCGGCGTCGGGGGGCTACGTGCTCAATGGCACGAAGTGTTGGATCTCGGGAGGGATGCAGGCCGATTGGTTCGTGGTCTTCGCCAAGACCGGTGATCCTTCGTCGCGTCTACATACCGACATCGGTGCCTTCATCGTTGACGCCAACAGTTCTGGCGTGACGCGGCCCCGTGTCGATCGAAAAATGGGCGTCAAGGGCATCGACACCACGGAGATCGTCTTCAGCGACGTGAAGGTGGCCGCGAATCAGGTCATCGGAGGCGGTTTCGCACTGATCATGCAGTCGCTCAATGCCATGCGACCCATCGTCGCCGCGCGCGGACTCGGATTGGCCGAGGGTGCCCTGATGTACGCGACGGAGTACGTGAAGAACCGTCAAGCCTTCGGCAAAACGATCGCAGAGTTCCAGGGGATTCAGTGGGAGATCGCGAAGTGCGCCACGGAGATTGAAGCGGCGCGACTCTTGACGTATCGCGCGGCCAGCCTCGCTGACGAGGGCCACTTCACGAAGGAGTACGTTCCGTACCTTTCAATGTGCAAGTACTACGCCTCGGAGGTCGCCGTGAAGGCGTCGGGACTCGCGGTGCAACTCCTCGGCGCGGCGGGCTACATGGAGGATCACCCCGTCGAGATGTACTACCGCGACGCTCGCCAACTCACCATTGTCGAAGGCACGAGTCAAGTCCAGTTGGGTCTCATTGGGAAGGGTGTACTAGGTCACGACCTCTGGTGGGACTAAGAATCATTTCGTCGCGAACCTAGACTGACCTTGTGAGCGGACCACTTGACGGACTCAAGGTTGTTGAGTTAGCCGGCATTGGACCGAGCCCCTACGCGTGCATGCTGATGGCCGACCTCGGCGCGGATATCTTGCGCATTGAACGTGGCGACGTGGACGCTGACCAGGAGCCGACGTGGGATTTGCTCAATCGATCTCGTCCGTCAGTTGCCGTTGACCTAAAGAGTGACGCCGGTCGCGCGCTCATTCTGGAACTCTGCGAGCAGGCCGATGTCCTCATTGAGGGCTTTCGTCCGGGGGTCACCGAGCGACTCGGAGTGGGACCGCTCGACGTCGCGAAGCGCAATCCCAAGTTGGTCTACGGCCGCATGACGGGTTACGGACAGGTTGGCCCGTTGGCGGATCGCGCCGGTCACGACATCAACTACATCGCCGTGTCGGGGGCGCTATGGCCCGTGGGTCGCAAAGGAGAGCGGCCCGTACCGCCGCTCAATCTGGTCGGCGACTTTGGCGGCGGTGCGATGTTTCTGGTCTTTGGTGTCCTCGCCGCCGTGCTGTCGGCACGCGAAACGGGTGAGGGACAGGTGGTGGACGCGGCGATGGTCGACGGCTCGGCCTCACTGCTCACGATGACCCACGCCATGATGAACGCCGGCCTCTGGCACGACGAGCGTGGCACGAATCTGCTCGACTCGGGCGCTCCGTTCTACGAGGTCTACGAAACCAAAGATCTCCAGTACGTGGCAGTTGGCGCGATCGAAGCGAAGTTCTATGACGCGTTGCTCGACGGGCTCGGTCTCGACGGCGAGGAGTTGCCCGCGCAGTTCGACCGTGATGCGTGGCCCGGCATGAAGGAACGATTCGCCGCGCTCTTCCGTGAGAAGTCGCGCGACGAGTGGACGGGAATCTTCGCCGGCGTCGACGCGTGCGTCACGCCGGTGCTCAGTCCACGTGAAGCCACGCAGCACCAGTACAACACGGCACGCGAGGTCTTCTCCACTGAGGGTGTCGTGCAGCCGCTCCCGGCGCCGCGATTTTCAAAGACACCGGGGGCACTCGGTCAACCACCGGGCAAGCCGGGCTCGGGGACGCGAACGGGCCTCGCGAGTTGGGGTGTGGACGAAATGCGCCAAGAGGCGCTGCGCGCCCAGGGAGCCTTCGGCTAGATATTGACGACGGGGCAGGTCAGGGTGCGGGTGATCCCTGGCACCTTTTGGATCGCCCCGACAATGAACTTGCCCAAGTCGTCGACGCTCTCGGCCGAACAACGCACGATGACGTCGTAGGGACCGGTGACTTCAAAGGACTCCAGGACTCCTGGTACGGCGCGGGTGGCGACCACCACGGCCTCGCTCGAGCCGATTTCGGACTGAA
>PLZP01000117.1 GCA_003152215.1 Acidimicrobiaceae bacterium | reverse complement strand
CGTCAAACGTCGAAGGATCGCGACCGACGCAGCGAAGGGTGGATTCGACACCACGTGGAACGGGCGGCTCGGCAGGCGCAGGTTTGTGACGTCCGCGCGAATGACCTTGACCGCGCTACCAGCGAAGCGAGCGCGCAGTTCGTCGACCCGTTGCGGATGTAGCTCGAACGCGAGCACGGTCGCACCGGTGCGAACAAGTGGATCTGTGAGAGCGCCGGTGCCAGCCCCAAGATCGAGCACGAGATCGCCTCGGCGAACTCCCGCGTCGTCAACCAAGCGTTGCGCCCAACGGCTATGAAGTTGGTGCCATCCCCAGCGTGTGAGTTCCCCGGGCACGGCGGACCATCGTGAACATTGTCATGGTCGCACCATAATCCACGGGGAGCGGCGCGTTAGAGGCGCGGGAAATCGGCTGCCATTGAAGTGGGGGCCGTGCGGGTAAGTACGACCACGCCAGCGCACATCACGGCGAAGGCGAGAACGCCGATGCTCAAATGCACGGCGCCGGCACGAAGACGTTCGTGATAGATCCAGATCCCGAGCGCGACACTCACCACCGGGTCGACGATCACAATGAACGGCTGGGACACACTGAGGGGACCCACGTGCAACGCTGCCTGCTCGCACAAGAGCCCGAGGATTCCACCAATGATCAATGCATAGATGGGCCACCGCCCGAACGCGCCCCAGAAGCCCAGAGCACTGATGGAGTCCGTGGTGGCCTTGATGAACGTCGCCTCGAGCGCCCACATGACCGCCGTCGCGCTGGCGAACAGTGCGGCTTTGCGCGAAGGAGAACCGCGTTGGGCGAGCACGATGAGTAACGCCACAAGGGCGACGCAAACAAGTGAGGGAGTCGTCCACGCGGACGATCTCGGTGCGAGACCGTGCGCGTGCGGTGAGGTCGCCACGAGAAAGATCACGAGTCCACCGCCCGTGACGACCGCCGCCATCCAAGTCACCATTCGTATCGATTGGCGCAACCACAACTGGCGCAGCACGAGCGCGACGATGAGCTCGGTCACGAGCACCGGTTGCACGACCGAGAGCGGGCCGAAGTGCAACGCCAAGGCCTGAAAGACGAGTGAGCCACAGAGTGCGAGCCAGCCGAGAAGCCACAGCGGGTGCGTGAAGAGATACACGACGAACTTCCAACCCGATGATTTCTTCGTGTCACTCGTGCTCGCAATGTGTTGCAGCGCCACGGCGAGCGCGTTCGTGAGCGACGTGAGGAGTGCGAAGAGAATCGTCATGGCATGTAGATCAAAAGTGCGCGTTGCAACGTGTGCACCGCGACGTGTGGGGGCGTGGCGTCGGTACGAGATGGGACTGCGTGCATAGGTGGGACGATAGAACACGCACTTTCGGGCACCGTTCTCATTGATGGAATTCGTGGCGCCGTCGACATGTCTGAAAAGGTTGACTTCCCGGTGACGAATGGGCGTCGCAGGCAGTTCGAAGGCTTCGCTGACCTGTTGAAAACTTGCGACTAATTGGTTGATTATTGTGCCCTTCGTCAAGAAACCGGTGGATAAGTTCACGACTATTGGGCAAAAGTTCCTGATATCGCGTTTCGACCCGTCACCAGCCAAAAGGGTCTGGCAGAGTGTCTCTCGTAGTCCACGTAGCACCTGTCGATGGGAAGAGGAACCGCAAGGGGAATCAGACCAGGAGGGGAGAGGGGCCTTGAAAGAGGAACAGAACCCCCCCAACGGGCAGCGGAGTTCGGTCCGCAGTTTGTAACGACAAATGACGTGGAGTGCCAGCCGTCAAGCGGTGGCCTGTCCGACACGGGTCAGCGAGTGATGTGCCTTCGGGAACCCCGAGGGGCGGGTGAGTTTCGACTCACTGGTCACTCGGGGTTTTCGGCTTTTGAAAAGCTAAAACAGGGATTCGGACCCCAACGGTTCGATGAGCTGTGGTCCGTCATTCTTCACCGATCCGACCGCCTTGTCGACGCTGTAGTGCGAGAGCGTGCCCTTAGGCGACGGTCGAAGTAGTAGTGCACGTTCGTCGGGCTCGTGCTCGCGCACGTTGAGCCAGGTCTCGACGTCGTCCGCGTCGAGCACGACCGGCATGCGGTCGTGGATCTCGTCCATGTCCTCACTGGGCGTCGTGGTGATGATGGTGCACGTCTTGTGCGACGCCGCATCCTCGGGCTCTTCGGGGTTGCGCCAGTACTCGTAGAGCCCGGCCATGAGGAGCGGCGCACCGTCGACGCGCGTGAAGAAATTCGGTTGCTTCGCGCGACCGGGACGGTGGTCCCATTCGTAGAAACCGTCGACGGGGATGACACACGGTCGCTTCGCGAAGGCGCTGCGAAAGGAGGGCTTCTCCGCGACGGTCTCCGCGCGTGCGTTGAAGAGCCGACTGCCGATCTTGGGGTCCTTGGACCAACTGGGCACCAGTCCCCAGCGGTAGCGGTCGAGAATCCGCTCGTCGTTCTGCTCAGCTACGGCGAAGAGGCGGCGCTGGGGTCCAATGTTCCAACTCGGTGTGGCATCGGGATCGAGGCCGGCCGCGAGGGCGGCATCGAGGAGGCGCGCCAGGCGAATTGGCGGCGTGAAGAGGGCGACGCGTCCACACATAGTCACCATTCTGCCGTGGATTTGGACCATTGGCGGATGTCGCGAGGAGTGGCTACTCGGTGACGTGTAACTTGACAAACCC